>VBNZ01000113.1:4203-11065 GCA_005877675.1 Gammaproteobacteria bacterium
GCTCTCGCGCTTGTTCTTGCGCGTGTTGTACAGGCCCCAGAGTTCGGGGCGCTGGCTTTTCGGATCCCAGCGATGCTGCGCAGAGCGAAACGAGAACACGCGTTCCTTCGCGCGCGACTTCTCCTCGTCGCGGCGCGCACCACCGAAGGCGAGATCGAAACCGTAATGATCGAGCGCCTGTTTGAGCCCCTGCGTCTTCCACATATCCGTGTGCACGACCGAGCCGTGCTCGAATGGATTGATGCCGAGCTTTTCCGCTTCCGGATTCTTGTAGACGATCAGCTCCATGCCCGACTCGCGAGCCATGCGGTCGCGCATCGCGTACATGTCCTGAAATTTCCAGGTCGTGTCGACGTGCAGCAGCGGGAACGGTGGGCGCGCAGGGAAGAAGGCCTTGCGCGCAAGGTGCAACATCACCGACGAATCCTTGCCGATCGAATACAGCATCACCGGCCGCTCGGATTCGGCAACTGCTTCGCGCAGGATATCGATACTCTCGGCTTCCAGCCGCTGCAAATGAGTCAAATTACGCATTCGCGCATTATGCGAGAAAAACTGCGGGTCGGCGCGTTGCGCATATGCCAATGCGCTGTTTGTAGATAACGGCGTGTTCCTCATCTGTAGGTAACGGCGCGCTCCTCGTCTATAAGTAACGCCGCGCTCCTCGTCTATAGGTAACGCCGCGTTTCCTCTTTAAGCCCTCTCCCCCGACGCAGACGGGGGAGAGGGTTGGGTGAGGGCGCGCTTGCGGGTAAGGCAGGAATACCGTTCGATGGTTCATGCAGAAGCGCCCCCTCACCCCGTGCCCTCTCCCCCGAACGGTGGAGCCGTTCAGGGGAGAGGGGGAGTGATCGTCATGCTGCGCATGACAACGTTATTTCATTGAAGCGGCGCGACAACGTTATTTCATTGAAGCGGCGCGACAACGTCATTTCATTGAAGCGGCGCGACGTTATTTCATTGAAGCGGAAGCGCCGCGACAGCGTTGTCTCATTGAAGATGGGCCTCGAGGAACCACAGCGCCTTGTCGAGTCCGCGCGAGATGCCGGTGAACAGGTCGGCAGTATCGGCGTCTCCGGCATGGTCTGCGCTTTCGATCGCCGCGCGCGTGGATTTGGCGAGTGCCGCGTAGCGGTCCGCGAGCAGGGCAGTGAGCTTGAGGCCATCGAGGCTGGCGAGCGGCAGCTCGGGCAGGCGCGATTCGCCGGCGGCGATGCGTGCGGTGCCACGCGCGACTCCGCCGAGGGCGGTGACACGTTCAGCGATGTCGTCGATCGGGTCTTCGAGCTCCTCGGCGAGCTTGTCGTACAGCTCGTGCAGCGCGATGAAGTGCGGTCCCTTGACGTTCCAGTGCGCCTGCTTGACCTGAGTATACAAATCCATCGTGTCGGCGAGCTGCGGGTTGAGCAGTCCAATCATGCGCTCGCGCAGGCGCGCGTCGAGATCGTTGCGTGTCGTGGTGCGTACCTTGGCCATGATTCACTCCTTTTATACGGGATTGGCGTCAACTATAGCGATGTAGCACCTGGACCTGAAATTCATTGTTATGATGTTTTCGATAGGCTCCATCTATCGCGATAATCGCCATGACTCTGCGCACAAGCGGCGCACCGCTATAATTTGCAGTGCCGTCGAGTTCCGCAGCGACGGCTTCCCGCTATTCGTTCACGATGCCCCAAGCGCCGACTCCAACTCCCGAGCTTGCCGCCCTGCGCGCGCAGCTCGACCAAACGCTGCTACGCGACCGCCGCCGCCTGACGCGCGAGCTCGATCAGCTCGCCGTCAAACCCGACAGCGAGGCGCTCGTGCGCTGGCGCGCGCGCGCGGAGGCGGCGCGCGCGCGTTACGCAGCGCGCAGCGCGAGCGTCCCGCAAATCAAGGTCGATGAAGCATTGCCGATCGCCGCACGCGCGGACGAGATCGTCGCGCTGATCCGCACGCATCAGATCATCGTACTCGCAGGCGAAACGGGTTCGGGCAAAAGCACGCAGCTGCCGAAGCTCTGCCTTGCTGCGGGTCGCGGACGCGCCGGCTTGATCGGTTGCACGCAGCCGCGTCGCGTCGCTGCGCGCAGCGTGGCGCGTCGCGTCGCCGGCGAGCTCGGCACCGAACTCGGCGCGCTGGTCGGCTATCAGGTGCGCTTCAATGAAAAAGTCAGCGAGCAATCGCTGATCAAGTTCATGACCGACGGCATCCTGCTCGCCGAGACGCAAGGCGATCCGTGGCTCAATGCTTACGACACGCTGATTATCGACGAGGCGCACGAGCGCAGCCTCAATATCGATTTTCTGCTCGGCTATCTGAAGCGCCTCGTTGCGCGGCGGCGCGATCTGAAAATCATCATCACCTCGGCGACGATCGACACCGCGCGCTTTGCCGCGCATTTCGGCAACGCGCCCGTGGTCGAGGTAGAGGGGCGCAGCTATCCGGTGGAGGTGCGCTATCGTCCCGCGCCGGAGCGTGAAGACTTGACGCAGGTCGAGCAGATCGTCGCCGCGGTCGACGAAATCACGCGCGAGGATGCGCGCGGCGACGCGCTCATTTTCCTGCCCGGCGAGCGTGAGATTCGCGACACGCACCTCGCATTGTCGCGGCGCAATTACCGCGCGACCGAAGTGCTGGCGCTGTATGCGCGCCTGTCCGCGGCCGAGCAGGATCGCGTGTTCAAACCCGGCGCGCAGCGGCGCATCGTGCTCGCGACCAATGTCGCCGAAACGTCGTTGACCGTGCCGCGCATCCGCTATGTGATCGACACCGGCACCGCGCGCGTCAAGCGCTATGTGCAGCGCAACCAGCTCGAACGCCTGCATATCGAACCGATCGCGCAGGCCGCGGGCGAGCAGCGCAAGGGCCGCTGCGGGCGCGTCGGACCGGGCGTGTGTATACGTTTATACAGCGAAGAAGATTTCTGTTCGCGCGCGAAGTTTACCGATCCGGAAATCCTGCGCTCCTCGCTCGCGGGCGTGATTCTACGCATGCTGAGTCTGAAACTCGGCGAGGTCGAAAAATTCCCGTTCGTCGAGGCACCGAATGCGCGTGCGATCGGCGATGGTTATCGGCGCCTGATGGAGCTGGGTGCGATCGATGAGGACAAATCAGCGCGATCGTCCCTGGTCACGAAAAATCAAAAAGCGGCCGACCATGGCCGCACTTTTCAATACAGGCTGACCGAAATCGGCAAGCGCATGGCGCAGCTGCCCATCGACGTCGCGCTTGCGCGCATGCTGATCGAGGCGCAGCGGCTCGGCGTCGCGCGCGAATTGCTGATACTCGTCGCGTTCCTGTCGATCCAGGATCCGCGTGAGCGCCCGCCCGATATGCGCGCCGCCGCCGACGCTGCGCATGCCGAGTTCGTCGATGCCAAATCCGATTTCATCAGCGTATTGAACCTGTGGCATGCACATGCACGGGCGCACGAAGAACTGACCCAGTCGAAACTGCGCGACTGGTGCGCTGCGCGCTTCCTGTCGTACCTGCGCATGCGCGAGTGGCGTGAGTTGCATCGGCAGTTGCTGCTGCTCGAGGACAACACTACTCCCTCTCCTCCGACGCAGTCGGGGGCGAGGGTTGGGGTGAGGGGGCGCTCGTCTGTCAAGGGTGTCGACGAATTCCAGAAAATTCAAAAGCGACCCCCTCACCCAACCCTCTCCCCCGTCGCTGTCGGGGGCGAGGGCTCAAGCGCGCAAAACTACGAAGCCACCCACCGTGCCCTGCTCAGCGGCTGGCCCACCCAGGTCGCCCTCAAGGATGAGAAAAATCAGTATCGCGGCACGCGCGAGCGCAAATACGGCATCTTTCCTGGCTCGGCGCTGGCGAAGAAGCCGCCGCGTTGGCTGCTCGCCGGACAGATATTGGATTTGCAAAAAGTATACGCAATGCTTTGCGCCGAGGTTGAGCCGGCGTGGATCGAGCAGCAGGCCGCGCACCTGATCAAGCGCAGCTGGCGCGAGCCGCATTGGTCGCGCAAGCGCGGCGCGGTGCTCGCATTCGAGCAGGTGACGTTGTTTGGTTTGACGCTGGTCGAGAAGCGTACGGTGCAATTGGGCGCGCAGGATGTCGAAGCGGCACATCGCGTGTTCCTGCACGAAGCGCTCGCACGCTGCGAAATCGACAGTCGCGCCGACTGCGTGCGCGCGAACGCACGCGTGCTCGCCGAGGCGCAGGAGCTTGAAGCCAAGCAGCGCCGCACGGGCCTGGTCAAGGACGAGGATGAACTCGTCGCATTCTTGGCTGGCAAGTTGCCGGCGGAGATCAATACCACAGCGGCGTTCGACGCCTGGTATCGCAAGGCCTCGTCGGCAGAGCAGGCCGCGCTGCGCTGGTCGCTCGACGATGTGCTGACGACAGCACCGGGCATTCGCGCGCGCGATTTCCCGACGCAGCTCGATTGCGCCGGGCACCAACTGAAGCTCGACTATCGCTTCGTGCCGGGCGACGCAGCCGATGGCGTGACGCTCAATGTGCCGCTCGCGTTCGTCAACGCGGTGCCCGCAGCGCGTTGCGAATGGCTCGTGCCGGGGCTGCTGGCGGAGAAAGTCGCCGAGCTGATCCGTGGCCTGCCGAAAACTTTGCGCAGGAATTTCGTGCCCGCGCCGGATTTCGCGCGCGCGTTTGTCGAGGCGGAGGCGCCGCGCGACGCCTCGCTGCACGCTGCGCTCGCGGCGTATCTCAAGCGCGTCACCGGCGTCGACGTGGCCGCGCGCGATTTCGACGCGGTCGAGCTGCCGGTGCACTTGCGCATGCGCTTTCGCGTCTACGACGAGCGCGGCATCGCGCTTGCCGAGGGGCGCGATATCGCCGCGATTCGCGAGGCCTGGGGCGGCGCGGCCAATGCGGCATTCTCGCGCCGTGCCGATGCGGAGCTGACGCGCGAAGACGTGGTCGAGTTCGAAGACGTACCCGAACGCATCGTCGGCGCGGGCGGTCTCGTCGCGTTTCCCGCGCTGGTCGACCTCGGCGAGAGCGTGGCGCTGCGTGTATTCGAGCGCGCCGACGAGGCGCGCATCGCGCATCGCGAGGGCGTCCAGCGGCTGTTGCGTCGCGCGTTGCACGAGCGCATCAAGCACGCACGCAAGCAAGTGCCGATCGAACGTCGCCTCGCACTGAAGTACGCCGGTATCGCGAGCGTCGATGAGCTGCGCGCCGATATCGTCATCTGCAATTGCGCACGCGCGCCGACTTTGTGCACGCGGCAACCGAAATCGGCAGCCGCCTGTTCGCAACTGCGGTCGAATGGCTTGGGCTGGTCGAGGAAACGCTCGGTGCCTACGCTGAACTTGCGTCCTGGCTCGAACCACCGTTGATCGGCTACGCACGTGCGAGCTACGACGATCTGCGCGAACAGCGCGACGCGCTGATCTACCCGGGCTTCGTGCGGGTCGTTGCAAAATCCCGGCTGCAGCATTATCCGCGCTACCTCGCCGCGATGCGCATCCGCGCCGAACGCCTGCGCCACGACGCGACACGCGATCAGGCGCGCATGCTCACCGTGCGCAGTTATTGGTCGGCGTACCTCAAGCTCAAGGCCAGCGGGAGCGTCGATGCGGCCATGCTGGACGAACTGCGCTGGCTGATCGAAGAGTTGCGCGTTTCATTGTTCGCGCAGGAATTGAAGACCGTCGAGACGGTATCGCCGAAGCGGCTCAACAAGCTGATCGAAACGCTGCAGGCGCATTCCTGAAGTCAGCGCGAGGCCTCGCTGACGGGCGTGCCAGGGTCGCGATGTCCGTCGAAGCGTACGCCCGCAAGCGGCGACACGATGAGGCCGGTCACGAGATGCGCGATCATGCGTGCGGCCAGCGGCACGCGCGTGAGTGGCGCCATGACCGCATCGCGCAATGCTGGCAGCGTGCGACCATCGGACTGGTACAAGCGGCGTGAACAGCCGGCTGGCGGCCTGGAATACGCGCACATGGCGGCGCCTTTGGCGCGCGTAGGCGGCGAGTGCCGCATCGAGATCGCGCTGCGCAGCGAGTGCGCGCGCGAGTGCAAGCGCGTCGAGCAGTGCCATGTTCGCGCCCTGGCCGAGCTGTGGACTTGTCGCGTGCGCGGCATCGCCGATATGCGCAAGGCGACGCGAATACGGCAGGCGCAACGTGTGATGGCGATATTCAGCGACGCTGAGCTGGGCCGGGTCTTCGATCTGGGCGAGTACGGCCAGCGCTTCAGGCCAGATCGTGCAGACTCGTCCTTCCATGCGGCAAGCCCGCGCTCGCGCCAGGCTGCGATAGCGGCGGTTTTGATGCTCCAGAAAAACGCGCCTTCCTGCGCGCCATCGCGCGAAGATCGCGCATCGAGTCCGAGCTCGGCCAGTACGGCAAGCCCGGTCGGCTGCAGGATCAATCCCGAGCCCAGCGGACGCGGCGCTTCGAAGCGCTCGAACAGCGTGACACGATAGCCGAGGCGATCGAGCAACAGCGCGCTGGCGAGGCCGGCGGGGCCGGCGCCGAGGATGGCAACGTCGCGCAGCTCGACCATTGTCAAACTGGATCCCGTGTCGGCGGCCATGCCCGGCCTACACGGGACGAGTTCACCCTGAACTTATTTCGTTCTTTCCACGCGCACGTCGCAGCCGCAGGCCGGGATCGACATCAGCCAGCTGCCGAGCAGCATCGGCTTGATGCGCACCGCGGGATGATCGTAGCGGCCGTTGGAGAACTGGCCCGACTCGGCCTGCGTCCACTCCTGGCCGTTTTCCATGACGAACCGCGTCTTGCCGTACCAGCCCCCGAAGGTGCCGGCGATACGTGTCTCGATGGCCGTGCGCTCGCCGGTATCGGTCTCGAACACCGGTTTACCGCTCGGTGTCACGACCTTCGTGATCGTGGTCGTAGCCTGGTGCGCTGCAAGCCAGTCATTGAGT
>VBNZ01000113.1:11171-16808 GCA_005877675.1 Gammaproteobacteria bacterium
ACTAGGCGCATGACGTGTTCCGGGCGTGAGTGAGGCGCCATTGTAGCGGCTCGCACGCGCATTGCGGAATTGCCGGGGTTCAGCGCGCGAGCCAGCCACCATCGACCGGCAATACGGCGCCGTGCACATAGTCTGACGCGGGCGAGGCGAGAAATACCGCGGCGCCGCCGAGGTCGCTCGGCACGCCCCAACGCCCGGCTGGGATGCGCGCGAGAATTGCGGCGTTGCGTGTTTCGTCCGCACGCAGCGCCTGTGTGTTGTTGGTTGCGAAATAGCCCGGCGCGATCGCGTTGACGTTGATCCCGCGCGCAGCCCACTCGTTCGCCAGCAGCCGCGTGATGCCGAGCAGACCCGACTTGCTCGCGGTGTAGGAGGCGACGCGGACACCGCCCTGAAACGACAGCATCGAGGCGATATTGATGATCTTGCCGCCGCGTTGCCGCGCCACCCACCAGCGTGCCGCAGCCTGGCTGAGGAAGAACGCGCTTTTGAGGTTGACGCCCATCACCGCGTCCCAGTCCTCTTCGCTGAAGTCGAGCGCATCGTTGCGGCGGATCGTGCCGGCGTTATTGACGAGGAGGTCGATCGCGCCGAAGTGGTCGACTGCGCCGGCGACGATGCGATCGAGTCCCGTGGCGTTATCCAGGTTCGCTTCGATCCACTCGCCGCGGCGTCCGGCGCGGCGCACTGCGGCAAACGTGTCCGCGGGCTGGGTGCGACCGACCGCGGCGATGTCGGCGCCGGCCTCGGCGAGTGCGATCGCTATCGCCTGGCCCAGGCCGGTATTCGCGCCGGTGACGAGGGCAACCCGTCCGCTCAGATCGAAGGCGTGAGTCATGGCATCACTGCAATTGGCAGATGTCGAGCTGGCGCATGTCGGTGTAGTCGAGATTCTCGCCGCCCATCGCCCAGATGAAGCAGTAGTTCGACGTGCCCGAGCCCATGTGGATCGACCACGGTGGCGAGACCACCGCTTCGTCGTTGCGGATCACGAGATGGCGCATTTCGGCAGGCTCGCCCATGAAGTGCATGACGCGCTGGTCGTCGCCGAGGTCGAAGTAGAAATACACCTCGGAACGGCGGTCGTGCAGATGCGGGGGCATCGTGTTCCACACGCTGCCGGGTTTGAGGATGGTCATGCCGAGCAGCAACTGCGCGGAGCGGCAGGTCGCCGGCACGATGTATTGATAGATCGTGCGCTCGTTTGAGGTCGCCAGCGCGCCGCGTTCCAGCGGCACGGCATCGCCGATCGCGATGCGCTTGGCCTCGAAGCGTGCGTGCGCTGGCGTCGACACGAGATAGAACTTCGCCGGGTTCGCAGCGTCGTCCGAGGCGAACACGACCTCACTGCTGCCCATCGGTACGTAAAGGCCGTCCTTTGCATGCAAGGAATGCTTCGTACCGTCGACAACGACGCTGCCGCTGCCATTGCCGACGTTGACGACGCCGAGCTCGCGTCGTTCGAGAAAGGGTTTGCCGTGCGCCGAGGCGGGTTCGTCCTGGGCGGGCAGCTTCAGGCTTGTCGCCACCGGCGCCGCGCCGCCGACGACGAAGCGCTCATAGTGCGTGTAGTTGAGCGTGATCTCGTCGCGCACGAACAGGCCGTCGATCAGATAGCGCTCGCGCAGCGTCGCGTTGTCGGTGTTGCGGATCGAATCGGGGTGGGTGGCGTGATAGATCTTCTTGAACATAAGTTTCGCTATACGGGCGTGCCTGGGATGCTGATGATAGCGCTGTACGCGCATTGTGGAAACCGGTGTCATATTTCGTCAAACACACGCCCGGCACGCCCGGCACGCCCGACACGCCCGGCGCTAGGACGCTGGCGGCTGGCAGGATTCGCGAATTACCAGATGCGGGATGAACGCAAGGGGACTCGTGCGCCGGTTCGCCTCATGCAGCAACAGCGTGGCGGCGGTCATGCCCATGTCGCGGATCGGCAGGCGCACCGTCGTCAGCGAAGGCCACAGGCGCGAGGCGATCGGATTGTCGTCGAATCCGATTACCGACAATTGCTGCGGAATGCCGATGCCGAGCCGGTACGCGGCCTTGTACACGCCCGCGGCCATCTCGTCGTTGAGCGTGAAGATCGCGGTAGGGCGTGGGCGCAGCGCGAGCAGCTGCTCGGCACAGGCGACACCGGATTCGAACGTGTATCCGCCCTCCATCACGTACTTCGATGCGATGCGCACGCCGCGGCGGCGCAGGGTTTCGACAAAGCCGCCGCCGCGCTCGATCGTCGACAGATAGCGATGCGGACCGGTGATCATCGCGATGTGGCGATGGCCGAGCGATTCGAGATATTTCGCCACCTCGATCGCGCCCTCGCGGTCGTTGGTGATGATCATGTGTTCGGCATCGTCGAGTTCTACCGCGCCGATGCGCGCGTAGCGACAGTCGATTTCGCGCAGCATTTCGACCAGCGCTTCGTCCTCGGACACGCGCGGCACGAGGATCACGCCGTGCAGGCGCTGTTGCTGGACGAAGGTGCGCACGCCGTCGATGTAGTCCGCGTTGCGGCTGTCGCAGGGATGCACGACGAGTTCCAGGCCCGAGCCGCGCAGACCGTCGAGCGCGCCGCTTTGCATATTGACGATGTATTCCGCATTCGGGTTGTCGTAAATCATGCCGACGAGGAACGACTTGCGGAAGGCCAGGCCGCGCGCCATCGGATCGGGCGCGTAATCGTGCTCACGGATCAGCGCTTCGACTTTTTCGCGCGTGTCCGGGCGCACCAGCGGCGAGCGGTTGATCACTCGCGAGACGGTTTTTTTCGACACCGCGATGTCGTTGATGGTCGCCTTGCCGCCGCTGCCGGAGTGGGTGGCCTTGAGCGCGCGCGCGGATTTTCGCGGCGCACGCGGCACCGCAGTTTTTTTCGTCGCGCGCGTTTGCGGCATGCGATTGGTGTTTCCTGATCGGTTGCGCGGAATTCTACTGAAGAACTTCCCTGACGGTGCGCGCTTATTTCAGCAGCGCAGGCAGCCATAGCGATAGCGCCGGTACGAAAGTGACGAGGAGCAGCACGGCAAACGCCGCGAAATAGAACGGCCAGATCGTGCGCAAGGTTTCGGTGATCGAAATCCGCCCGATCGCGGTGCCGACGAACAGTACCGAGCCGAGCGGTGGGGTGATCAGGCCGATGCCGCCCTTGAGTATGAGGATCACGCCGAAATGTACCGGGTCGACGCCGATCGCACGCGCGACGGGCAGAAAGATCGGCGTGCAGATGATGATCATCGGCGCGAGATCCATGAACGTGCCGATCACGAGCAGGGTGAGCACGATCAGCAGCAGCAGCAGATTCTTGTCCTGCGTCAGGTGGGTCAGCGCATCGACCGCGGCTGCGGGCACCTGCAGATAGGCGAGCAGCCAGCCGAAACAGCCGGCCGTGGCGATCACGAACAGGATGATGCCGGTGGTGCCTGCAGCGTGCACGATGGTGGCGAGGAAGTCGTGCCAGGTTAGTTCGCGATAGATGAGCATCGTGACGACGAGTGCGTAGCACACCGCAATCGAAGCGCTCTCGACCGCAGTGAAGATGCCGGCGCGAATGCCGATGAAGATCAGGGCGACGAGCAGCAGTCCGGGCAGCGCCGCGACAAAGCGCAGGCCGACCGCGCGCATTCCGGGAAACGCTTCGACCGCGTAGCCGCGACGGCGCGCGATCAGCCAGCCGACCAGCATCAGCGTGAGCGTGAGCAGCAGCGCAGGCACGATACCCGCGGCGAACAAATCGGCGATCGAGATGCCGCCGCCGGCCGCGGCGGAGTAGAGGATGAGGTTGTGCGAAGGCGGCACGAGCAGGGCGACAAGCGCCGCAGTCATCGTCACGTTGGTGGCGAAATCGCGATCGAAGCCGCGTGCCACCATCTGCGGAATCATCGCGCCGCCGATCGCCGACACGTCCGCAATCGCCGAGCCCGACACGCCACCGAAGAACAGCGAAGACAATACGCTCACTTGGCCGAGTCCACCGCGGATGTGGCCGACGAGCGATGCCGCCAGCGCGATCAGGCGCGTGGAGATGCCGCCGCGCAGCATGATTTCGCCGGCAAAAATAAACAGCGGAATGGCGATCAGCGAACTCGATCCCGCGCCCGAGGCGACCTGCTGCACGACCACGACGGGCGGCAGACCGAGATAGAGAAACGTCGCAAGCGAGGAACAGATCAGCGCAAATGCGACCGGCACGCCGAGCACGAGCAGTAGTGCGAACACACCGAACAGGATCGCGATCGCCACGGCTCAGTGCTCCATAGTCGGATTGGCGCCGGGCGTAACGATGCGCTCGAGCGCGAACAGCGCCATCAGCGCACCGCCGAGCGCCATCGGCGCAAACACGGCGCTTTGCGGCAGGCGCACACCAGCGAGCGCAATGCCGATGCCGTCGAGCAGCAGCTGTGCACCCCAGACGGCGAGCGCGAGCCCGACGAGGGCGACGACGCCACAGGCGAAGACCTCGAGCGCGCGGCGCAGCGGGGCGGAGGCCTGATGCACGAGGATGAAAAAGCCGAAGTGCGACCACGAACGTACCGCCGCGGCGGCACCGAGACTCATCGCGGTGTTGAGCAGGAACAACGCGACCGGCTCGGTCCAGCCGGGCGAGTGATTGAGCACATAGCGTGCGAACACTTGCCAGATCTCCGCGGCGGCGGTACCGAGCAGAGCGATGCCGGCGATGAAATTGGCCATGCGTGCGAGCGCTGCGAGCCGCCCTTTGAAATATTGTGTTGCCGTCATCGTCGTTCCCATAGTGCGGTCCCGCCGCAGTGTCATCCGCTGCGTCCAGATCAGACGAGTGCCTGGATGCTCCGGTACAACGCCTCGGTTTGCGCATCGTGCCGGTACTCGGCGAGCACCGGCGCCGCGGCGGCGCGGAATGCCGGCATATCGACGTCGTTCTCGCGCACACCCTTGGCCAGCACGGTCGCGCGCGCGGCAGCCTCGTCGCGGTCCCAGAGCGTGCGCATATATGCGACCGAGCGTGCTGAGACGTCGAGCAGCAGCGCGCGATCGGCCGCGCCGAGCGCGTCCAGGCGGCGCTTCGACATCAGCAGCGCTTCGGGCGAATACGCGTGCTCGCTGCGCGCGACAAAACGCGCGACTTCGAACTGACGCGTGGTGTGATACGTCGACCAGTTGTTCTCGGCGCCATCGATGAGATGCGTTTGCAGCGCCGAAAATACCTCGCCATAGGGCAGCGGCGTCGCGTTCGCGCCAAAGCTGCGTATGAGCTGCATGAAGATGTCCGAAGGCGGCACGCGAATCTTCAGACTATGCAGATCGCCCGGCGCGACGACCGCGCGATGCGTGTTGTAGAGATTGCGCACGCCGCCGTCGTAATAGGCGAGCAGGACCAGATCGCGTCGCTCGAAATCGCGCGCGATCGTACGCCCGGGCGCGCCGTCGAGCGCGCGGCGCATATGCGCGACGTCCGCGAACACATAGGGCAGGCACAGCACCTGCGTCGCCGGAAATGGATTGTTCAACGCGGCCATGGTGACGCGCGTGATGTCGAGCGCACCGAAGCGGGCCATGTCGATCGCGTCGCCCTCACGCCCGAGCTGGCCGGAGTGGTACAGGCGCAGCGCGATGCGTCCGCTCGTTTCCTTCTGCAACGTCTCGCCGATCCAG
>VBNZ01000114.1 GCA_005877675.1 Gammaproteobacteria bacterium
CTGCCGTTCAATTTTCCACGCGCGCGAGTGTTCATGGGCGACGTCGGCAGCGGCGTGCTGGGACTAATGATCGGAGTCGGTGTGCTGTGGCAGATGATGATCACGGAAACTGCGATGCTGAGCGGCTTCGTCGCCTGCTCGGCTTTTGTCACCGATGCGACCTGCACCTTGCTTTCGCGCATGTTCAGCGGGCGCCGCTGGTATAGTGCGCACCGCGAGCACTTATATCAGTGGATGACGCGCACGGGTATGTCACATGCGCGGGTTGTCGCCTGGTACATGGGCTGGAACTTGTGCGTAGTCGCGCCTGTCCTTTATCTGGCAAGCCGTAGCGCCGCGCCTAGTTCGGGACTGTTCTGGACGGTCGGAATTTATGCGCTGGCGGTCGCGGTCTGGGTCGCCGGCAAGCGCTGGTGCCTTGTCAAAGTGAAAGACGCAACAAAGCAAAAAGTATAAGATGCCTGCTCCCGCCGTACACCCCCGCAAGCTGATCGCCGCGATTCACCCGCGCCTCGCGGTCGTGCTGCATGACCTTGCGATGGTCTGGGTCGCGTGGATCGCGACCAACGCGCTGCGCTACAGCATCGTACCGAACGCGCCGGACAGCTCATGGCTCAGCATCGAGACCGCGATCGTCGTGCTCGTGCAGGGCCTCGTGCTGTGGTGGACCGGCCTGTACAAGGGCCTATGGCGCTTCGCGAGCCTGCCGGACCTATGGAATATCCTGCGCGCCGGCATCTTCGGTGCGCTCGGCATCGCGATCGCGCTGTTTCTTTACAACCGCCTTGCGACAGTGCCGCGCGCAGTGCTGGTGATCTATCCCGCGTTCCTTGTCGTGTTCCTGGGCGTGCCGCGACTGGCTTATCGATACTGGAAAGACAGCCGCTTCGACCTCGCGCGCGGCGTGCCACCCAAGCGCGTACTCGTGCTCGGTGCCGGGCGCGCCGGCGAAACATTGATTCGCGAGCTGCTGCACGAGAATCGCTATCGCCCGGTCGGCATACTCGACGACAACACCGCATTGCGCGGCGCGAAGGTGCACGGCGTGCCCGTGCTCGGTACGCTCGAACAGCTGCCGCAGCTCGCGGGCGAAGTCGCCGCCGAGACGATACTGATCGCGATGCCCTCCGCCGGCAATACGCAGATGCAGCGCGTAGTCGGCCTGTGTGAGGAGGCTGGCGTGCAGTTCCGCACCGTGCCGCGATTGCAGGACGTGGTCGCCGGTCGCATGGGCTTTGCCGAGTTGAAGGAAGTTGCGATCGAAGATCTGCTCGGGCGCGATCCGGTGCAGCTCGATTGGACCGCGATCCGTACCGGGCTGTCGGGCAAACGCGTGCTTGTCACCGGCGGCGGTGGTTCGATCGGCGCGGAACTGTGCCGCCAGGTCGCGCGTCTGGGCGTCGCGTCGCTGACTGTGCTCGAACTGTCCGAATTCAATTTGTATAAGATTGAACAGGAGCTCAAACAGGAATTTCCCGATCTGCTGTTTAACGCGGTGCTTGGCGACGTTGCCGATCCCGCCGTGTGCGAACGTGCGTTCGCGCAATCACGGCCGCAGATCGTGTTCCACGCTGCGGCGTTCAAGCATGTGCCGCTGCTGCAGACGCAGCTGCGAGTCGCGTTCCGCAACAACGTGATCGGTACACAGGTAGCTGCGCAGGCCGCGGATCGTGTCGGCGTCGATGCGTTTGTGATGATCTCGACCGACAAAGCGGTCAACCCGGTCAGCGTGATGGGCGCATGCAAGCGTGCGGCGGAAATCTTCTGCCAGAATTTTTCGGCGCACTCCAAGACGCATTTCATTACCGTACGATTCGGCAATGTGCTCGATTCTGCCGGCAGCGTCGTGCCGTTGTTTCGCGAGCAGATTCGCAGCGGCGGGCCGGTGACCGTCACACACCCGGAAATCTCGCGCTACTTCATGACGATTCCCGAAGCCTGCCAGCTGATTCTGCAGGCGAGCGTGCTGGGGTACGGCGGCGAGATTTTCGCGCTCGACATGGGCGAGCCGGTGAAGATCAGCTATCTCGCCGAGCAGATGATCCGCCTCGCCAACAAGATTCCCGGGCGCGACGTGCATATTGTCTACACCGGCCTGCGTCCGGGCGAAAAGCTGTTTGAGGAATTATTCCATCCGCAGGAAAGCTACAGCAGTACGAGCCACACGAAGATATTCCTCGCGCAACCGCGCAGCATGTCGTGGGAGCTGCTGCTGGCGCAGCTCGCGAAAGCCGCGGTCGCCGTGCGCGACTACGACGAGGACGCGCTGCGCAGATGCCTGACGAATCTGCTGCCCGAATTCGCCTGGCACGAAGAAACGAACGACGCCGAGGTCGTGCCGATCGTGCGCTCGCAAGCTTGAGCACGTAGAATTTTCCATCCCCACACAGGACGTAGAGATGTCGAAACCGCTGCGCAAAGTCGTATTTCCCGTAGCCGGTCTCGGCACGCGCTTCCTGCCCGCGTCGAAGGTCGTCGCCAAGGAGATGCTGCCGGTACTGGACAAGCCGCTGATCCAGTATGCGGTCGACGAGGCGGTCGATGCAGGCGCGGATACGCTGATCTTCGTCACCAACCGCTACAAGCATGCGATCGCTGATTATTTCGACACCGCATACGAGCTCGAGCAAAAGCTCGACCGCGCGGGCAAGAAGGAATTGCTCGCAGCAGTGCAGAACGTCATTCCCAAGCACGTGCGCTGTGTATTCGTGACGCAGGCGGAGGCGCTCGGACTCGGCCATGCCGTGCTCTGCGCCAAGCCCGTCGTTGGAGACGAACCGTTTGGTGTGATTCTGCCGGACGATTTGATCTGGACGAGTGAGAATGAAGCGCAGGGCCATGGCGCGCTGCGGCCGGCGCAATCGCTGTCGAAGAAGTGCCGCACGAGGACACGAACAAATACGGCATTGTCGACGCGACGCCTGTGAGCGATCGCGCTGCACTGGTGAGGCACGTGGTCGAGAAGCCGAAACCCGAGGTCGCGCCGTCGAATCTCGCGATCGTTGGCCGCTACGTGCTGCCGAGTCGCATCTTCGAGCTGCTCGAAAAGACCACGCCCGGCGCGGGCGGCGAAATCCAGCTCACTGACGCGATCGCCGCGTTGCTCGCCGAGCAGAAGGTCTATGCTTATCGCTTCGCCGGCACGCGCTACGATTGCGGCAACAAGCTCGGCCTGGTCAAGGCGACGCTGCATTTCGCGCTGCGCGATCCGACACTGGCGCAGGCTACGCGCGATTTTGTCCGGAACTCGGAACTCGGGACTCGTAACTCGTAAGAGCATTCTTTTGCGGACCGTGGTCCCACAGAATCGGCGCGAATCCGAAAAAAGAGCATACACATCATGCCCCATGATCCCCGAGTTCCGATTTCCGAGTCCCGAGTCCCGCAAGATCTGAGCTACATCCTCAATCACCTCGGCGAAGGCCGCGAGTCCTATCGCGGCGCGGTCTCGCCGCCGATTTTCCAGAGCTCGATTTTTGCGTTCCCGAGCGTCGAGGCGTTTCGCGCCGGCTTTCGCGACGAATTCAAGCGCACGACCTATACGCGTGGCAATAATCCGACGGTCGAAATTCTGCGCAAAAAAGTCGCAGCGCTCGAAGGCGCAGAAGATTGCCTGATATTCGGCAGCGGCGCAGCGGCGATTTCTGCCGCGGTAATCGCGAGCGTATCCGCAGGCGATCACGCAATCTGCGTTGCGCGGCCGTATTCGTGGACGCGCGCGGTGCTGCGCGATCTACTCGGGCGCTTCGGCGTCACGACGAATTTTATCGATGGCACGGACGTAGCGAATTTCGAGGCCGCGATCAAGCCGCAGACACGCCTGATCGTGCTGGAGAGCCCTAATTCGATGACCTTCGAGCAGCAGGATATCGCTGCGGTTGCGCAGCTCGCGCGGAAGCACGGCATCCGCACGCTCTGCGACAACAGCTATGCCACACCGCTCAATCAGTCGCCGCTCGCGCTCGGCATCGATATGGTCGCGCATTCCGCGACGAAGTATCTCAACGGCCACAGCGATGTGGTCGCGGGCGCGCTGTGCGCGAGCGAGACGATCCTGCGCGAGGTGTTCAAAGGGCCGTACATGACCTGCGGCGCGATCCTGTCGCCACACGATGCCTGGCTGATGATCCGCGGCCTGCGCACACTGCCGATCCGCATGGAGCGCGTCGCGCGTACGGCGCGCGAGGTGCTCGCGTTCCTGCACGCGCACGAGAGGGTGGAAAAAATATACTTTCCACATGACGACGCAAATCCGCAGTTCGGGTTGACGCAGACGCAGATGCGCGGTGCAAGCGGCCTGCTTACGCTGGAACTGCGTGTCGACGATGTTGCCGGCGTGGAGCGTTTTTGCGCGGCGCTCAAGCGCTTTCTGATGACGGTGTCGTGGGGCGGCTATGAGTCCTTGCTGTTCCCGGTCGCCGCGGTGTATCCGGCGGACGCGCCGCTGCATCCGCCCGGCGGCGGCTTGCCGTTGAGCCTCGTACGCCTGTCGATCGGCCTTGAGGAACCCGAAGTGCTGATCGCCGATCTGCAGCAGGCGTTTGCTGCGATCTGAGCACCGCCAGCAGCAACGCGCGAAGTCGATCACCCTGCTGATGTGCGCATCGCAAGCTTTTCCACGTGCGGTTCGTAAATGCTTGCGGCGTGATACTTTGCCGCGCGTTTTTTCGTCTATTCGATTAAGTCAGGACAACGCAGTTACGCCGCCGATTTGTCATCGCGGCGCCAGCCGCTGCCACGGATTTGCCATTCGCATCGAGGAAGCTATCTTCGGGCGTCTGTAATCGCGTAAATTCACACCGCTTCGCGCGCCCGCGCGAGGCTAGTGGCCTGCAACAGAGGAAGGGCAAGTAAGATCGCGCCGCGCGACCTGCTTTCCAATCCTATTGCAGGTCACCAGGGTAGGTAGAGCGCCGCATATTCGGCGCGTTGTAGTTCGTTTAAGGATGATCGAATCATGGGGCTGCTTCGTTTCCTGATCAGTATTCCGCTGATGCTGCTGCGTGCCATCGGCTGGCTGCTTTCGTTTGTGTTCGGACGCATCGCCTGGCAACCGCCGGCGTGGTTGCGCGCGATCTGGCATGCCCTCGTGCGCGTAGGCGCGGGCATGCGCGCGCGACCCGGGCGCGCCGCCGGCGTGATCGCTGCACTGCTCGTGCTCGGTCTCGGCGGCTGGTTCGGCTACAAGGCCTGGCGCGACCGGCCGCGGCCGATCGAGGAAAAGCCCGCCATGGTCAAGGCCTATGCGCCGATACTGACGGGCTACGACGACACGACGCATACGCTGGTCGTGCATCCGCTGCGCGTCGAGTTCACGCGCGCTGCCGCGCCGCTCGCGCTGATCGGCAAGACCGCGACCGCGGGCATTACGCTGCAGCCGGAACTTGCCGGCACCTGGACCTGGCTCAACGATCGCGAGTTGCAGTTCACACCGAAGGACGACTGGCCGATCGGCCAGGCCTACGACGTGCGTTTCGATCCGGCACAGGCATTCGCGCCGCATGTGAAGGTCGACAAGGACCGCCTGAATTTCTCCAGCGCCGCATTCGCGACGCAGTCGGTCGAAGGCGAGTTCTATCAGGATCCGCAGGACGCCACCGCGAAGAAGGCGGTGATCCACGTGAGCTTCTCGCACCCGGTCGATACCGCGGGTTTCGAGAAGGCGATCGCGCTCAAGCTGCTCGGCCCGAAGATGGCGGTCACGCCGAAGAAGTTCGTCGTGAGCTACGACGAGCGCAAGGTCAACGCCTTCATTCACTCCGAACCGCTATCGATTCCGGCGGACAACGCCTCGCTCACCTACGCGATCGCGTCGAGCGTGCATGCGGCACGCGGCGGCCCCGGACTCGCCAAAGACATCGAAGGGCGCGTCGCCGTGCCGGGTCTTTACAGTCTGAGCATCGGCGAGGTCACGCCCACGCTGGTCGACAACGCGAAGTACGAACCCGAACAGGTGCTCGTGATCAATGCGTCGCAACCCGTCAGCGAACGCGATATGGAGCGCGTCGTGCACGTGCGCCTGCTGCCGAAGTTCAACCCCAAGACGCCGGAAGCCGAACGCGGCGAAACGCCGTATCAATGGTATATCGGCGAAATCGACAATGCCGTACTGCGTGCTGCCGAGCCGCTCAAGCTCGAGACGATTCCGGCGGAGCATGACTACGCCGAATTGCAGAGTTTCAAGTATCACGCCGATCCGGGTCGCTACCTCTACGTCGAGATCAACAGAGGCCTCAAGTCGTTCGGTGGTTACGTGCTCGGACGCGATCAGGGCCATGTCGTGCAGGTGCCGGAGTATCCGCAGCTGCTGCGTTTCATGGCCGACGGCGCGCTGCTGTCCCTGAGCGGCGAGAAGCGCGTCGCGGTGATTTCGCGCAATGTGCCCGGCATCGAGCTCGAAGTCGCGCGCGTGTTGCCGGACCAATTGCAGCATCTCGTTTCGTTCAATCGCGGCACTTATGCGAAGCCGGCCCTGTATGCGCTGAGCGCCGATCAGATTACCGAACGCTTCGTGCAGAAGATTCCATTCGAGGTGGACGATCCAGGCAAAGCACATTTCGAGGGCGTCGATCTTGCGAAGTACTTTGGCAAGGAAAACCATGCGCGTCACGGTGTGTTTCTGCTCAAGCTTGCGCAGTACAAGCCGGAGCCGAAGAAGGCCGAGGCCGATCCGAACGCCGAGGAACCGACGAGTGATGGCGAAGCCGCGCCGAGCGAAGGCGAAATGGCCGGCGAAGGCGAGTCCGAAGGCGTAAACACGCCTGCCGCCAACATCGGGGACTCACGTCTCATCGTCGTCACCGATCTGGGCATGATCGCGAAGAAGTCGCTTGACGGCGGCCACGATATCTATATCCAGTCGATACACGGCGGCACGCCGGTCGAAGGCGCGAACGTCGATGTCGTCGGCAAGAACGGCCAGACACTCTCAAGTCACGCGACCGATGCGGCGGGCCATGTGCACTTCGACACGCTCGAAGGCATGACGCGCGAAAAGACGCCGGCGATGTTCGTCGTGCGCAAGGGCGATGACGAATCCTTCCTGCCGATCGGCGAACACGATCGCGCGCTGGATCTTTCGCGCTTCGATATCGGCGGAGAACGCAACGCGAAGAACGCCGGACGTCTTTCGGCCTACCTCTTTTCCGATCGCGGCATCTATCGTCCTGGCGACACCTTCCACGTCGGCGTGATCGTGCGCACTGCCGACTGGACGCGTTCGCTCGACGGCGTTCCGCTGCTTGCGGAGATCACCGACGCGCGCGGCGCAGTCGTCGAGCAGCGCAAACTGCGGGCCGACACCGCAGGCTTCCTTGCCGTCGACTACACGACGCAGGAAAGCGCGCCGACAGGCAACTGGAACGTGAATGTTTACATCGTCAAGGATGGCAAGACCGGTGCGCAGATCGGCTCCACTTCGGTGCAGATCAAGGAATTCCAGCCCGACCGCATGAAGGCCGAGGCGCGTCTGTCGCAGAGCGCGCCCGACGGCTGGGTCAAGCCGAACGACCTCAAGGCGCTGTTCTCGCTGCAGAACTTGTTCGGCACTCCGGCCCAGAATCGCCGCGTCGAGGCGACGTTGACTCTGTCGCCGTCCGTGCCGAGCTTCCGTGCCTATCCGGATTACCGCTTCTTCGATCCGCAGCGAGCCAAAGAGGGTTACACCGAACCACTCGGCGAGGACAAGACCGACGAAAAAGGCGAGGCTGAATTTCCGCTCGATCTGTCGAAGTACGCCAACGCGACCTATCAGCTGCGCTTCTTCGCCAAGGGCTACGAGGCCGAGGGCGGACGCAGCGTCGCGGCCGAGGCGCATCAGCTCGTGTCGTCGCTGGAATATCTCGTCGGTGCGAAAACCGACGGCGCGCTCGATTTCGTGCAGCGCGACGCCAAGCGCCAGGTCAATCTGATCGCGATCGATCCGAATGCGAAGAAGATTGCAGTTGCCGATTTGAAGGCGGCAATCATCGAGCGCGGCGTTTACAAATACGAATCGAAGACCAAGGACATCGTGGTATCGGAAGCACCACTCACGATCGCCGCGAACGGCAATGAGTACACCCTGCCGACGGACAGGCCCGGCACCTTCGCGCTGCTCGTTCGCAATGCGCGCGGCGAAGAACTGAATCGCGTCGAATACAGCGTCGCGGGCGCAGCGAATCTCACGCGCTCGCTCGAACGCAATGCCGAGCTGCAGCTCGCGCTGTCCAAGCACGATTACACGCCGGGCGAGGACATCGAGATTGCAATCCGCGCGCCGTACGCCGGCAATGGGCTGATCACGATCGAACGCGACAAGGTCTACGCGCACCAGTGGTTCAAGGCCGCAACCTCGGGCTCAGTGCAGAAGATCACCGTGCCGAAGGATTTCGAGGGCAACGGCTACGTCAACGTGCAGTTCGTGCGCGATCCCTCGTC
>VBNZ01000115.1:0-5662 GCA_005877675.1 Gammaproteobacteria bacterium
TCAAGTAAGTCCGCGCAAACGCGCTGGACCACATCGGCAGAACGTCCCGAGGACACTCTGCACACGCGCGCTTGTCCCGCGTTCGCTGCATGACCGCTCGTCAAACCCGCCCTGCGACGGGGATCAACGCGCCCGTAATCGCCTGCGCCTTATCCGACAGCAGAAATACGATCACATCGGCGATCTGCTCGGGCTTGACCCAACGGCTGAAATCCGCGTCGGGCATGTCTTTGCGGTTCGGCGGCGTGTCGATGATCGTCGGTAGTATCGCGTTGACCGTGATCCCACGATCCTTCAGTTCCTCGGCCAGCGCCTCGGTCAGCTTGAACACGCCGGCCTTCGATGCCGCATAGGCACCCATGCCATTGCCGGCCTTGAGCGCGCCCGCCGCGCCGATGTTGACGATGCGGCCCGCCTTGCTGTTCGACAACAAGGGCAGGGCGGCCTTGCTCGCCGCGACCGCCGTGCGCACATTGACGTTGAACAGCAGGTCCCACGTCGCTAGATCGCCTTTCTCCACCGTCTCCCAACGAAATGTTCCGGCGATATTGACGAGCGCATCGAGTCCGCCGAGCTGCGCGCCGATTTTCTGCACCACTTCGTCCGCAGCGCCCTTCGCCGTGAGATCAACACCACTGAATTCGTGCACGCCGGCAAGCGAGGCCAGGGCCGGCATCGGCGCGTGGTCGATCGCCGCGACGACCGCGCCCGCATCGAGCGCAGCGCGCACCATCGCGCTGCCAAGGCTACCGGCGGCACCGGTGATCGCGATTTTTTTTCCTTGCAAAGTCATGGCTGTGTCTCTTGTGGGATTCGCATTGGATTGCTGGTGGCGGCAACGACGCGAATGCTAGCAGGACTGGGATAAGATCGCGGCGCCCGAGAGCTCGTCATTCCCGCGAAAGCGGGACTGCGAAGGCAGGATGCCGAAGCGAACATTCGCGCAGCGAATGGCCCGAAGGGCAAACTGCAGACGCAGTTTGTAATCCAGCTTTTCGCTTTTCGAGCAACAGCGAAATGGATGCCGGCTTGCGCCGGAATGGCGAGCAATGGGAGTGTTCTAATTTTCCCCCAGGAAAGAGTTTCGAATGAAATCGACCAAACGATCCAAGAGCAAGCAAGGCAGCCTCGCCTGTATCGGCATCGGCATCACGCTCGGTTCGCATCTGACGCCGCTCGCGCGCAGCCATATCGAACAATCCGATGTGGTGTTCGTCGCGGTATCCGACGGCATCGTCGAGAAGTGGATCGAGGGCATGCACAAAGACGTGCGCAGCCTACAGCCAATGTACGCAGAGGAAAAATCGCGCACGCGCACCTATCGCGAAATGGTCGCGGCGATCATGACTGAAGTGCGTGCGGGCAAGAAAGTCTGCGCGGCGTTCTATGGCCATCCGGGCATCTTCGCCTGGGCGCCGCACGAATCGATCCGCGTCGCGCGCCGCGAAGGTTATCCGGCGTATATGGAGCCTGGCATCTCGGCCGAGGATTGCCTCTACGCCGATCTCGGCATCGACCCCGGCGAGCTGGGCTGTCAGCACCACGAAGCGAGTCAACTGCTGTACTACAAGCGGCGTCTCGACCCGACCGCGTATCTCGTGGTATGGCAGGCGGGATTCGTCGGCATACACACTGCGGTGAGCAACGATGCCGGCAACAGCGCCTATCTGCAACTGCTGGTCGATCGCCTGGCCGAGGATTATCCGCTTACGCACAAGCTGACGGTTTATCGCGCTGCGACCTTGCCGATCCATACGCCGCGCATCGAACGAATCGCTTTAGGCAAGCTCGTGCAGGCACGCATTGAGCCGCCCGATACGCTCGTCATTCCGCCTGCGCAAAAACTCGTGCCGAATACGAAGATGTTGCGGCGCCTCGACAAGCTCGCGCGCGCGCCGGCGTGAGCTCGCCCGCGATCACGACCGCGCGCCTGCGCTTGCGTGCGCTCGAGCCGCGTGATCGCGCGCTATTTCATGAGTTGTACGGCGATGCGCAGACCATGCGTCACATCGGTCGCCCAGCCTCGCGTGCGGAGAACGCGGCGAGCTTCCGTGCGACGCTTAAGGCGCTGCACCAGCCGCGCAGGCCGCAGTTTCTGGCGATCGTAAGGAGGCGTGATGGAGTCGGGATCGGCCTATGTTCCATTCGGCGTGTTTCCACACACCAGCGCAGTGCCGAGGTGGGCATCATGCTCGCGACCGCGGCGTGCAGCCGAGGGTACGCAGCCGAGGCGCTTGCGGCGCTAATCGATGGTGCGTTGCGGGTATTGCCGATCGATATGATTTGGGCGCAATATCGCGAGGCCAATGCGGCCGTCGCCCGCCTGTTCGACGTATTGGGGTTTTCTGTAGCCGATGGTTGGCACCCGGATGGTGCCAAGCGTGGGCGATGCATCAGGATCATGCGACGGTCCACGTGGCGTAAACAATCCGATCAACTAGGGGATCATTCAATGTCAAAGATCATCGGGTTTCTCGAAAATGCCGGACGTGATGCAGCGATGCGCCACGCCACTCGAGAGCAGTTGTTGCAAATGATGGGGCGCGACGAGATTGCGCCGGAAGTGCGCTCGGCGACGGCGCAGACGGAACGGTCAGTGCTCGATTCACTGCTCGGCGTTCGTGAAACCATGTATTGCGAGAATCAAAGGATCAGTCCGCCGAAAAAAGCGCCTGCCAAGCAGACGCCCTCCAAGAAGGCGCCAGCTAAGAAGCCTCCTGCCAAAAAACGTTAGGTGGCTAGGCTTCGAGCGAAAGCCATGGACTATTTGCAAGCTCTGCGCCCGGCTAGATTTGCCGGGCGTATTCTTTTGGTAGCTGCGCTGCTCGCAACTGCCATTTGCTTCGCTGCGACCGAAACGATCGACGATCTCCTGCATCGCGCGGATCTGGTCAAGACCGCAAACAACTCCGCATCCCAGGATGCTGTCAAACAGCTGGAGATGCAGGAGGGAAATCTGACCCCCGTTCAGCGCGATTACCTGGACTATCTCCGAGGCTGGCAATTGGGGTACCTCGGCGATTTCGAGCCGGCGGTCACGGCGTTGCAGGCCGTGATGGAACGAACGCAAGACCCGACGCTGCGCGCTCGAGCGCGCATCAGTCTGCTCAACGACCAGGCGAATGCCGCGCATTACGAGGAAGCTTATGCAAACCTCAGCGTGCTGCTCGATTCGTTGCCGCAAATCACGGACCGTGTAGCGCACTTCCACAGCTTGACCGTAGCAGCTTTGCTCTACTACGAAGCCGGCCAATACGAACTCGCGGTGAACTATGCCGATCAGGCACATGCGTACGATCACAGTGATCGGTCGACGTGCATAGCGCTGAGAGGAAAAGCCGAAGCCTTATACAGGGCTGGCAAGCTGCGTTTTGAGGATGTGGAAATTCGAGGCGGCCTCGATGCATGCCAGCGCATCGGCGATCCGATATACGCCAACCTTACGCGACTGCTCCTGGCGCAAGCACAGATCGATCAGGGGGACGCTGCCGGAGCATTGGCGCTGCTCAAACCATACGATGCGGAAATGGCGCAAACGCATTCGTCGGCGGCAAATTCTCGGTTTCGCGCGACACTGGCACGCTGCTATTTGCTCACTGGTGACCTGGTACTTGCGAGCGAATATGCGCGCAGCGCGATTGAATACGCAAACAAACAGACCAGCTCCAGGCAAGTGCTCTACGAAGTCGCCAAGCGCCAGGCTGACGACAAGGGCGCGCTGGCCTATCACGAAAAATATGCCGCCGCAGACAAAGGCTACCTCAACGACACCAGTGCACGCGCCCTGGCGTACCAGATGGTGCATCAGCAGGTGCTCGACAAAAAGCGCCAGATCGATGCCCTGAGCGAAAAGAACAAGGTGCTGGAATTGAGCCAGCGGCTCGATTCCGCGGCGGCGAAAACCCGGTTGCTTTACATCGCGCTGCTAGCCGCGATACTCGCCGGTGTCGCGGCTTGGGCGTATCGCACCAAACGTTCGCAGTTGAGGTTCCAGAGACTCGCGCAGCGCGACAGCCTTACCGGCATTTTCAATCGTCAGCATTTCATGGAGACCGCGCAGGACTCGCTGCTTTATTGCGCAAAGGACTCGCGCGATGCGAGTGTGCTCGCGCTGGACCTCGACCACTTCAAGTCGATCAACGATATGCACGGTCACGCGGCGGGGGATGCCGTGCTTAAGCGCGTCGTCTTGGCCTGCCAAACCCAGTTGCGTTCGATCGATGTTTTCGGACGCTTCGGTGGCGAGGAATTCGCGATCCTATTGCCCGATTGCGACGAGGCCGAGGCCGTACAGCGCGCCGAAACGATACGCGCCGCGATCGCCGGGTCGCGCGGTGTTACCGATCCGGCGTCGACCGGCATCGTGGCGACCGCGAGCTTCGGTATCGCCTCGACGAACACGAGCGGCTACAACCTCGCAACTTTGCTCGCCAATGCCGACAGTACGCTGTACAACGCCAAGCGCGCGGGCCGCAATTGCGTGATGACGTACCGCGCGCCGGCGGCGCATGCGGTCAATTCCTGACGCATACCTGCATTGGCTCGATGTTTTTTACATTGACTCGCGCCGCTGCGACTCTTAGTATTCCGCCGCCTCGCGGGGTATAGCTCAGCCTGGTAGAGCGCCAGCTTTGGGAGCTGGATGTCGAGAGTTCGAATCCCTCTACCCCGACCAGTTTCATGCGAGACTTGAACCTCCGCGCCCGTAGCTCAATCGGATAGAGCACCGGCCTTCTAAGCCGGCGGTTGTGGGTTCGAGTCCCGCCGGGCGCGCCAGTTGTTGATTCGCGCAAACCGACTTGCAAACGCGTGGCGAAAATCGGGTACAATAATCGGCTCGGCGATGGTCGATACCTGAGCGCTCCGTACCATGCGTGAAAGCGCATCGAATGCGAGAGTGCAGGGGAGCCGAGCGGCAACGCTTCACGGATGAGAAGCCGCTAGCCAGAGCAGCAAGACAATGGTGGGCGTAGCTCAGTTGGTTAGAGTACCGGATTGTGATTCCGGTTGTCGGGGGTTCGAATCCCCTCGTCCACCCCATTTCCCTTCGGGGGCCGTTAGCTCAGTTGGTAGAGCAGCGCGACTCCTACACGGCCCACCACTTGTTCTCAGCATGCGCTGCATCAACAATCCCGATCGCACCAGCCTCGCGTTGTTTTCGCGCGCTGCCGTGCCACTCGTCCGCAATCAGCTGCCGCCAGTCTCGTGCGTATGAATGTGAGTTGCGTCACATAAAAACATGTGATAGAAATCACAATACCAGTCGGGAGCTTGAAAAAGGCCAGATCGCAACGATCGCGCAAAGCCATGGGGTAGCAGGACACTGCCACTCGCCAGGTTGCCAGGGGCCGGACAGGGGGAAGTGGGGGCGATTCGCTAAGTACAGGGGGCGTCGGTTCAAAACGAACCGGGTCAACTTGCGGCTTACCCTATAACGCCGCGTGCATCCCTATACCTTGCGTTCGACCCACTTAGGGTCTCGTCAAGGGCACACCCGGTGCAAACCGGGGCCGCAAAGCCACGGATCCGGGGCATTCCCGGATGGCCGGACTGCCGAGCTACAGCAATCGGTCCGGCGGCATGCCTGTTTAAACGTGCGTACCGCTGACCAATGTCTTGGAGCTTGGTCATGGAAATTTCGCGCAGTCTAAGATTGCGTTGC
>VBNZ01000115.1:5745-10785 GCA_005877675.1 Gammaproteobacteria bacterium
AACCAGCCTCTCTTGGTGCAAACCCCTTGCTCGCCTTGCAGGATGGACGCGTCACTTTTGATCCGGGCGGTGGTGGACCTATACCCACGGGTAGTTACACCAACCCGGTGGATGACGTTGCCTTCAATATCGTCGTAGACCCAAGCACCGGTCGAATCGATTGGTCCGCGTCGTTCCAGAACCAACCCTTCGGAATCGATGCCGTAGTGGTGAAGGGCGGCCCGAGCTTCAATGCGTATGTCTACGATCCTGAAACACCTGCTCACCCGGAGACGGATGCGTCTTCCGATACGGGGCTACTCCCTCCGGACAACTGCGGGAATGGAACGCAGTGCGGATTGAGCCACGTGCTTTTTTGCTATGACCGCCCGCTGCAGATCAGCAAAACGGCCGATCCGCATTTTACGCGTACACACAACTGGACGCTGACGAAAACAGTCAGCGCGTCTTCGCTCAATCTGTTCAACGGCGATGCGGGCGATGTGAGCTACACGGTTGCGGCACAGGAAGATGTGACCCCGCCGCTGGATTCGTTCTTCACGATTTCCGGTACGGTCACCATTTCCAATCCTTGGCCGTTCCCGGCGAACATCACGGCAATCACTGATCAACTCCATGACGGCACCCCCATCACGCTGAGCTGCGCGACCGGCGTACTCGGCGCAGGTCAGAGCGAAAACTGCAACTACACTCAGGCGATCATCACGGCTATCCATGCCGGTGACGCGCGCATCAATACGGTCACGGTTACGGTAGATCCGAGCAGCCAAGTCAGCGGTGGCTCTGCGACTGCAACAGCAACGTATTCGACGCCGACCACTGAAAATCACACTTCGATCAGCGTGACCGACACCGACTCCGGTGCTGGCGGCCCCTGGAATTTCACGGGTTCGGGCAGCGTCAGTTACGGCAAGACATTCGACTGCAGCGGACAAGGCTCACAGCGCACATACGGCTACGATTTCAACAATACGGTCAGCGATGGCATCGGTGATTCGGCCAGCGCCAAAGTGCATGTCGATTGTTACAGTCTGGCCGTTAACAAGACCGCTGGCACGCAATATACCCGCTCATGGACCTGGAACATCGCCAAGAGCTATATATCGCCAGCGTTGACGGTAGATACGAATAACGACCACACGCCGGACGCGCTGTTGGTGCACACGAACCAGACGGTCACACTGAACTATAACGTTGTCGTTGGCGCAACTTCTGTCGATAGCGCGTTTGGCGTCGGTGGTCAGATCACGGTCAGCAACAACGATCCGCTGCGCGATGCGACTCTGACAGCCCTGGTCGATTCGTTGCCTACGGCAAGCGGCATGGTAGTGAATTGCGGCGGCGCCTCCACGGTGCCCGCCGGGGGCCAATTGACGTGCACCTATTCCGCGTCGCTGCCGAGCGCGACTTCTCAGACGAATACCGCAACGGCAACCCAGCAGAATTACCACTACGCCGCCAATGGCACAGGTACGGCCGCCGGTACGAAGGACTATTCCGGCACTGCGTCGGTCGCCTTCGCCGGTCCGACTACGTCAGTCGACCAATGCGTGAACGTCAGCGACCTGTTCAACGGTGTGGTGCCTTCCTCGTTGGCCAATGGCCTGTGCGCAACGCCGGGAAGCTTCTCGAGGACGTTGAGCTCCGCCGCCAGTTTCAACTGGGATCCGAGCCTGGGCACCTGCAAGACGATCGCGGTACCTAACGTTGCGAGCTTCCAGAGCACGACTTCGCCGGCTAATGGCAGCAGCACGGCGACGATCAATATCACCAATCAGGACTGCGCACTCGGTTGCACCCTGACGCAGGGGTATTGGAAGACGCACAGTACGTATGGTCCTGCGGCGCATCCCGATCCGGATTGGAGCAGTGTCGGTGGCCCGGATGCTTCGTTCTTCTTCAGCGGTCAATCGTGGTATCAGGTGTTCTGGACACCGTCATCGGGTGGCAACGTTTACTACAGCCTGGCGCATCAGTATGAAGCGGCCGTGCTCAACGGGTTCAACGGTGCCTCGGAACCGGCGCAGGTGCAGGATGCAGTGAATACGGCCTTCCTCCTGTTCAACAACCCGGCCAATACGCCACTCGCGATCGGCAGGCTCAAGTCGAACTCGCCGTTGCGGCAGCAGTTCATCAGCCTGTCGGCACTGCTCGACATGTACAACAACGGCAGCTATCCCGGTGGCCCGCTGCATTGCTCGGAGGATTCGGCCTCGTCGTCCTCGCCGTAAGTTTCCAGAGTCGCAACCAGCCGGTCGCCCTCAACGGCGGCCGGCCAGGGTTCGCGGTCTCGCTCCAAGCAGCGTGATCTCCCAGGGCGCGCTGCTTTTTTTTGTCCGCCCGTCCGGGTGCCCGACATGAGGCGCTGTCCGGATCCCGCCCGTTCTTGCGCGCACAAAGCCCGCACCGCTAAAATGCGCGATCGTTCAAGAAGATGAGTTGCGGCTTTGCGGCCGCAGCGCGGAGCTGCGTAATCGCCGGGATCGCCCGGCGTACTCACGCGAATGTGGCGGAATTGGTAGACGCACCAGATTTAGGTTCTGGCGGGGTAACCCGTGAGAGTTCGAGTCTCTCCATTCGCACCACCTTAATCTGTGCAATCCTCCGTGATTGCGAGAATCAAGAGCAGCCATCCGTGGCTGCACTTTTCACATAGAGCGTTTCCAAGAGACGCAGTTAGAAAGCTTTGAGGAAATCGTATGCAAGTGTCGGTTGAGAATCTTTCCAAACTCGGGCGCAAATTGACGGTGCGCATTCCCGCCGAGCAGTACGAATCGCAGGTCAAGTCGCGTCTGGCTGAGGTCGCGCGCAGCGTGCGTCTCAAGGGCTTCCGCCCCGGCAAGATTCCGCCGAAGGTGATTGAGCAGCGTTTCGGCCAGCAGGTGCGTGGCGAGACGATTTCCGAACTGATCCGCAACAGCTTCGAGCAGGCGATCGGAGAGCAGAATCTGCGTCCGGCGATGGCGCCCGAGATCGGCACCACCGGCGAACCGGCCAACGGTCAGTTCGAGTACACCGCGACGTTCGAAGTACTGCCGGAAGTAGGCAAGGTCGACGTGAGCCAGCTCGCGATCACGCGCCCGACCGCACAGGTCGGCGATGCCGATGTCGATACGATGATCGAGACTCTGCGTGGCCAGCGCCGCCAGTGGTCGCCGGTCGAGCGCGCGGCGCAGATTGGCGACATGGTGCTGTTCGAGTACGCCGCCGAAGGTAGCGACGCGGTCGGCACGTTCCGCCATCCGGCCGAAGGCGTCGATCGTGTCGGTACGATTCTCGGCTCCGGCGCGATGTCGAGCACGCTCGAAGACGCGCTTATCGGCAATGCCGCGGCGCAGCCCGTGACGGCGTCCGTGACGTTCCCGGCGGATTTCCGCGTGCCCGAACTCGCCGGTCGCACGGCGCAAGTGGAGGCCAAGATCATCCGTGTACAGGAATCGGCGCTGCCGGAAGTCGACGACGCGTTCATCAGCGCGTTTGGCATCCGCGACGGCGGCGTGGAGAAGTTCCGCGCCGACGTGCGTGCCAATCTCGAGCGCGAACTCAGAGGGATGCTGAGCGCGCGTCTGAAGAACGAAGTCGTCGGCAAGCTCGTCGCGGCTTACCCCGAACTCGACCTGCCGCAGGGTATGATCGAACGCGAGGCCGAGGCGCTCGCACGCCAGGCGCAGGAACAGGCCAGCGCGCAGGGTCAAGCCGCGCCCGGTCCGGAAGCGTTCACCGATATCGCTCGCCGCCGCGTTGCCGCCGGTGTGCTGGTCGGCGAACTTGCGCGCCAAAACAATATCCGCATCGACAATCGCCGCGTCGCCGAGACGCTCGCCTCGTTCGCCTCGACTTACGAAGAGCCCGAGCGTGTGGTTGAACTTTACCAGCGCGACCCCCAACTCATGGGCGGACTGCAGAGCCGCGTGATGGAAGATCAGGTTGCCGACTGGATTGCCGATCACGCGAACGTGACGGAACAGCAACTCAGCTTCGCCGAGGCGATGCGTCCAGCATAAAAGCGTTCAGAAAACTGCTGCGCTCGACATCTTGCGCGCCGGCGGTGCTCGGAATCCTCACGTACTAGATGTACGCTCCGGTTCCTGCGCTCCGGCGTCACGCAACCTGTCTTCGCTCGCGACGTTTTTGAAACGCTTTAGTCACTCACCCGCGGAGAAGCACCATGAGTTCTTTCGACCCAATTCGCAATCTCAACCTCGTGCCGATGGTGGTCGAGCAGACTTCGCGCGGCGAGCGCGCGTACGACATTTACTCGCGCCTGCTGAAGGAGCGTGTGGTGTTCTGCGTCGGCCCGGTCGACGACTACATGGCGAACGTGATCGTCGCGCAGCTGCTGTTCCTTGAGTCGGAAAATCCGGAGAAGGACATCAATCTATACATCAACAGCCCCGGTGGCGTCGTCACCGCGGGTTTGGCGATCTACGACACGATGCAGTTCATCAAGCCCGATATCAGCACGATCTGCGTCGGCCAGGCGGCCAGCATGGGGTCGTTGTTGCTCGCCGCGGGAGCGAATGGCAAGCGTTACGCGCTGCCGAACTCGCGCGTGATGATTCACCAGCCACTCGGTGGGTTCCAGGGCCAGGCTTCGGATATCGCGATCCACGCCAAGGAAATCCTCACGATCAAGACGCGTCTGAACGACATCCTTGCGCGTCACTGCGGCAAGAGCATCGATCAGATCGAGCATGACGTCGACCGCGACAACTTCATGAGCGCGGCCGAAGCGCAGACCTATGGCCTGGTCGACTCGGTGCTCGAGAAACGCCCGACCGATACGGTGAAAACGGCCTGATCCCCCTGCCGGGCCATACGGTCCGGCATGCGGCGCCACTTGCGTGATGTGCGTCGCATTTCCCATTCATCTCGTCTACGGCGCCGACTGGCTGCCTGGGGCTGTATTTTGCGGCCGCTATGATATTCTCCAGTGTGACATTTTTCTGTAAAGGAACCGGGGTCCGGCATGAGTGACGACCGCCAAAGCCGCTCTGGCGACAGCAACAAGATTCTCTACTGCTCGTTCTGCGGCAAGAG
>VBNZ01000116.1 GCA_005877675.1 Gammaproteobacteria bacterium
CCTTCGCGGGATTCCGACAAGAGTTCCGGTACGTCGACTACGAGATAGTCAAGGTCGAGTCGTTGGCGGACCTCCTCGACTTCCGCGGCGATGGCCTCGTCGCCGACGCGTGCAAGGACTGCCGTATAGCTCTGTATGGCCGAGAGCAGCCGCGCGACGTATTGTTGCAGCGTATTCAGATTGGAATTCACGTAGCCGATCGGGTTGTTGATCTCGTGCGCAACACCCGCAGCAAGCTGGCCGATCGAAGCGAGCTTCTCTGATTGAATGACCTGTTCGCGAACGTCCTGCAGCTTCGCGTAGGCAACCTCCAACTCGACATTTCTCTCCTGCAGCTCGACCGCGCGGGTGTGATCGACCGTGATGTCGCGTACGGAAAGACCGTAAGGGTATGAACGGTTCGGACCGAGTGTGGAAATCTGCACGAGGAACACTTTCTCCTGCGGGCCATGGGAGGGACGCAGGGTCACCTCACCGGCCCAGGTGCCGCGGACCGCACACAGATGCATGGCAGCTGGCGACAGCAGATCGGGGTGAAGATCGCTCACATACGCGATTTCGCTGCTCTGCGGATTCAATATACGCGCGAATATCCGCGCCGTGCGATTTGCATAGTGCACGCGACGTTCGGCATCAAAAATCAGCATCGCAACGGGCGATGCATCGACGAGCGCCTGCAGATAGGTGGTCGTGTCGAGCTCGCTTGCGCCCGATTCCCGCACAGTGCCAGCGCGCGAACTTGCATCCGCAGGACGGCTTGCCAGGCGGAATGGTGCAACATCGCGTTCAGGGATATTCATGCGTGAGATCTCATATCCAACGGAATCAAAGCAAAGGGAAGCCACCGGGCAATTCACGCAAATGCATTACGCCCGGCCAACAAATGACGCCAGATCAGCATCAACCTGTGCTTTATCGTAGGCGCGCCCCTGCAAGCGCACAATCCGTGGGAATACTTATAAACCGGTCGCGCCGTGCGCCCCGGATGGCCCCTGCGCTAACAGGCGCATACGGACAAGGTCCGCCAGCGTTCCCACTGCCATCTTCTCCATGATGTGACGGCGATGGATCTCAATCGTGCGATGGCTGCTGCCAAGCTCGCGCGCGATTTCCTTGTTTGTCTTGCCCGCGACCACGAGCTCAAGGACGCTGCGCTCGCGCTGAGTGAGCGATTCGAGCCGGCGCGACACGTCCTGCCGCTCCGATTCTCCGTCCAATTGACGGCGGCTGCGGTCGATGGCCTGGCGCACTCGAGCGAGGAGTGCATCGTTGTCGAATGGTTTTTCGATGAAGTCGATAGCACCCTCACGCATTGCCGAGACGGCGATTGGAACCTCCGCCGTGCCTGTGAGGAAAATGACGGGAACTTCGACCTGGCGCTGGTTCAATGCTGCCTGCACTTCCAATCCGGACATCCCGGGCATGTGCACGTCCAGAATAATGCAGCCGGGACGATCGAACTGCGTCCGCTGCATCAGCTCCGTTCCCGATGCGTAGACTTCAACCGCCAAGCCCGCGGACACAAGCAACCTACGTATCGCCGATCGTATCGAAGCATCGTCGTCGACGACGAGGACGAGGGGTTGGGTGTTCTTGTCCATATTGGTCTGCAATGGATATCGATGCCGGTCGCCTGCGGGACAAATCGTGGACTGCGTGGGCAATCATGCTACTTGGCGCACTCCAAGGGCAATCTTCTCAATCGAAAACGGCCCGCAACAGGGCGACTGGCCGTGAAAATCCATGCGCGGCGGAGCGTACGCCTGGCGACCGGTCACGCGACATTCACTCATTTGGTTGCTTTTCAGTATTGGATGGCCTTAACGTGCAGCTCGACCCATGCAACGCTTTGGTGCGCCCAGTGCAACACCAAAACCGAAATTTGTGGGAGTCAGAGCATCGAATCGCGGCCGACTACCCTGACCCGGGGTCCCAGCCGAGCCTGGATGATGTTGCAGCACTGGCTGCGTGCATTTGCGAAACCCCATACGCTTCGGTGTGCCTGATAGAGGGGGTGACTCATCTATCCAGCGCCCAGGTCGGTTTGACCGCAGCGCAGGCGGCGCAGGCGCTCACCCTGTGCACCCTTTTGCGCGACGAAAAAACGCCGGTCGCCGTATCCGATGCTCTTCATGACGCGCGCGTGCGGGACCATCCGCTGGTCGTCGGCGAGCCGCATATACGATTTTTCTTCGGTGTAACGATCCGCAATAGCGACGACCCTGTTCTCGCCATGCTGTGCGTGTTGGACCGCACCCCGCGCCAGTTGAACACAGCCCAGCAGCACGCTCTGCAATTGCTCGCTGCGCAGAGCGTGACTCGCCTGCGGTTTCTTGACCGTCTCAGTGAGCTCAAGAAGCTATGCGAAGAGAGTGCGCAGATGACGGCCGCGTCGCGGCATCTGGCCGCAATCGTCGAATCCTCCGACGACGCCATCATCGGCAACGATCTGGACGGCGTCGTTACAAGCTGGAATCAAGGCGCCGAGCGCATGCTTGGCTTTAGCGCTGAGGAAGTCATCGGTTCATCGATTCGGCGCATCGTGCCGCCCAACCTGCAGGACGAGGAAGACCGCATCCGCTTCGCGATTCGCAACGGTCGACGCCTAAATCAGATCGAGACGCTCAGGCGGGCGAAAGACGGCCGCCTGGTCAGCGTCTCGCTGATGGCGTCGCCGATTAAGGATGTCGACGGAAAGATTGTCGGCGCCTCTAAGGTGTTCCGGGATTTGACCGCATCGCACGAACGCGAGAGCAATGCCGAGCGCCTGCTGCGCGTTTACACCGCATTGCGCCAGATCAATCAGGCGATCGTGCGCATGCATACGCGCGATGAGCTGCTGCAGACGGCGTGCAGAGTGCTGGTCGACGTGGGCGGCTTCGCATTGGCCTGGATCGGCTTCTACTCCCCGCAGACGCGTCTTATCGAACCCGTCGCCACGTATGGCAATGATGACGGCCGCGTGCAGGGCATTCGCACATACGACGATCGCCCCGAAGATCCTAACCCCGCTGAATCCGTGTTGCGCTCGGGAGCGAACTACGTCTGCAACGACTTGCTGGCGGATACAGCCATAATGCCTTGGCATGTCGAGGCAAAGCGCCGCGGGTTTCGTGCCATGGCTGCGTTCCCGATTCGCGACAAGGACATCGTTGACGGCACGCTAAACGTATACTCTGCTCAACCGGACTGCTTCGGCAGCAAAGAAATTTCCTTGCTCGAACAGGTAGCTGGCGACGTCTCGTTCGGCCTCGACAATCTAGCGCGCGAAGAGCATCGCCGAGTGGCCGAACTCAGCGTCAAACGCGAGCGGCGCTTTTCGGATGTGATGATCGAAAGTCTGCCCGGCATCCTCTATTTCTACGATGACCGCGGACGCTTCCTGCGCTGGAATCGTAACTTCGAGATTGCCTCCGGCTATTCGGCCGAAGAGATCGCGCAAATGCATCCGCTCGATTTCTTCGCGCACGCGGACAAGGCGCTGCTCGAGGAAAGAATTGCCGAAGTCTTCAAAGGCGGCGCTGCAACGGTGGAGGCGCCGCTACGGGCCAAGGACGGCAGCACTACGCCCTACTTTTTCACCGGGAGACGCGTCGATCTCGACGGCGCGGTCTATCTGGTCGGCATGGGCATCGACGTCTCCGCGCGCACCGAAGCTGAAAAGGCCCGGCGGCTGAGCGAAGCACGCTATCAAACGCTATTCGACTGCGCTCCGGAAGGCATCATCATCGCCGATACCAACAGTGTTTATTTGGATGCCAATGCTGCGATGTGCCAGATGCTCGGCTATTCGCGCGACGAGCTGATCGGGCTCAATGCCTCCCACATCGTCGACGCTTCGGAAATGACGCACGTCGAGCCGGCGATAAATACGATCAGAGCTGGCGTCGACTACAGCCGGGAGTGGCTGTTCCGCCGAAAGGACGGATCTAGATTCACCGCAGAGGTCGTCGGCACGCTGACGCCCGACGGCAATCTCATGGGTATCGTGCGCGATATTACCGAGCGCAAGGATCATGAGCGCAAGATCATTCGCCTCAACCGGATTCGCGCCGTCGCAGCCGCAATCAGCTCCGCGATGCTGCGCACGCACGATCGCGACGCGCTGTTGCAGGAAGCTTGTCGCGTTGCCGTGCAGGAAGGCGTGTTCCCATTTGCGTGGGCATCAGTTTTTGATCACGAGGTGGCGGCGGCGCGTATCGTTGCGATGGATGGCGTCGACGCTGACTCGCGTAATTTTATCGAATCGCTCGCGCAGCTGACGCCGCCACACGAACAGCCGGACACGCAGGCGCTGCTTACTGGCAAGTGCGTCGTGATAAACGATCTTCTAGCCGAGCAGGCGTTCGCCGCGCTGCGCAAAATCATGCAGGCACGCGCGTGCCGGGCTGCGGCGGTATTTCCGTTGTTCGCAGGCGGTCGCCCGGTAGCCGCCCTGTCGCTGCTTGCCCGCCAGCGCAATTTCTTCGACGAAGAGGAACTGGCGCTGCTCAACTGGCTAACGAAGGATCTGTCGTATGCGCTAGAGAGCATCGACAACGCGCAGCGGCTCGAGCATCTCGCCTACTTCGATGCGCTGACCGGTTTGGCGAACGACAATCTATTCCGCGACCGCCTCGCCCAATACGTCTTCGCGGCAGAGCACAGCGCGCAGAAAGTATGCGTCGTCGCCATCGATCTCGAAAACTTCACCCACGTCAACGAAACCTTGGGGCGCGAAGGCGGAGACGAGCTGTTGCGCGCGGTTGCGGCGCGCTTGCAAAACGCATTGCTCAAACCATACGCAATCGGCCGCATCGGCGCCGATACTTTCGTCGTCGCCAGATCAGGCGATGACGAGCTCATTGCGACCAGTCTGCAGGAGCAGATCACGGAAGTATTCAGCGTTCCTTTCAGCGTGCAGGGCCTTGAGATGGTCGTTTACGCCCAGACCGGCATTGCCCTGTTCCCCGACGATGCACATGATCAAGATACCTTGTTCAAGCGCGCGGAAGCGGCACGCGCAGCATGTATTTTTCCCGCGCGATGAACGATCGCGTGGCCGCGCGGCTGGCACTCGAGATGCAGCTGCGTGATGCGGTAAAGGCTCACCAGTTCGTTCTGCACTACCAGCCACGCGTCGACATGATCAGCGGCGAAATCGTCGGAGCAGAGGCCCTGATCCGCTGGGAGCATCCGGAAAGAGGCATCGTCGGGCCGGCGGAATTCATCCCTGTTGCGGAGGAAAGCGGATTGATCGTCCAGATAGGCGGCTGGGTGATCGACCGGATTTGTGCGCAACAGGCGGCATGGATAGCGACCAACGTGCCGACGGTCCCGATCGCTGCGAATGTCTCATCCGTACAGTTGGGACACGGTATCGTCGCGACGGTGCAGGATGCGCTGCGTCGGCATTCCCTTGACGCTCGATGCCTGCATCTGGAACTGACAGAAAGCGCGGTGATGCACGATGTCCAGGAAGCGGCGCGCATCATGTTCGAGCTGCGCAAACTTGGTATCAGTCTCGCCCTGGATGATTTCGGAACCGGCTATTCGTCCCTGGCTTACTTGAAGCGGTTCCCGTTCAGCCGCGTGAAGATCGATCGCAGTTTCGTCACCGACATCACGCAAAATGCCGATGACGCAGCGATCGCCTCCGCCATTATCGCAATCGCGCATCGCATGGGGCTGAAGGTGGTGGCGGAGGGCATCGAGACCGAGGCGCAATATGAATACCTGCGCACTCAGCGCTGCGACGAAATGCAGGGCCATTATTTCAGCGACGCTGTCGCCGCCGAAGCTCTTGAGTCGGACCTGCTCAGCGGGCGCAGCATCAAATCACCGGCGCAAGCCGCGCAATCCGCACAGACCGTGCTCGTGGTCGACGATGAAGCAGGTATTCGCTCGGCTCTGACGCGTTTGCTGCGCCGCGATGGCTACCGGATACTCACTGCTGCAGGCGGGCCTGAAGCCCTTGAGTTGCTCGCGGTCAATCCAGTGCAGGTCATCATCTCCGACCAGCTCATGCCGGGCATGTCAGGAACGGAATTTTTTGGCAAGGTCAAGGAGCTCTACCCGCAGACGATGCGCATCATCCTGTCGGGCTATACCGAGCTCGGCGTCGTCATCGAGTCGGTGAACCGCGGCGCTGTGTTCAAGTTCCTTACCAAACCGTGGGATGACGACATGCTGCGCGAACAGGTGCGCGACGCGTTCCTGCGCTATAGACCTGGCTCGAATTTTTAGCGTCCGGCGCACTGGTATAGATTTCGCCGGCGAGGAATTCGCCTCGCCCTGGGCGGGTTCCGCCGCAGGCTCAGAACGTTACTGTCGCGACGACCGTATCGGCATAAGCGGGCACAATCTGACGCGCTTCGGAGGCACCATAAACGGTCGCTACCAATCTGTCCGCTTGCGTGCCATCTGCACCGATTGAATACGACAGATTGGACCGGCTTGCCATTTGCTGCAGTGACGCGGTTGCGCTCGAAGCGGCGGCACTGTTCACATCACCGCTCAGCGTGATCATCGCGGGTGTATTTTTGCTGCAGCTCACGGCGACATTGCCGATGCCGACGGTCGCTGAACGACGCGCTGCTTCTTGCTCGCCCGATAGCTGCGCTGAGACGTTGCAGTTGTCGACGATGGTAATGTTGACGTTGAAATTCGCATTGCCGCTACCTGCCGCATGCCCGTCGACGGAATAAGCGGCGCAAGCGAGAATGAGCGCCGTAGCTACGATATGCAAGTTGCGATTGCTCCGATTCATTACGTCCACCAGGTCTTAAGGTTGTGCCGGCAAACGTCCGTCGACCAACGTGGGGAATCCTAGGCGCGACGCGGCCTGTACGTAATACGCAAGGCTACGTATAAGTAGTTGTACGTACAGGCGTATATCCGCCCGCCTAACGCAGGCACGGCGTGGGCGCCGACCTCGTCACTATTCGTTGTCCAGCGCCGCAATGCACCGTGAATTCGGCGCGGCGACCGTGTAACGGCTAAAATTGCCGCATGCCCCTGATCCAACTGCAACGCGTCGACTACAGCGTCGGCGGACCCCTGCTGCTCGAAAAAGTCGATCTTGCGATCGAACCGAACGAGCGCGTGTGCATCGTCGGCCGCAATGGCGAGGGTAAGTCGACCCTGTTGCGCCTGATCGCCGGCGAAATCCGGCCCGACGACGGCGAGGTGCGCATGCAAGGCGGCGTGCGTATCGCGCGGCTCGCGCAGGAAGTGCCGCAGGACACCTCAGGCAGCGTGTTCGACGTGGTCGCAGCGGGGCTCGGCGATCTCGGCGCGCTGCTCGCGCGCTACCACCATCTGATCGCGGAGCATTCCAGCGACCTTGGCGCGCTCGGTGCGGTGCAGGCGCAGATCGAAGCGCAGCATGGCTGGGATCTCGATCGCCGCGTAGCGCAAGTGCTCGTGCGCCTGGGGCTGCCCGAAGACCTGGACTTCGCCGCATTGTCCGGCGGTATGAAGCGGCGCGTGCTGCTTGCGCAGGCGCTCGTGCGCGCGCCCGACCTGCTGTTGCTCGACGAACCGACCAATCATCTGGACATCGAGGCGATCGCCTGGCTCGAAGAATTCCTGCGCAGTTTCGGTGGAAGTATACTTTTTGTCACACACGACCGTAGTTTTCTACGTACGCTTGCAACGCGCATCGTCGAGATCGATCGCGGGCAAGTCACGTCGTGGCCGGGCGATTACGACAACTATCTGCGCCGCCGTGAGGAACGCCTGCATGCCGAGGCGCAGGCGAACGCGCTGTTCGACAAGAAACTCGCGCAGGAGGAGGTCTGGATTCGCCAGGGCATCAAGCGTTGCGGCGCGAGCGTGAGCAGCGGCGCGAAATCAGCGGTACGGCGAAAATGACGCTCGCGACCGCGCAGGCCTCGGGCAGGAAAGTGATCGAGGCGCAGCACGTCGATTACGCCTGGCGCGGCGACGGCAACGAGCGCGCCATCCTGCGCGACTTCTCGACCACGATCCTGCGCGGCGACCGCGTCGGCATCATCGGTCCGAACGGCTCGGGCAAGAGCACGCTGCTAAAACTATTGCTCGGCGATCTGCAGCCGCAACACGGCGAGATTACGCGCGGCACCGGTTTGCAGATCGCCTATTTCGACCAGCACCGCAGTGCGTTGCGCGAGGACTGGAACGCGCTCGACAACGTCGCGCAGGGCACCGAGTACATCGAGCTCGACGGCCAACGCAAGCACGTGCTGGGCTATCTGCAGGATTTCCTGTTTTCGCCCGAGCGTGCGCGTGCGCCGATCACGCGCCTCTCCGGTGGCGAACGCAATCGTCTGCTACTCGCGCGCCTGTTCGCGCAAGCGTCGAATCTGCTCGTGATGGACGAGCCGACCAACGATCTCGACATCGAGACGCTGGAGCTGCTGGAAGACCTGCTCGCATCGTATCGCGGCACCCTGTTGCTCGTTTCACACGACCGCGAATTTATCGACAACGTCGTGACCTCAACGCTGGTGCTCGAGGGTGATGGACGCGTGGGTGAGTACATCGGAGGGTATGCGGATTGGGTACGGCAGCGCCCGGCGTTTGTCGCCGCACCCGCAGCGAAGGTTGTGGAAAAAGAGCCGGCCGCGGCGCCTCCCGCCATGGTTTCCGCATCGAAGCGCAAGCTGAGCTACAAAGACGCGCGCGAACTCGAACAACTTCCCGCGCGTATCGAACAGCTCGAAACCGCCATCGCCGCGCGCACCGAAGCGATGCACGATCCGGGATTTTACAAACAGGATGCGGCGGCAATCACGACCGCGAATCAATCCCTCGCTACGCTGCAGGCCGAGCTCGACGCTGCGTATCAACGCTGGCAGGCGCTCGAAAACTGACCCGCAACGGCGTGCATGCGCCCGCCGGCGGCAGCGTCACAAGCCGCATCGCGTTTCCGCTAAGCTCGCGCAGAACCGACCCCAGCGGATTTTCGCCATGCTGTCACGCGCCTTCGCCTGCCTCGTCTTCCTCGTTTTCGGCGCGCCTGCTGCGATGGCAAACGAGCAGGCGACGCACCCCAGGACCTGCCTCGTGCTCGGCGGCGGCGGCGCGCGTGGCGCGGCGCATATCGGGGTGCTGAAAATTCTCGAACGCGAGCGTGTACCGATCGACTGCGTCACCGGTACGTCGATGGGCGCCATTGTCGGAGGCCTTTACGCGGCCGGCTACCGCGCCGACGAGATCGAGGTCGTGCTCAATGGCATCGACTGGAAGGACATGTTCAACGACGATCCGCCGCGCGAGGAGTTGCCGATGCGGCGCAAGGAGGACGAGCTGCGCTTTCTCGGCGGCATCGAGCTCGGACTGCGCGACGGCAAGATCGCGTTTCCGCGCGGCGTGATCCAGGGGCAGAAGCTGCAATTGCTGCTGCGGCGCCTGCTGCTGTCGACGCTGCAGACGAAGAAGTTCGACGATCTGCCGATTCCGTTCCGCTCGATCGCGACCGATATCGGTTCGGGCGACAAGATCGTGTTCGCCGACGGCGACCTGCCGATGGCGATCCGCGCGAGCATGTCGGTACCGGCGGCATTTGCGCCGATCCGCTATCGCGGACATCTGCTCGTCGACGGTGGCATCACCGATAACGTGCCGATCGATGAGGCGCGCGCGATGGGCGCCGAGCGCCTCATCGTGGTCAACGTCGGTGCGCCGCTGGTGGGCGATGACGCACTCAAGTCGCCGTTTGCGATCGCCAACCAGATGCTGACCGTGATGATGAAGCGCCTCACCGACGAGCAGTTGCGCACGCTCGGTACGCACGACGTGCTGCTCGTGCCGGAGCTCGGCGACCTCGACAGCGCGGCATTCAATCGCACGCCCGAGGCGGTCGGCATCGGCGAGCGCGCGGCGCTGGCGCAACTCGACCAACTACGCACGCTCGCGGTGGGCGACGCCGAATATGCGCGCTTCGCGGCGCGTCATCGGCAGGCGCCGTTCGACGCGCCGCTGATCGCGTTCCTCGATGTACAGACGCGGCAAAGCCGTACCGCTGGCTATGTCGAACAGCGCCTGTCCGATATCGTCGGCAAGCCCTTCGACGCGGCGCAGATCGAAAAACAAATCGGCGCAGCCTACGGCGAAGGCAGCTACGAGCGCATCACTTACGACCTCATCGAGCGCGACGGCAGGACGGGTCTCGCCGTACTGCCGGTAGACAAGGGTTGGGGCCCGAATTTCTTGCGCATGGGTCTGCGCCTGTCGGATAACTTCGCCGGCCGCAACGGCTACCAGCTCATCACCGAGGCGAATTTCACCGGCTTGAACAGCCTGGGCGGCGCGAGCCGCAATCGCATCCAACTTGGCGAAGTGAGCGAGTTGTACAGTGAGTTCCTGCAACCGTGGGGTGAGACCGGCAAGTTCTACGTTGCACCGTACGTGCAATACAAGGCCTACAACTTTCCGATCAGCAGCGGCACCGACGTCGATCTCGCGCAGTACCGGCGTGTACGCACGTTCGGCGCATTTGAGTTCGGCTACACGCCGGGCAGCGCTTGGCAACTCTCGACCGCACTCGAATATGGCGGCGACGGCGCGCATCTGCGTATAGGCGCGTCCGATTTGCTGCCGAAGCACGCCGCGGCGAATTTCGGCGGCATCATCACCCGCGCCATCTACGACGACCTAGACAATTCCGCGTTTCCAACGCACGGCACACGCCTGGATGTCTCCTACGAAGTGCTGCTGAGACGCGACGCGCATCCTGCGCGGGCGCTGGGATACGGCGCTTTCGAGCGGCGCGAACAACTGGCTGCTCGGCGCCAGCATCAATTCATCCGGCGGCAACGGCAGCGGCACGCAGATCGCCGCATTCAGTCCGCTCGGTGGCCTCGCCAATCTGTCGGGCTACACCGAAAACCAGCTGTTCAACAAACAGACCGCACTCGTGCGCGCCGTCTACTACCGGCGTCTCACCGATGCGACCAGCCTGTTCAGCGTGCCGGTCTATCTCGGCGGCAGCGTCGAAGCCGGTGGCCTGTGGGCGACCCGCGACGAGATCGGCCGTCACCTGATCGGCGCAGGCAGCCTGTTCCTTGGCGTCGATACCTTCCTCGGCCCGATCTTTCTCGGCTATGGCTATGCGCAGGGCGGACACAATGCCGCGTATCTCACCTTTGGTTCGCTGCTGCGATCGACAGATTATTGAGTCTCGTACGACACCAGCAGCTCAAGCGAAGCTTGAAACTAACCGGTGTTTTGCAGCCCCTGCGCGATGCCGTTGACCGTCGCGACCAACGCACCGAACAGCGCGTCGTCCTCGCGCGCGCCAGCGCGCCAGCGCGCCAGCAGATCGCACTGGATCAAGCTCATCGGGTCGATGTAGGGGTTGCGCAGGCGGATCGACAGCGCGAGGCGCGGATCCTCGGCGAGCACGCGATCGGCATTCTTGAGTTTCAGGATCCACTGTTCCGTGCGCGCGAACTCGCTTTCGATCGGCGCGAAGAATTTCTCGTGCGCATCGCCGGCGAGACGCGAAAACAAGGCCGCGATCGCAAGATCGGATTTCGCCATCACCATTTCGACATCGTCGAGCAGGGTGCGGAAGAATGGCCACTCGTGCGCCATCTCGCGTAGGCGCGCTTCCCCCACATCCGCGGCAGCGCGTTCAAGCGCGCTGCCGACGCCGTACCAGCCGGTGAGACCGCAGCGGTTCTGCGTCCACGCGAATACCCATGGGATCGCGCGCAGGTTGTCGATGCTGCCCGTGCCGCGCCGCGACGGACGCGAGCCGAGCGTCATGCGCTCGATCACATCGATCGGCGTCGCGGCGCGGAAGTAGTCCATGAATCCGGGCGCATTGATCAGCGCGCGATACGCCTCGGCGCCATGGCGCGCGGCGATTTCGGCTGCGGCACGCCACTGCGCTTCGCGCGGCTCAGGCGGACGCGGGCGCAGGCTTGCGCGCAGCACGGCGCCGACGGTCTGCTCGAATGTGCGCAGCGCGAGCGCGCGGATACCGAACTTGCGATGGATCACCTCGCCCTGCTCAGTCACGCGCAGACGCCCCGCGACCGATCCGCGCGGCGAAGCGACCACCGCGCGCGTGGTCTTGCCGCCGCCGCGGCTGATCGAACCGCCGCGGCCGTGAAAAAACGCAATCTCCACGCCGGCGTCTTGTGCAATTTTCAACAATTCCACTTGTGCACTTTGCAATGCCCAGCGTGAGGCGACGATGCCGCCGTCCTTGCTCGAATCGGAATAACCGAGCATCACGGTCTGTCTATTGCAACGCGCGGCAAGATGCGCGCGGTAGATCGGATCGGCGAACAGCGCCGTCAATGTTGCCGGCGCGTGATGCAGATCATCGACCGTCTCGAACAGCGGCGCGACATCGAGCGGTACATGGTCCGCATCGTCGACACAGCCGGCGCGCCGCGCGAGCGCGAGCACGGCGAGTACGTCGGCCGCGCTCTTTGCCATGCTGATGATGTACAAGCCGATCGCCGCCGCACCGTAGGCGTCGCGTGCGTAGGCAAGCTGATCGAACACGGCATCGAGCATCGCGCCGGTAGCATCGGCGGGTTCGGGCAATTCGGCGTCGCCACGCGCATACGCTGCAAGCTGTACGGCCTGCTCCTCGCTGCCGCGCTGCGTCCAATCGGCAGCGTGCACGCGCGAATCCTGGCGCACGTCGAGACGCGCGAGATGGAAGCCGAACGTGCGCACGCGCCGGAGCAGACGCTGTACCGCGAACCAGCCCGCGTTGCGTCCCTTGTTCGCATCCAGACTGGCTGCGATCAGCTCCAGATCGGCGAGCAAGGCATCCGCCGATGCGTAGGCGATTTCCTTTTCCGCGGCAGTTGCGCGCACGCGGGCGCGCACGAACGCGAGCAGGCTGCGATACGGCATGTCGGCGTAGCGCGGATTGAGCGTTGCCGCGACTGCCGGCAGCTCATTCCTGTAATGCTCAATACGCTCGAGCAGCGCCGCGTCGAACTGCGTCTGCGCGAGTGATTGGCTCAGCTCGCGCGCGACCGCGGTGCATTCGGCGGCATAGCGATCGAGCACGAGCGCGCGTTGCGCGCGCAGCGTCGCCGCGATCGTGTCGGCATTGACGTTGGGGTTGCCGTCCATATCGCCGCCAACCCAGGAACCAAAACGCAGCAGCGTCGGCAATGCAGGCGCTTCGCCATAGACTTCGCGCAGCGCGGTATCGAACACTTCGTAAAACACCGGCACGACGCGGTAGATCGGGTCGCTCAGATAGAAACCGACATGCTCGAATTCGTCCTGCACGCGCGGGCGCGTGCGCGAGCTTTCCGCGGTCTGCCAGCCGGCGGTCAGCTCCATGCGCAGCACTGCCTGATCGGCCGCCTGCTCGTTCGGCGTGCGCGTGCCGTCGAGATTGGCGACGAGGCAGCGGAAAATCGTCTGCTCCTTTTCGAGCAGCGTACGGCGTATCGCCTCGGTTGGATGCGCGGTAAATACCGGTTCGACGTCGAGTCGCGGCAACCATGCAATCAGCTCATCGAGCGTGACGCCATCGCGTTTCAACTTCTCCAGCGCGTCGCGCAGGCTGTCGGGCTGCGGCGAAGCACCCGCGCGCTCATAAGCGCGGCGGCGACGGATGCGATGTACGCGTTCGGCGATGTTCACGACCTGGAAATACGTCGCGAACGCGCGCGTGAGCTGCGCTGCGAGTCGCGGATCGAGACCTGCCACTTGGGTCGCCAGGGTATCGGGCGTGGCCGCACTGTCGCGCGAGCGGATCGCGGCGGTGCGAATCGCTTCGACGCGCGCCAGGAAGTCGGCGCCGAGTTGCTCTGCGAGCATCTCGCCGACCAGCACCCCGAGCCGACGCACATCCTCGCGCAGCGGCGCGTCGTGGGGCAGGAATTCGATATCGCGCCGCGGTTGCAATGCCATCGCGTTTGGACGTCCAAAGCGTGTCGAAGCGCTACTCTGCCCGTTTTATTGCGCCGCAACAAGTGGTTTATCAACCGCGACGGTATCTCTCACCCGCGCACCTGCAATATATTTTCGTGCTTCGACGAAAAGCCGTGTGATTTTTCCCGCACTGATGCGAATCATGTCCACGACG
>VBNZ01000117.1 GCA_005877675.1 Gammaproteobacteria bacterium
GGAATGAAGCCTCGATCGAATTGCGCGCAAGTTGCACGAGATCGGCCTTCGACAGATTCAGCCCGCGCGCGACGGCCAGATAGTTCGCGCCGACGTAGCCGCCGAAGTAGGCGGGATCGTCCGAATTGATCATCACGTTCACACCGCGGTCGAGCAGGCGCTTGATATTGTGATCCTCGATGCGCGGGTAGACGCAGAGTTTCACATTCGACAGCGGACACACGGTCAGCGCTACGCGCCCACGTGCCAGACGCTCGACCAGGGCGGGGTCTTCCTCGCAGCGCACGCCGTGATCGATGCGCGACACCTTGAGCAGGTCGAGCGCTTCGTAAATATATTCCGGCGGGCCTTCCTCACCCGCATGCGCGACGGCGAGGAGTCCCTCTGCGCGCGCGCGCTCGAATACGGCCTGGAATTTCGCAGGCGGATGGCCGCGCTCGGAAGAATCGAGGCCGACAGCGGCGATCGCGTCCTTGTACGGCAGCGCTTGTTCGAGCGTGCGCATCGCATCGTCGGCGCTCAAGTGGCGCAGAAAACACAGGATCAGCCGGTGCGTGATGCCGAATTCCTTTTCGCCATCGGCGAGTGCACGGCGGATGCCGCCGAGCACGGTCGCAAAGGCGATACCACGCTCGGTGTGCGTTTGCGGATCGAAGAAGATTTCCACATGCACCACCCCGTCCGCGTGCGCGCGGCGCAGATACGCCATAGTCAGGGCATGGAAGTCTGCTTCATCGCGCAACACGTCGGCGCCGGCGTAGTACAGGTCGAGAAACGATTGCAGATCGGAAAAGTTGTACGCCGCGCGCAAGGCCGCGACCGATGGATATTTCAAGGTCACGCCGTGCTTGTGCGCGAGCTCGAACGTGAGCTCCGGTTCAAGCGTACCCTCGATGTGCAAATGCAGCTCGGCCTTGGGCAGGGCGCGGATAAATGCTTCGGTCACGTCGGTGTGCATGGGATTCCGTCAGGAAATGCTTGCGCTGACTCTAAATGTTTTGTACACAGTGAAACAACCAATCGATAAACATTGCGGGCGGACGGCCGCCGCGGAAAGGGGTATGGGAAAACTGACGACACACGTGCTCGATACGGCCGCCGGCATTCCGGCGCGCGGTTTGAAGATCGAGCTGCACCGGATCGATGCCGGCGCCGCGCCGGCGCTGCTGGCGACGCTGAACACGAACGACGACGGTCGTGCGGCTGCGCCGCTGCTCGAAGGCAGCGCCTTGCGTACGGGGCGCTATGCGCTCACGTTTCACGTCGCCGCGTATTTCCGTGCGCGCGATGTTGCGTTGCCCGAGCCGCCCTTTCTCGATGAGGTCGTAATCCAGTTCGGCATCGCCGATGCGGACACGCATTATCACGTACCCTTGCTCGTCTCGCCGTGGAGTTACTCCACCTATCGGGGAAGTTGACGCGCGTATGAGCGAATCAACGCCAGCCGATACGATCCGATTTGTGCTCGATGGCGAGCGCGTCGAAGTCTCCGGCGTGCCGCCGACCACGACCGTGCTCGAGTGGCTGCGCGAGCACCGCGGTCGCTGCGGTACGAAGGAAGGCTGCGCCGAAGGCGATTGCGGCGCGTGCACCGTCGTCGTCGGCGAACTCGACGCGGCGGACGGCAGTGAGCGCATGCGCTATCGCGCGATCAATTCCTGCATCCGTTTTTTGCCGACACTCGACGGCAAGGAACTCGTCACGGTCGAAAGCCTCGCCGATGGCGACACGCTGCATCCGGTGCAGCAGGCGATGGTCGACTGCCACGCCTCGCAGTGCGGCTTCTGCACGCCGGGTTTCGTGATGAGCCTGTTTGCTTTGTATCAAAGCGATGCGCTGTATCTCCAGGAAAAGCCTTCGCGCGACGAAGTCGTCGAAGCGCTCGCCGGCAATCTGTGTCGCTGCACGGGTTACCGGCCGATCATCGATGCGGGCTGCGCGATGGCCGACTACGCCAAGCCTGCACGCTGGTCGCGCGCGGACGCGCAGGCGCGCGCGCACGCAGACGCGCTGCGCGCGATCCGACGCGATAACGCACTGCAGCTACCCGGCTTTGTGGCGCCGCGCAGCGTGGCCGAATTGGCCGCTGCGTATGAGCGCGTGCCCGCTTCGTTGCTGCTTGCGGGCGGCACCGACGTCGGCCTGTGGGTGACCAAGCATCTGCGCGACCTGCCGCCGATCATCTATCTCGGCGAAGTTGCCGAATTGCAACGCATCGACACATGCGGCGGCGCGTTGCGCATCGGCGCGGCGGTGTCGTTGACCGATGGCTGGAACGCGATCGTTGCAACGCACCCCGCGCTGGCCGAACTCGCGCAACGCTTCGCCTCGCCGCCGGTGCGCAACTCCGGCACGCTCGTCGGCAATATCGCAAACGGTTCGCCGATCGGTGATGCGATGCCCGCATTGATCGCACTCGACGCGACCGTCGAACTGCGCCGTGGCGCGACGACGCGCACGCTGCCGCTCGAAGCCTTGTATCTCGACTATATGAAGAAGGATCTTGCACTTGGCGAATTCGTCGCTGCAGTGACGATTCCGGCCGCACGCAAAAGTCTGCGGCTTGCGAGCTATAAGCTATCCAAACGCATCGATCAGGATATTTCGGCGGTGTGCGCGGCGTTTGCTGTCGAGATCGACGGCGATCGCGTGCGCGAGGCGCGCATTGCCTATGGTGGCATGGCCGCTATTCCGGCGCGCGCGAAACACACCGAAGCGGCTTTGCGCGATCAGCCGTGGAATGCCGCGACCGTCGAGCGCGCGTGCACCGCGCTCGCGCAGGACTTCACGCCGCTGACCGATATGCGCGCGAGCGCGGACTACCGCCTCGCCGGCGCACAGAATTTGCTGCGGCGATTCTTGCGCGAGCATAGCGCTTCACAGCCGCTGCGCACGTTTGCAGTCGAGGTGTCGGCATGAGCGCGCGATTTCTTTTTTCGCCATCATTCCCGCAAATGCCGGAAGCCGGTACCTTTTGCTTTTCGCGATTCAAGCAAAGCCAAAGTCGCTGGATGACCAGCCATTCGGCTGTTGAAAACCCCGCCTTCGCGGGAATGACAAGCGTAGATGTCGAGCGCATACGATGAACGACCTCTCGACCGGCGCAAACATCCCGCTCGGCGCGCTGATCGGCGAACCGATCCGCCACGAGAGCGCGCATCTGCACGTCAGCGGACGCGCGCTGTATGCGGACGACGTACCGCTGCCAGCGAACACGCTGCATGCCGCGTTCGGCATTAGCCGCATCGCGCACGGCAAGATCAAATCGATCGACTTGTCGGCAGTGCGTGCGGCGCCGGGTGTCGTCGCCGTCGTCGTCGCGGCCGATGTGCCCGGCGAAAACAATTACGGCGGCATCGTGCACGACGATCCGATCTTCGCCGACGGACTTGTACAGTACGCAGGCCAGCCGCTGTTCGCGGTCGCAGCGACGAGTTACAACGCGGCGCGCCGCGCAGCGGCGAAGGCCAAGGTCGAGTACGACGAACTGCCCGCGATACTGACCATCCGGGATGCGCTCGCCGCGGACAGCTACGTGATTCCGAGTCAGCTGCTCGTGCGCGGCGAAGCGCGTGCGCAACTGCCGCACGCAACGCATCGCCTGCAGGGGACGATGGAAGTCGGCGGGCAGGATCATTTCTATCTCGAGGGGCACATCGCGATCGCCCTGCCGCAGGACGATGGCGCGATGCATGTGATCTCCTCGACGCAGCATCCAAGCGAAGTGCAGCACGCGATCGCGCATGCGCTCGGCCTGCCCAATCACTCGGTCGTCGTGCAATGCCGGCGCATGGGCGGCGGCTTCGGCGGCAAGGAATCGCAGCCGGCACTGATCGCAGCCGCGGCGGCGATCCTCGCCCGCAAGACTTCGCGGCCGGTGAAACTGCGCCTCGATCGCGACGCCGACATGCTGATCACCGGCAAGCGCCATGCTTTCATCGGCGACTACGACGTCGGCTTTGACAATGGCGGCCGCATCATCGCGCTCGCGCTGATGCTTGCGTCGAACTGCGGTTATTCGGCCGATCTGTCCGGGCCGGTAAACGACCGCGCGATCTGTCACGTCGACAACGCGTATTTCATCGAGCATCTCGAACTCGTCTCGCATCGCTGCAAGACGCACACCGTGTCGAACACGGCGTTCCGTGGCTTCGGCGGGCCGCAGGGCATGCTCGTGATCGAGCAGATCGTCGACGACATCGCGCGCACGCTGGGGCTGGATCCGCTCGATGTGCGCCGGCGCAATTACTACGGCGCCGCACCGCGCGACGTAACGCAGTACGGCCAATACGTCGAGGACAATATCCTCGAACCGATCAGCGATCAGCTCGAAGCGACGAGCCGTTATCGCGAGCGGCGCGCGGAAATCGCAAAGTGGAATGCCGCGAATGCGACGATCAAACGTGGCATCGCCTTCACGCCGGTCAAGTTCGGCATCTCGTTCAACGCGACCGTCTACAACCAGGCCGGCGCGCTCGTGCACATTTATACCGACGGCAGCGTGCTGCTCAATCACGGCGGCACCGAGATGGGGCAGGGCCTGTACACCAAGGTCGCGCAAGTGGTCGCGAACGAATTCGGTCTGCCGCTCGCGCGCGTGCGCACGAGCGCCACCGACACGTCGAAGGTGCCGAACACGTCGGCGACTGCGGCATCGAGCGGCGCCGATCTCAACGGCAAGGCCGCGCAGGCCGCGTGCGTGACGCTGCGCAATCGCCTCGTCGAGCACGCATGCAAAATATACAATGTCGCAGCCGAACAGGTGCGCTTCGTCAATGGCGAAGTCGAGATCGGTGTGCAACGCATTGCGTTCGCGCAACTCGTCATGTCGGCCTATCAGGCGCGCGTTTCGCTGTCGGCGGCGGGCTACTACGCCACGCCGAAGATCCACTGGGATCGCAGCAAGCTCAACGGCCGGCCGTTTTTCTACTTCGCCTACGGCGTTGCCGTATCCGAAGTCGCGGTCGACACGCTGAGTGGCGAAACGCAGCTCACGCGCATCGATATCCTGCACGACGTCGGCGCCTCGCTCAATCCCGCGATCGACCGCGG
>VBNZ01000118.1:0-5036 GCA_005877675.1 Gammaproteobacteria bacterium
TGTGGTATGCATTTATTGCAACGACCTTTGACGGCGGCAGGACCTGGGCCACCGTCAACGCGACGCCTAACGATCCGGTGCAAAGCAAGACCGGTATCTGGCAGCAAGGCGGCGGCAACCAGGATCGCAACCTGCTCGACTTCAATGAAATTACCATGGACGACAAAGGACATGCGTTGTATGGCTATAGCGACGGCTGCGTCAGCACCGGTTGCATCGCCGGCACGGCAGCCAACGACTACACCGCATACATGCGCGTGGCGCGCCAAAGCGGCGGCAAGAGTCTGCTCGCCGGCTTCGATACAGCCGAGCCGGCCAAGCCCAAGCGGGCATGCCTCGCAGGCACACGCGCAGCAACGGTCGCTCACCTCTCTTGGAAGGCGCCGGACAACGGCGGCGCGGCTATCACGCAATATCGCATCTTCCGCGGCACGACCGCCGGCACTGAAAAGATGATCGGCAAGGTTTCCGGAAGTGCGACTACGTTCAACGACACGTCGGCCAAATCCGCCGTCGCGAACTATTACTACGTGGTCCGGGCGGTGAACGCGGCAGGTGTGAGCGCAGCAAGCAACGAAGTGAATTTGACTTTGGCGCAATAGCATCCGTTTGTCGCACTTTGCTGAAGGCATGCAAAAAGAAACCCCGCCGAAATGGCGGGGTTTTTTTCGAGCTTGGTATTCCAGCGAAACTACTTGGCGATCTGCACATCTGCCGCCTGAGAGCCCTTCGGACCCTCCACGACCTCAAAGTGCACGCGCTGGCCCTGCTGCAGCGAGCGGAAGCCCTGCGCACTGATCGCGGAATAGTGCACGAACACGTCTTCACCGCCATCCTCCGGCGCGATGAATCCGAACCCCTTTGAATCGTTGAACCACTTCACGGTACCGGTACGCATCTACGACCTCGACACTGTCAGGAAGGTGCATGTGTCCGGGCGCGCGTCTCGTGTAGCCCAGCGCTTCCCCGGCGCGTACACAAGTATAACTATGAATTAACGCACTTTTGCAATTATTGCACTTTTACAGCGCAAAGCGATTCGATGCGAATCGCCTGCGCATATGTAACTTTTTGTTTTTATTTATTTTTATCGTATCAGGCAAGCATGGCCGATACGATTGCAGGCAGCTGCGCCGCGGTGTGTTTGAGGTGCTCGAATACCTCTGGCTCCTTGATCTCCGCCTGGCCGCCGCAGCCTGCGGCCCAGTTTGCGACCATCGCGAGGCAGGCGTAGTCGATCTGCAGCTCACGCGCGAGCGCCGCTTCGGGCATGCTGGTCATGCCGACCAGATCGCAACCGTCGCGACGCAGGCGCTGCACTTCCGCCGCAGTCTCCAGACGCGGCCCCTGGGTGATGCCGTGGCAACCGCCATCGATCACCGCGATGCCCGCGCGCTTCGCCGCGGCGAGCAGCGCAGCACGCAATACCGGGCGATACGGTTCGGTCATGTCGACATGCTCGACCTTCGCACCGTCAGCGTCGCAGAAACTGGTGTAACGCCCGTGCGTGTAGTCGATCAACTGGTCCGGCACGATCAACGTGCGCGGGCCCATGTCCTCGCGGATGCCGCCGACTGCATTGACGCCGACTATGCGTGTGGCGCCGAGACTGTGCAGCGCCCAGACATTCGCGCGGTAGTTGATCCGGTGCGGGGGGATCGAATGGCCCGACGCGTGCCGCGCTAGAAACGCGACGCGCTTGCCATTGATGTCTCCCAGCGTTACCGCATCCGACGGCGCACCGTACGGCGTGTCGAGCGTGCGCTTTTCAACATTTTGCAAACCGGGAAAATTATACAAACCGGTGCCGCCGATCACGGCGAGTTCGATAGTCATCGTCCTTCCCCTTTTACTTGCGCCCAGGTATCAGTCGGCCAGCGCGTAGATTCCGGCCAGATTGCGCCCCTGTTCATGGAAATCCATGCCGAAACCGAACACGTAGCGATCCGGCACGCGTATGCCGACAAAGTCGGCGCGCAGACCTGGCGTCGCGCGGTCGTGACGCTTTTCGCACAGCACCGCGATTAGCACGCGCGTAGCGCCTTCATCGATGCAGAAATCGCGGATCGCCTTGAGTGTGTGGCCCTCGTCGAGGATGTCGTCGACGAGCAGCACGGTGCGCCCCTGCAGCGCGAGGCGCGGCTGCTTGACCCAGAGCAGATCGTGTCCGCGCGTGCCGCCGCGATAGCGCGTCGCGTGCACGTAGTCGAACTCGAGATCCGCGGTGATCGCCAGCGCGAGCACGCCGCCGAAGATCAGCCCGCCGTTCATCACGGTCAGGAAAATCGGTACCTCACCTTCGAGCGCATTGGCGATTTCCTTGCCCATCGTCGCGATACGCGCTTCGATCTCGGCGCGATCGAACAGCAAGTCTGCGGTTTTCAGCGCGTCGGACAGGGCGGGTTGAGTCGTGGTCACGAGGATGTCTCCGGTTGCTGTTCGAGTATGGCGAGGTTCTGGACAAATCTATCTCTCTGCGGATTGTCGCAGAGTGCGTCCCATTGCGCAGCGACACGGCCGCGCAGCGTGGCGACGCGCGCAGGATCGCAAGGCGGCATATCGCGCACGGCATCGAGCGCAGCCGGCGCGATCTCGGGTTTGCACACGAGCACAAGATCGCAGCCGGCATCGCGATGCGCGGCGATGCGTGCCGCGATACCGCCCGCGCTCTCCGCGGCCGCCATGCTGATATCGTCGCTGAATACCACGCCGCGAAAACCGAATTCGCCGCGCAAGATGTCCTCGATCCATACGCGCGAATATCCCGCCGGTTGCGCGTCGACACGCGGATAGGCGACATGCGCCATCATCACGGCCTCCGCGCCGCCCTCGATCGCGTCGGCGAACGGCACGAGGTCGGTCGCACGCAATTGGTCGAGCGTGCGCGGATCCGCCGCGTTGTCGAAATGCGTGTCTTCGAGCACCGAGCCGTGCCCTGGGAAATGCTTGATCGTGGCCGCCATACCGGCGAGGCGCATCCCGCGCAGATAGGCCAGGCCGAGTGCGGAAACGATGTGCGGATCGGCATGGAAGGCGCGCTCGCCAATCGCGCGGTTGCCGCGTTTGAGATCGATCACGGGCGCGAAGCTGAGATCAATGTCGATCGCGCGCATCTCGCTCGCCATCAGCCAGGCGTGCTCCTCGGCCCGCGCGAGTGCAGCGCTGCGGTCGCGCTCGTACACATCGCCGAGCCGCGCAAGCGCGGGGAAGCGCGTAAAGCCGTCGCCCTGAAAACGCTGCACTGGGCCACCTTCCTGATCGACGGTAATCAGGAATTCATCGCCGCGCTCGCGTCGCAGTTCGGCGATCAATGCGGCAACCTGTTCGCGCGAGGCGTAGTTGCGCTTGAACAGGATCACGCCGCTGACCTGCGGCAGGCGCAGCCATTCGCGTTCATGCGCGGCTATTTCCGTGCCGCCGATACCGATGACTAACATTCAATCCCCTGACCGTTCACTTTCGCTCCATTGCGCATACGGATGCGCCAGCAGGTTCAGATTGTAATAGCGCGGCAGGCTGCTCACTTCGCGCCCGAGCCAATCGGGTTTGGAAAATTTCTGCTCGACCGCTTCGAGTTCGAGCTCGGCGACGATGAGGCCGGCATTGTCGCCGTGGAATTCATCGACCTCGAACGTCAGTCCCGCATGCGGAACATAGTGACGGGTTTTGTCGACCACGCCGTTGCAGAAGTCGCGCAGCATGCGCTCGGCATCGGCAACCGGAATCGCGTAGTCGTATTCCTGACGCGCGACGCCGAGGTCCGCCGATTTGATATTGAGCCAGGCACTCGCGTCCGCGATGCGCACGCGCAGCGAACAGCGCACGCCCTGACGTGCCTGCACCAGCGCCGAGTCGACGAGATAACCCTGCGACATGCGCTGCGCGCGCGCGGCCTGGGTACGCCATGCGTGGCTCGTCACCAGAAACTTGCGTTCGATCTCGATACCCACGGCCTAGCGCTCGAACAATGCGATGGACTCAACGTGTGCGGTATGCGGGAACATGTCCATCACCCCCGCACTCTTGAGCTTGAAACCGTGCTTCTCGACCAGAATGCCCGCATCGCGCGCGAGCGAGGCCGGGTGACACGAGACATACACGACGCGGCGCGCCGACTTGCGCGGCAGGTAGTCAAGGACCACATCGGCGCCCGAGCGCGGTGGATCGAGCAGCAGCAGCTCGTGATCGGCACGCGCCCATGGCGCATCGCGCTGGTCAGCGGCGAGATCGGCACTGAAAAATGTTGCATTTTCCACATTGTTACGCTGCGCATTTTCACGCGCACGTTGCACCAGACCCGCCTCGCCTTCGACGCCGGTCACATGCGCACTGCGGCGCGCAAGCGGCAGCGTGAAATTGCCGAGGCCGCAAAACAGGTCGAGTACGCGGTCGGCTGGCTGCGGATCGAGCAGGCCGAGTGCATGGTCGATCATGCGCCGGTTCATGCCGCCGTTGACCTGGATGAAGTCGAGCGGAAGAAACTCCAGCTCGACCTCGTAGGCAGGCAAACGGAACGTCAGCCGCGCATCGGCGGGCCACAGCGGCGCAACGCTGTCGATACCGCCGGGTTGCACAAAAACGCCGAAGCCATACGTCTTGCCGAATTCGATCAACGCCTGCGTATCCGCGTCGGACAGGGGTTGCAGATGGCGGAACACCAGCGCGACGAGGTCGTCGCCCGCGGCGATTTCGATCTGCGGGATGTCGCGCTTGGCGGCTAAGGATTCGAGCAAAGCCGTAATCGCTTCGATGCGCCCGCCCACCGCGGGATGCAGCACATCGCAATGGCGGATGTCGGCGACGTAGCGCCCGTTGGTCTCGCGGAAACCAACCAGCATGCGCCCCTTCTTCTCGACAAATTTGGCGCTAAGCCGGCCTTTGCGGCGATAGCCCCAAGGCGAATCGGTCAACGGAGGAAGTATACTTTGCGGCATCACCTTGCCGATGCGCTCGAAATTTTCGAGCAGCACGCGCTGCTTCGCCGCGATCTGCGCGACCGGATCGAGATGCTGCAGCGCGCAGCCGCCACAGACGCC
>VBNZ01000118.1:5048-6628 GCA_005877675.1 Gammaproteobacteria bacterium
CCGCCTCGTCGTAATGCCGATGCTTGCCGGTGTAGCGCATGCGCACGCGCTCGCCCGCGAGCGCCCCGGCGACGAACACGGCCTTGCCGGCGATGTGGGTCACGCCGCGGCCATCGTGAGTGAGGTCGGTGATATCGGCTTCGAGTATGGTCATCTATAGTGGGAGTTTTCAAGCCGGCGCAGCGACTTGCGCCGGGCCGTGCATGATAGCAGCAGTGCGCATTTCGCCGCGGCCGTCCTGTCGTTATATTGCGATCATGCAGACGCCTTCCGCGCAGCCACAGATATTGATTGCCGACGACGATCCGGTCAGCCTGCGCTTCCTGGCGACGGCGCTGGTCGAGCTCGGCTGCAACGCAACGGCTGTCGTAAGCGGTAGCGCAGCGATTGACGCTTGCATGCGTCGCCCCTTTGACCTGCTCTTGCTCGACCGGCGCATGCCCGATTTGGGCGGCGCCATGCTGCTGCGTGCGCTGCGTGAGCAGCACATAGGCACACCGGCAATCGCGACGAGCGCCGAGCTCGATGCGCCCATGCGCGCGGAATTGCAGGCGGCCGGTTACGCCGATGCGCTGACCAAGCCGATCACGCTCGATCGCCTCGCGCAGGCACTCGCAGCGAACTTGCGCGGCTGGCGCGATCCGCGCGCGCAGGCGGCGCCGCGCGCGGTCGTGCACACCGATGCGGCTGCGCTGCTCGACGATGCCGCCGGATTGGCCAGCGTTGGCGGCGACCATTCAATCTTGCGGGCACTGCGCGGCCTGCTTGCGGGCGAACTTGAAGGCCTGTGCGAACGGCTCGCCGCATTGCCGAGTCCCGCCGGACTCGCCGATACGCTGCATCGCCTGCGCGCATCGTGCCGCTACTGCGGCGCGCCCGCGCTCGGCGATGCCGCATCGCAATTGGAGATCACGGTGCGAGCGGATGCGACGAATACGCACTCGGAGTTCATGCGATTCAGCGATACCTGCGCACGCACTTTGGTGGCGTTGTCGTCCAAAATTTCGTAGGCGAAACCTAAGGCTTTGCGCCCGCGAGCATGCTCCACGCGCGTAATTCCGCACCATTGAGATGTTGCGCGATCGTCGCGCGCATCAGGCGTTTCAGCGCGGGCAGATCGCCCGGCGCAGGCTCGCTATCCTGCGCGAGCGCGAGCAGGGCGGCGCCGCGCAAACGCACGCCGTCATGCGTAGGCCGCCACGCCATCGCGCCGTGTTCGGGGCGATATGCGTAATCGCCATCGGGATCGATCGGCGCACCGTCGGCCTGCGCGTCGAGTACGAGGCCATAGCCCAGGTACGCGAGAAAATCGCGCTCGAAGCGACGCAGGGTCCAGGCGAGCGGCTCGGCGCGTGCGAGACGCGCGAGCGTTTCCAGATAAGCCGCAAACACCTGCGGATGCGGATCGGCCCGCGTCACCAGGCGCAGCACGAGCTCATTCAGATACAGCGCGCACAGCAGCGCATCGCCGTGCAGATCGAAACCTGCGGCGACGGCATCGACCTGGACCAGCGTCCCTAGCTCGCCGCTGCCAGTCCATCCGAGCTGGATTGGCGTGAGCGGCTGCAGCAACGCGCGCG
>VBNZ01000172.1:0-4970 GCA_005877675.1 Gammaproteobacteria bacterium
TTGGCGCCGCGCGCCGCGCTTTGATCGACGGCTCGTGCAAAAGCGACGTCGGTCGCGCATCCACAACTGCGAGGAGACCAGAGTATGCGTATACAAATTGCAATCGGTGCGTTGACGCTTGCTGCTGCCGCGGCCCTGGCGCCGCGCGCGAGCGAAGCACGCGTATACGTCAATGTCGACATTGCGCCGCCGCCGCCGCGTGTGGTCGTGGTGCCCGACCCGCGTCCTGGCTATGAATGGGCGCCGGGATATTGGTATTGGAACGGCGCCTATCACCGTCACTACTGGCACGACGGCTATTGGATCCGCGCGCGTGCCGGCCACCATTGGGTCGGTGCGCATTGGGAGCCGTACGGCCCGCGCTGGCGCTATGTGCCGGGTTATTGGCAATAGCAGCTTGGACGGTTTAACAATGCGAGTTTAGCGATTCCGCACGAAAAACGGCCCGCCGCGAGGCGGGCCGTTCGGGGTCGCGATGCAGATGTCGGGGGTAGCGACATGGGGAGTTCTGCACCACGTGCCGGAGCTTACTCAGCGGTTGTTATGGCCACCTGAAATCAGAAATGGCGAGTAATCGTTAAGGCACATTGCCACGTATGATGTTGTATGCTGCGCTGCCGCGAATTACCGTCCCGCGGATCAATATGAGCGCAGTTACGAATTTCGACCAGCAACCTCCCGCCGCGCCGGCCGCCGCCGAAACCGCCGCGCTGCGCGTGCTCGGCGTCGTCAGCCTCTCGCATTTCCTCAACGACATGATCCAGTCGCTGTTGCCGGCGCTGTATCCGATGCTGAAGACGAACTACGCACTCGATTTCACGCAAATCGGTTTGCTTACGTTCACCTTCCAGGTCACCGCCTCGCTGCTGCAGCCGCTGGTCGGCACCTATACCGATCGCTCGCCGCAGCCCTATTCGCTGCCGGTCGGCATGACCTTGAGCGGCACCGGCCTGTTGCTGCTGTCGCAGGCGACGAGTTTTTCGCTGCTGCTGCTCGCCGCCGCGCTGATCGGCACGGGCTCATCGATCTTTCATCCCGAATCCTCGCGCATCGCGCGTCTCGCCTCGGGTGGGCGCCACGGCTTTGCACAATCACTGTTTCAAGTCGGCGGCAATGCGGGTTCTGCAGTCGGCCCGCTGCTCGCGGCGTATCTCGTATTGCCGCACGGACAGGGCAGCGCCGCGTGGATGGTGCTCGCGGCGCTGGCGGGTGTCCTGCTCTTGAGCTGGGTCGGGCGCTGGTACGCGCAGCATCCGCTGCACAAACCGAAAGCCAAGGCCGCCGCGCCCGCACCTGTGCTGCCGCGCGCGCGCGTGATCGGCGCGATCGCAGTGCTGCTCGCGCTGATCTTCTCCAAGTATTTTTATCTCGTCAGCCTGTCGAACTATTTCACGTTCTATCTGATCGAGAAATTCCATATTAGTATACAAAGCGCACAAATTCACTTGTTCTACTTCCTCGGCGCGGTCGCGGCGGGCACGCTGGTGGGCGGGCCGATCGGCGATCGCATCGGACGCAAGCTCGTGATCTGGGTGTCGATCCTCGGCGTACTGCCGTTTTCTCTGCTGCTGCCGCATGCGGATCTGTTCTGGACAGGCGTGCTCAGCGTCGTCATCGGCCTGATCCTGTCGAGCGCGTTCTCGGCGATCCTGGTCTACGCGCAGGAACTGCTGCCCGGCAAGGTCGGCATGGTCGCCGGCCTGTTCTTCGGCTTCGCCTTCGGCATCGCCGGCATCGCCGCCGCGGCGCTCGGCAAGCTGGCCGATATCAAGGGCATCGAATACGTCTATCAGCTGTGCGCGTTCCTGCCGGCGATAGGATTGCTCACGGTGTTTCTGCCCAACTTGCACGCAGGCAAGCGCGCCGCGCACTGAAGACGCGGCGCGCGTGCAGAATCACGGCGCCTTCTTTGCTTCCCCGTCACTCTTTACCGACGCGATCCAGCCGTCGACGCGCGCGTCGAGCACATCGAGCGGCAGCGCGCCGCCATTCAAGATTTCGTCGTGGAACGCCCGGATGTCGAATTTGTCGCCGAGCTCTTTCTTCGCGCGTTCACGCAGCTCAAGAATCTTCAGCTGGCCAAGCTTGTACGACAGCGCTTGTCCCGGAAACGCGATATAGCGGTCGGTCTCGGACTGCACCGAGGGTTCGTCCTGTGATGAGTGCGCGTGGAAGAAATCGACCATCTGCGCGCGCGTCCAATGCTTGTTATGCACGCCGGTGTCGAGCACGAGGCGGTCGGCGCGCAGCAGCTCGTCGGTCAGATGGCCGTAGTAGCTGAGCGGATCCTGATAGAAACCGACTTCCTTGCCGAGCCGCTCCGAGTACAGCGCCCAGCCCTCGATGTATGCGGTGTAGCCGGCCTGTTGGCGGAACGGCGGCAGGCCCGGCAGGGTCTGCGCGATCGCGATCTGCATATGGTGGCCGGGCACGCCCTCGTGGTAAGCGGTGGTCTCGATATTGAGCAGCTGGCGGTTGGAGAAATCGCCGGTGTTGACGTAGACACGGCCAGGGCGCTTGCCGTCCGGCGTACCCTGGTTGTATTGCGCGCCGCTCGCCTCCTTCTCGCGGAATTCCTCGACCGGCAGCACTTCAACCGCGGTCTTGGGCAGCAGGCCGAACAGCTCGGGCAGCTTGGGCTGCATCTGCGCGATGTATTTTTTATACAAATCCACAATTTGCTGACGCGACGACGCATGCACCTTCGGATCGCTGGCGAGCGCCTTGCGCATCGCGGCGAGGTCGGCGTAGCCCAGCTGCTGCGCGATCTTGGCCTGCTCGCCCTCGATGCGCTTGACCTCGGCAAGGCCGAGCTCGTGGATCTCGGCCGGCGACTTGTTCGTCGTCGTGCGTTGCTCGACTTCGAAGCGATACAGCGCATCGCCGTTCGGCAGCGCCCACATGCCGGGCTCACTGCGCCCGTGCGGCGCGTATTCCGTGGCGACGAAATCGGCCAGTTTGCGATAGGCCGGACGCACCTTGGTGTCGACCGCGGCGATGACCGCGTCGTGCAGGCGTGCGCGGTCCGCCTGCGGCACGCCATCGGCGAACTTCTTGACTGGCTGGGCGAATACGCTCCCTTCGCCGGCCGGATCGGCGATGTTCTGGCATTGTTTGACGACCTTCTCGAGCAGATAACGCGGCGGCAGCAGTTTGTCTTTTTCGCCCTGCTTGAGCACGTCTATGATCTGGTCGAACGTGGCCGGCACCTTGTCGAGTCGCGCGAGATAGTCTTCGTAATGCTTGGTGCTTTCGAACGGCAACGCGGAGACAAATTGCGCGAGCTGCAAGTGCACGCCGTTGAACTGATCGATCGGCATTTCATGCAGCTTCAGATCGACGAAGCGGATGCTGTCCTTGAGCTGACGCACCATCAACTGCTGATTGAGGCGATCCTGTTCGCCGAAACCCGTGGTGTCGATCGCCTCGAAGCGCTTGAGGAATGCCGCCGTGTCTTTGTTCTGCGCCTGCGCGTGCGCAAGCGAGAGATCGCTCCATTGGTCGTTGTAGCGCAGATCGCCGAGGATCGTCGCAAACTCGGGATTCTCCTTGAGATTCCACTGCCACTGCTCGGCGAGCAGATCATTGAGCGCCTTCACGCGGGTTGCGGCATCGCTCGTGGCAGCAGGAGCTGTCGAGGTGCCGAGCGCCGCGGCGATGGCGAACAGCAGCGGTTTGAGTGGGAGACGGGGCATAGCAGAATCCTCGCGATCGTTGACGAGCGCCGACTCTATGCGCGCGCGCCCGATGCGGCCCAGCCCCGGAAGTCACGAATTTACACAGTGCGAGACGCCGGGCGAGATTCAGAAGGTGGGCGGGCCCTTCAATTCGACCATATTTCCATCCGGATCGAACACGTACAGCGACGGTCCTTCGCCCTGCGCGCCATATCGGCTGCCTGATTCGCCGATGCGCACACCGTGCTCCGCGAGATGCGCACGTAGGGCGGGTTCATCGTAGGGCGCGATTTCGAGCGCGAAGTGATCGATATTGCGGCCGTCCTGCCGCGGCGCGCCGCCACCCATGCGGCCAAGTTTGGAATCGACCGGCACGAGGTCGATCAACGAACGTCCAGCACGCACCTGGAACAATCCGATCTCGGCCTGCTCGCGCTCGCGCGCGAGGCCGAGCACGCCGCAGTAGAAATCGAGTGCGCGCTGCAGATTTCTGACACGCACGACGAGATGATCCAGGCCAAGTACGCGGAAAGGCGCGGGCGCTGCGCTCACTCGGCTGTCTCCCCGGCGGGCTCGGCACGCACCTCTTCCACATCGTGAAAGCGCGCGAGATCGACGTATAAATGCCGCGGGTGCTCGCCGTCGCTGAAGATATCGACGAAGCGGCGCTCGAACAGGATGTGTTCGTGAGCGTAGGTGTAACGCGTCGTAATACCCGCAGCGAAAGTTTCGTCGATGCCCGACACGGTCACCGCGAGACGCATATCGCCGTCTTCAATCGCCTGCGCGGTGACACCGTGCAGCGGACTTGCCTCGTCGATGCGATGCATGATCAGCCAGCTCAGCGCGAACATCGGCGAGCGCGCACGCTCGAGTTTGAGGTCGTAGAAGCGCGTCAGACTGTGTCCGTCTGACGTGTCTTCATCGCGCACCAGCACGACCGATGCATTTGCTTCGAGAATGTAACTCTGGCGCTGGTTGGCGACGCGGAGCATCAGTGTCGGCGTGCCATTGTAGGGCGCAATGACGGCGACGCGGCTGAACAGGATGCGCGCGGTCGGCTTGGAGAAGCGCGCGAACACGAGGCTCGTGATCACCGCCATGCTCAACATGCCGGTGATGATTTCGACCGTCGCGACGCAGTGCCCGTAGAACGTCGCCGGGTTCATGTTGCCGTAGCCGACCGTAGCAAGCGTCTCGACACTGAAGAAAAAATAGTCCGAGAACACCTGCGCGTTGGCGATTGCGTGATCGCCGAGCGCGTAAACACTTGCAAACACGAGATTGACGATC
>VBNZ01000172.1:5211-11239 GCA_005877675.1 Gammaproteobacteria bacterium
CTATTGCGCGCATTTTCGCGAACCAACTCGGGCACTGCGCAATCCGCGGTGATCGAGGTGCCGGTCACGATGATGTGCATGAGTGGTGACGAGGGCTTGGCGCTGCCGACAAATCTCAAAGAATTACGCAGAGCTGCTAGCGGGGAGCATCGAAGAACCAGATTCAATCTTCGCGTGGCGAACTACAGCGGCGCAGGTTGATCCTGTCAAAGTTGACAGTTGTTTGCGTCGGACGCGTATGGAAAGCTCGACGCGACGCAATCATGCGTCCAGGGGAACCGCCATGCATCTTGCGCGTCGTCGCGACGGTCGTTTACGCGAGCAGCAATATCCGCCCTGAGCTGCGATCCGCTTGTCAGATTTTGTCTTTCGGAATCCTGTCAGACGAGGACCAGCTATGAAATTTTTGCGCTCTTCATTTTTTCCGGCGGCACTTCTCCTCGCGGCCGCGAGCCTGAGCTTCCACACAACCGCCGCGCAGTCACCCTCGGCGCCCGAAACACATGTCCGCGTGAATTGGCAGGCGTTTGTCAGCGGGACTGACGGCGCGCAGCGGCTGGCGAGTCTCAAGAAAGCCGTGGCAAAGATGAGGTCGCTCGATACCAGTGCGCCGGACTCGGCTGATTTTCGTCGAAGCTGGAAGTACTGGGCGAATATTCACGGCTACCTTGGAACCGGCAGCCCCTTCGGCACCCTGGCGTACCAGAGCCAGCGATTGAAGACGTATGGCCTTGAGCAATTCCTGCCTTTCCTGGTTGGAACCTCGAGCAAGCCAGGAATCACCGATCAGACGCCACCGGATGCGCTTGCGAAGACCGTCTGGGCCACGTGCCAGCATTCGCCGCAGGGCACGCAATTGAACTTCTTCGGCTGGCATCGGATGTATCTGTATTACTTCGAGCGCGTATTGCGTTGGGCCGCTGAGGATCCGACCTTGACGCTGCCCTATTGGGACTACACGAACCCGGCGCAGACTGCGCTTCCCGTGGCGTTTCAGGACGATGCGTCTCCTCTCTACGACTGGCGCCGCTCCGAAGCGCTGAACGAAGGTCTGGCTGCGCTAAATCCGGATGTCACGGATATCGACGGGCCGTTGACCACGGATACGAACTTTCTGCAGTACGAAGGCGATATCGAGCGCGGCGTGCACGGCAACGTGCACTGCTCGGTGGGACAGACCTGTCCCGTTGCCCTGATGGGACTGGTGGGCGTAGCCGCCAACGATCCGATCTTCTACGAGCATCACGCCAATATCGACCGTATGTGGTCGTGCTGGCAGCATTCGCATCCCACTGAGCAGCCAGGCGACTGGCAGAACCAGCAGTTCACATTCGTGGACGAAACTGGCGCCAAGGTAACCCGGACAGTCAAGGATTTCATAGACACCAAGGCACTGGGTTATGTTTACGACAACGACAGCAAGTGTGCGCGCGAGCCGGCCATCGTGGTGGCTCAAGCCATCAGGCAGGCTGTGCCGAATGTTTTGTTCTCAGTGAAGCCGCTCAGCCTGAATCAAACTTCCACTTCGGTGGATGTGTCGATTCCCGCGGAAAAGGTGAAGAGTCTCGTGGGGGCGAAGCCTCAGCGTACGAAGCTCGTACTGCGCGATGTGAGTTCGGTGTCCGCGCCGGGCGCGCTGGTGAATGTGTATATCGAGAAGAAGGGTGCGCCGGCTACACGCAAGCACGTTGCCACTATCAATTGTGCAAGGCATGCAGCACGAGGGACCCGTTGCACGCACGTTCGAATACGACGTGACTCGCCAACTGCAGTCTCTCGGACTGCGCGACACGGGGGACCTGACGATAACGTTCGAAGCGACTTCAGGACTGGTGGCTTCAACAGAAAAGCAGGCCGCACCAAACGCGCTGAAAACTCTGCCCCAGGTCGTGATTCGGCCCGAGTCGAAGTTGACCATTGGCGCCATTGAGATGAGGCAGTAACCGAACTCTCGCGATCGTTGCGTCTGCTCCACAATGGAGGCTTCATGAATCGTTTGCTCGTGCGTATTACGCCCCTGATCTCGATTGCCTTTTGTGTCCCCTCGGTCGCGCAGCAGTTGACGCCGCAACCGTTCCTGACGCCGCCACGCCTGGCGGAGAACGCGCCGGGAGGTCGCCAGCTTGCGGCAGCAGTGCTGCCAGGCGGCTGCAAACCGGAGGGCGACATCACGCGCGATGGGAACATCGTCCGCCTTCATCTGGTAGCCGAGGTGGCGCCGAATCAGATCAACAATCCGAGCTATCCCGATGGCGCAAAGGACAACGTAAAGCTGCGTTCGTATGGCGGCTGCCTTACCGGTCCGGCGGTCGAAGTGAAGCCCGGAAATACGCTGCGCGTTTTTCTCGACAACAATCTCGACACGAACGATCCGAGTTGCAAGCCCGATGCGCCCCCTGGGCCGGGATGCTTCAATACAGTGAACCTCCACTACCACGGTCTGCACGTCTCACCGACGGGCAACAGCGACAATGTGCTGCTCAATATCGGCCCGCACACAAAATTTGAGTATGAGGTCAACATTCCGACCGACCATCCTTCGGGTACGTTCTGGTATCACCCCCACCGTCATGGATCGACGGCACTGCAGGTCGCGAGCGGCGCGTCCGGCGCGCTGATCGTCCGCGGTAATCGACCGTACGTGGGCGGCGCTCCCGGCGATATCGACACGATTCTGCATGACGCCAAGGGCGCTTCGATTCCAGAACAGATCTTCCTGTTCCAGCAGATTCCATATGCGTGCTTCGATTCGAACGGCAAAATAATTCAAAACCCTGACGGCACCTGGAAATGTCCCGCGGGCCAGACCGGCGTCGTCGAGGATTTCGGTCAACAGCTTGCGTCGGCGACGGTCTGGGATACGAATGGACGCTTTACCAGCATCAACGGCGCGGTCGAACCTACACTCTCGGGCATTCGTGCAGGAGAAGTGCAGCGCTGGCGATTTATTCATGCCGGCATACACGACACTGTCAATCTGCAGATTGTGCCGATGGTGAATACCGGTCCGAAGGCGGCGCTGGCGCTGCGCGGCATCCTGAGCGGCACGCCGAAACAGCAGGAGGAAACCGTAAAAGAACTCTGCCCGGTGCTGACGCCGGATGGGAGCAAGGCGGTTGCTTTGATTCCGCAGTTTGAAATTGCTTCGGATGGCCTGACGCACTCGGCCATCACACCGATCGGCGTGAACCAGAAAAGTATCAGCGGCGGTATTGGAAGCAACTTCCTGCAGCCCGGCTATCGCAGCGATGTTCTCATCGCATTTCCGCACGCGGGCACGTACTGCGTTCTCAACCAGGCCGCGACACCGGCGGAACGCACCAATGCCGGCGGCGGCGGCCAGGGTCCGAACGTGACTCAGCTTCTTGCTACCGTCATCGTCTCGGGCGGCACTCCCGTCACCGGGGATATGGGCGATTACATCAAACGCACGCTCTATGAAGGCAACAAGAACAACAAGGCGTTGCCGAAGGCGGCGCTCGATGGCTTGCTTAGCGGCAATCTGACACCGTGGCGCGGGATGCCCGAAGAGGGGCCGGCCTCAAACTCGGACCATCCGCGTTCGGTTGCGTTCTTCATCGGCAACATTCCCGATCCGCAGGATCCGCAGAAGAAGGTGTTCGGATTCTGGCTCAACAAACAGGAATACAACCCCGACCGCGTGGACTTCACCTTACAGGTGGGCGCTACGGAAGATTGGGTTCTTACATCCGCTGGCGAGCCGCATATCTACCACATCCATGTGAACCCATTCGAGGTCATGGATGTGACCCACGACGGCAAGAGCATCTTCGGCCCGCATGGCGAATGCCTGGTTCCGCCCGACAGCGTTGGGTTGCAAAACCAATACTGCAGTATGTGGCACACCTTCAAAGACACGGTGTTCGTGCAGAACGACTACGAGGTGCACGTCCGTTCCACGTATGAGCGCTACATCGGTGAGTTTGTAATGCACTGCCACATCCTCGATCACGAGGACAGCGGCATGATGGCCAATGTCCTGATCGTTCCGGATGTGGCCGCTCCAGGCGGCGGTCTGGGGATGCCGGGGATGAAGGGCATGTCCAACCGAACCATGAATCACGCACATAACCAGCACTGACCTGACGTCCTGTTCGCTGTGCAAAGCGATGCATGGCGATGTTGTCTGAACCGTCAAATGCAATTTTGTAACCGATCACTCAGTAGGAATTTCACATGAGCAATCCTTTTGCGGGGACATGGATCTATCGCAGCTTTCTCAACAAGCCCGTTCTTACCGACGGCGATCCGGAGAAACTGGCAGCGTTGCTGTTTGCGGAGGCCACCTGGACCGTGAAGGATGCCGCGGCAAATGTCTTTGATGGCGAACTCAGCTTCGGCCCGAATAACGTCATGGACTTGAACGGCGTCATCACGCCGGGGCAGAACGACACCGCTGCGCACGTCCACATTATCGGCAAGGGTCGTCCGGGAACCTCCACCGAGCATCTCTTCTACGACTACGATGCGTCGCTCACCGAGCAATGGCCGAACGGCGTAAACCAAGTGCCAGCGATCACCGGCTCAGTCATCCGCGTGAAGCCACACGATGGCCAACCCGCTGGGGTGGTCGCATCGTTTATTGCCGTAAAGGCAAACTAAAGAAAGCAGGGTCAGAGTCGACTTTCCAACTTAACTAACCCGTCCGATAAGCGGGAACGGGAAAACGGGACGGAGTAATTCGAAAAACTGCGCAGAGTAATTATCCGTTTGAAGCCTAGTCAACTGCGAAAGCTTCTTTAAGCGGACGTACGGCAACGGGGCGATCGTGTGCGCCACGATCTACTGAAAGCGAAAGCGTGGATTTCCAAGTGCCCGTTCCTGCAGACGTGCGTGCGGATCGACGCAAGGTTGTCGTCGGTAAACGCCGAGGCGCAACTGTTCAGAATAAGTCTTTGAATGGTGTCGAACTCATTTAATGACTTCAATTTACTCCGCCCAGTGATTTTCTTAGGTTTTTGCGCTGAGCGCCCGCATTGGCTCCGCAAAAATTGAAGCGATGTACTGCATTTCTTGCCGAAATTGCACGATTGGCTGCTCGAACGACGTCGCGCGCGGCGGTGCGTGATGTGCCTTTGATACTGGCATGTAAACGAATCATGGCATGTGTCCTGGCTCAGGATTCGGCGCGGTGGTCAGATGTGCCTTTGTGGGGTTATGCAAAAACACGCGGGCCTACTCTACGAAGGTGACTTCGTGAAAACGATCATGCTCTGGACGAACATGATGATCGCAGCTAGCATCGCGCGTTCTTAAGGATCCACACAGGGGTGGATAATGGGTGTGCTGCGCGCTGTCGCCGCCAAGGCGATGGCTTTGGTTGGTTTGCTTTCGATCTCGAGCGGCCTTCTCGCCCAAACTCTCTCCGCCGATACGATCGTCGTCAACTGGGCGGCCGATACACAAGGCGGCATCGCGAGCGCATCGTCGAACACGGGCTCTGGTTTCTCGCCGCACTCGCTCAATAACGGGGATCGGACAGGCAAGCGCTGGGGTGCTGGTGGCGGTTGGAAAGCGCGTGCGCAGGCCAAGCCCGATTGGGCGCAGGTGATGTTCGACGCGGCGCAGTCGATCAGCACCGTGACCGTGTACTCGGTGCCCGACAACTATACGAGCGGTATCGAGCCGACCGATACACAAACCTTCACCCAAATCGGCGTGACCACATTCGACGTGCAGGTGGTGAAGAACGGCCAATGGACCACGGTCGCGTCGGTCACGGGCAATCAGAAGGTCAAGCGCGCGGTAACGTTCGCGGACGTGACGACGATCGGCGTGCGGATCATCTGTAACGCGGGTCTCAGCGGCGGGATGGGCATCACGCAGATCGAGGCGACCGGGAGCGCGACCACTACGTCAGCGACAGGAACCTCGTCGACGACGCAGCGCGCGATGGCGACCCCGGCGGCGGTAATCGCCACAGGTGCGCCGGCCGTCTCCGGGTTCTCGCCGACCTACGGCCCCGAGGGCACGTCGGTCGTGATCACAGGCAGCAACTTCGCCGCGA
>VBNZ01000172.1:11298-13498 GCA_005877675.1 Gammaproteobacteria bacterium
GACGCAGATCAATGCGGCGGTACCGACCGGGGCGACGACGGGAAAGATCAGCGTCTCGTATGCCGGTCAAACCGGCACCAGTGCGAACAACTTCCGGGTGACCGGGCCGCCGCCGACGATCACGAGTTTCACGCCAACGAGCGGACAGCCGGGCACGGCGTTGACGATCACCGGCACGAATTTTTCGACGTACCAGACCGTCGTCTACTTTACCGATGCGAGCGGCGGTACGCTGGATGTGGCCGGCACCATCACATCCGTCACCTCCACCTCGCTCACGGTGACCACGCCAACCGGCATCATCAACGGCCACTTTCGCGTGATGACCTACACGTCGGACGGTCTGACGGGCAGCGTCGACAGCACGACGAATTTCCTGCCGACGGTGTGGACGCCGACGATCACCTCGTTTACCCCGACCATCGATCCGGTCGGCACGACCGTCACGATCAACGGCGCGAATTTCGATCCGAATACGCCCACCAATAACGTGGTGCAGTTCAACGGCACCACGGCGGCAACGCCGACCGTGGATACCAACGGGACAGTCCTGACGACCACGGTACCGAGCGGTGCCACGACCGGCCCGATCACCGTGACCGTCAATTCGAGCGTGGCCAATGTCGGCAGCGCGTCCGTCACGAGTTCGACCAATTACACTGTCGGCATCCCGCCGCCCACGATCAGCGGATTTACGCCGGCGAGTGGCGCGGCCGGCACCTCGGTCGCAATTTCCGGCACGCACTTCGGAGCGACGCAAAGCACCAGCACCGTGCAACTCGCAGGCACCGCGCTCACCGCGACAACGTGGTCGGATACCGGTATTTCGGTGACGATCCCGTCTTCGAGTGCGGGTGTGCCGAGCGGTCCATTTACCGTCACAGTGACTGGCCAGTCGGCGACGAGCGCTAGCAGCTTCACCGTGCTGCCGGCAATCTCGAGCTTCACGCCCGCAAGCGGTCCGGTCGGTGCCACGGTGACGATCAACGGCAGCGGCTTCAGCACGACTGCGGCCAACAACACGGTGAAGTTCAACGGCACGGCTGCAACGGTCGCCAGCGCATCGGGTACTTCTTTGTCGGTCACGGTACCGAGCGGCGCCACGACCGGTACCATTACCGTCACGGTCGCTGGCAACACCGCCACGAGTGCCATCAATTTCTCGGTCTCGCCCGGCGTGACGGGACTGTCGCCATCGAGCGGCATCGGCGGCACCGCAGTCACGATCAGCGGCACGAGCTTCAGCACGACGGCCGCCAACAATACGGTCAAGTTCAACGGCGTTACTGCGACGGTCACCTCTGCGACTGCGACGTCGCTCTCGACCAGCGTGCCGATCACGGCAGCAACGGGTCCGGTTAGCGTCACGGTGGGCGGTCTCACGGGCACGAGCAGCGGCAACTTCACCGTACCCGCGCCGGCGATTTCGAGCTTCGCACCGACGAGCGGACCGTCGGGCACCACGGTCACGATCACCGGCACCAACTTTTCGCCGTCGCTCGCGAACAATATGGTCGAGTTTGCGGATCGCGATGGCACGACCTTGGATATCCTGGCGACCGTCACGGCGGCCACGCCGACCTCGCTCACAGTGACGGTGCCCGGCGGTTCCTACAGCGGCAAGATCCTCGTCGCGACACCCGCAGGAAGTGTCAGCAGCAGCACGACCTTCACAGTGACCGTCCCGAAACCGACGATTACCAGCTTCACGCCGACCGTGGATCCCGTCGGAACGGTGGTCACGATTACCGGCACCAACTTCGATGGCAACACGTTGTCGAACAACGTCGTATCGTTCAACGGTGCGGCGGTGACACCGAGCGCGGCAACGTCCACCACGTTGACGGCGACCGTGCCCTCGAATGCCACCACGGGCCCCATAACGGTGACCGTTAGCAGCAGCCAGCTCTACATCGGCAGTCAGAGCGTTACCAGCACCGGTGCCTACACCGTCGGCTATCCTCAGCCGACGATCACCAGTTTCTCGCCCACGAGTGGCGGACCCGCCACGGTAGTCACGATTACCGGCACCAACTTCGGCACCGATCCCCAAGGCGCCGGCAGCGTGACGATGGGAACGACCCCGGTCGCCATCACGTCGTGGAGTGACACCGCCATCCAGGTCTGGTTGCCGTATCAGGGCACGAGCGGGCCGTTCACCGTCACCACGCCGCATCAGATGACGGTGACGAGCACGCAG
>VBNZ01000173.1:0-4958 GCA_005877675.1 Gammaproteobacteria bacterium
TGCGCTGCACGATCCGATGCTGCGCATCGGCGTACGCGAGCTCGAACACTTCTTTTGCCAAATCGATGGCGACAGTCGTAGCATGCATGGCGGACTCCTCTCGTGTGGTCAACTGAATGCGTCACATCCAGTTTGGCACTTCGATGCCGTTATACCGGCGGGAGGAGTCCATTCAATCAGCCTAGGAGTTGCGGTTGGGTGGTCGACTTTGGGCTCCGCCGTGTACACAAGCGATTAATCGAACGCAATTTCAGGGAACAGCAGGCTGTTCTGAATAGGGTCGCCGCAGCGCCTCTACATCGATTCACCTCCGATAGCCCTCGCGCGCCAATTGCCCCTAAGATAGCGTTCTCAATCGCTTCTGTGAGCGTTTCACCGTGTGCGCACAACGCGGCAAGCGAATCGATCGCCCTAAGCATTATTCGCGCATCACGCAACCGATAGCGCGTTTCTGCGTACGCCGGCATTCAGGGATCATGTACGATATTTTTGACAACCGCCGTCACGACAAGGATGAGCGCGTTGGCGCCGCATTACAGCGCACGATTGCTGTACCAGTTCCCATCGTTGGGACCTGGATCGTCAGAGACCCAATGGCGGCGCTATACACCGCAACGTTCAGTGTCAGGTTGCTCAGTGGTGTGTTCGCCGACACGCTCTGCACGCGCGAGATGATCTGTACCTGATCAGTCGCGTTGTACGTCTGCTTGTCTGTGTGTAGCGTCGACGTCGCTGTCGCTGTGCCGGAATCGGACAACACGTTGAACATCGTTTGACCCCTCGCCAAAGTGACGCCGTTGTTGGTGAGTGCGGCCTTTACTGTATAAGTCGCAGGCGGGATCGTGCCGATCGCAAACGGATCGGTCACAGGCAGGCTGCCATTCGCTGGGATCGTCACATCGCGCTGCGTGACGTTACCGACAAAATTACCCGCGGCATCGTACACCTTCACTACCAACGTCCCGGATACCGGCACCGTGTCGACATCGATCAATGTCGTTGTGACCTGTGCTGTCGCATTCGCTGGATACGCTGGCTTGTCAGTCACTACAGACAACGACACCGGCGGTGTTGCGGTGACCGCAGGGATCGTGATTGGCACATTGACGACCTGTCCATTGACGCTATTGTTGAACGTCATATGCGCATCGCTGGTCGCCGGACGCACTTCGCCCGGCTGCAGGTTTGGCATGGTCAGATCGAAGTCGAGATCGCGTCCCTCATTTGTGACGCCAGTCAGCGTCCAAGTGTTGACCACGTTGCCTGTGGAATCGATTGCGCTACTGGTTGGCGCCGGAACGTAATGCGCAGGACTTGAGTTCGGCGGGAAGCTCGCGGACACGAGCGCATCAATACTGCCAAGACGATCGAGAAGTATCGACTATTCACGCGCCATCGCTTCGATGATCGGGCAAGCCGCATGTCCGTCGCCGACATCACATTGGCGTACCAGCCCGCTGAGCGCTCGCTGCATGGCGGCAAGGTCGGCCATCTTCTGTTCGATCAACGCCAGTTTCCGGGTTGCCAGGGTGCGGGTATTGCTGCAGGCGTGTGCAGCGTCCAAATGCAGCAGGCCGCGGATTTCCGTCAGGGTGAAACCAAGCGCTTGGGCGCGTTTGATGAAGCGCACGCGCTTGGATATGTCGGCCGAATACCGCCGGTAGCCGCTAATCGGTTTGGTCGGTTCGTCGAGCAGCCCACATCGCTGGTAATAGCGGATTGTCTCGACGTTTACGCCGGCGGCGTCCGCCAGCTTGCCGATGGTCAGTTCTGGCGCCATACGATTTTTCTTGACTCCGTACCTAGCTACGGAATGTAGAGTAGCAGTGGAGCGAATTGGTTCAAGCAGGTCGATATGGCGATACTCACAGGCAAAGGTACTTTGATCGCGAGCATCCTTGCAGCGCTCGGCGCGTCTGTGTGCTGTGTCGGACCACTGGTCTTGCTTGCACTCGGTATCGGCGGCGCATGGATCGGCAATCTGACCGCCATGGAACCGTATCGACCGATCTTTATCGCACTGACGCTGCTTTTCCTGAGTTTGGCCTTCCGCCGGCTGTACCTTGCGCCACAAGTGTGCGTGCCCGGCACGCTTTGCGCAGATGCGTCCACACTTCGACGGCAACGAATCACGTTCTGGATCGTGGTCGCCCTGTTGCTCGGCTTGCTGTCGATTCCGCTATTCGCTCCCCTGTTTTATTGAATGGAGAATTCCATGCGCAAATTGCTGATAGCAACGCTCGCCGCGTTGCCTCTCGCGGCCTTGGCCGCCACCCCGAAAACGATCACACTCGATGTGCAGAACATGACTTGTGATCTGTGCCCGATCACGATTAAGAAATCGCTGGAAAAAGTCTCCGGCGTGAGTGCGGTCAAGGTCGATTTTGAGAAAAAGACAGCGGTGATCACTTACGATCCGGACAAAGCGCAAATTGAGGCGCTGACCCACGCGACCACGAACGCTGGCTTTCCTTCAACCCTCCACCAGTGATGCCTCCGTGAGCACGATCCTTCTTGAATCGGTGTTGACGTGCCCGCACTGCGGCTTTGCCAAAGAAGAAACCATGCCGACGAACGCATGCCAGTTCTTCTACGAGTGCGAGCACTGCAAAACCCTGCTGCGCCCCAATCCGGGCGACTGCTGCGTGTTCTGCTCGTTCGGTTCGGTGAGGTGCCCGCCGATTCAAGAGCAACGCGGGTGTTGCGGGTAGCTCGTTGCCGCATCGTCTGCTACAGCCCGTCGAAGAAATCTGCGTGATACCGGCTGCCAATCAAAGCGGCTTTGACTCTCCATCGATGGAACGCGCGTGATCAGCCTGGCTCGCCGAGCCCTCAATCAACGCGGTGCGGCATTCGGCCGATATTGCGGAAGTAACGCGCGCTAGAGGTCGCTGGGCCTGAATACTGGGCGCACAATGGTCTTGTTGACGGTGATAAAGGAGCTCCGCAGGATTTGAACGGTCTGGCCGACGGCCGGGGGTTCCGCTTTGTAGCAAATCTCCAGCTGGTGGTCGTTAACATGGGCGATCCAGCCGTCGTTCGAGTCGGCGTCATGCGCGTTGGCAACAGCTGTTACTCCCGCCAAGAATATTTGGATCAGCAAAGTGTTGGTAGTTTTCATTGTCGGTTCTCCTATCGACACATGAGAGGATCGGCGAGCGTTCCATTTGGAATGCGCGCCGCGGTTGTCACGCCGGCGGCGCCGGCGTAAGTGGAGCGGTTTCGGAACGGCCGGTGGCTCTGCCTAGCTCGCGGCCTCTGAGCAAACGGTAGACGACAGGAATCACCAACATAGACAGCAGTGGTGCGGTCACCATGCCGCCGACCATGGGCGCCGCGATGCGCTGCATGATTTCCGAGCCGGTGCCGTGGCCAAGCATGATCGGCAGCAGGCCGGCGATAACGACTGACGCGGTCATGGCCAAAGGCCGCACGCGCAACGCGGCGCCCTCACGGATCGCCGTAAGCAACGTCATCTCATTCGCGGGCTCACCCGTCGCCAGGTGCCGTTCCCACGCTTGCTTGAGATACAGCAGCATGATCACACCGAATTCGGCCGAAACGCCGGCCAGCGCGATGAACCCGACTGCGGTCGCGATCGACATCGCATGGCCGAGCAGATACATAAGCCAAAAGCCGCCGATCAATGCGAACGGTACGCTGGCGAGGATCAGCAACGCTTCGTCGACACGTCCGAACGTCAGGTATAACAAAACAAAAATGATCGCGAGCGTCGCCGGAATCACGACGCGCAGTTTTGCGACAGCGCGTTCCAGGAACTCGAATTGCCCCGACCAGGTGACCGAGATTCCCGCAGGCAACTTGACGTCCTGCGCAACCCGCTCGCGCATGTCGCGCACGACCGACGAGATATCGCGTCCGCGCGCATCGACATAGATCCAACCCGACAGGCGTCCGTTCTCGCTTTTGATCATCGGCGGGCCGTCGACCACCGCAACTTGCGCCACGCCGCTCAACGGCACTTGCGCTCCGGCGGGCGTCAGCACCGGCAGATCGCGCAGCTTCTGCACGCTGTCGCGCAGTTCGCGCGGATAGCGCACGTTGATCGGAAACCGGCGCCTTCCTTCGACGGTCTCGCCGATCGTCTCACCGCCGATCGCCGCGGAGACGATGCTTTGGACATCGGCGACATTCAAGCCGTAACGAGCCGCGGCCGCGCGATCGATGTTGACATCGATGTAGCGGCCGCCGGTTAAGCGTTCGGCCAGCGCGGAGGCGACGCCAGGTACACTTTTCACGGACTTCTCGATCTCAGCTGCCACCTTGTCGATGACGGCGAGATCGCTGCCGTTGACCTTGATGCCGATGGAACTCTTAATCCCGGTCGCAAGCATGTCGAGGCGATTGCGGATCGGGGGCACCCATAGATTCGTCAGGCCCGGCATGCGCACGCGTTGATCGAGTTCCGCTGCCAGTTTTTCCGGCGTCATCCCCGGCCGCCACTGGTCGTGCGGTTTGAAGCGCACTGTTGTTTCCATCATTTCGATCGGTGCCGGATCGGTGGTCGTCTCGGCATGCCCCATTTTGCCGAATACGCTAGCGACCTCCGGAACCGAGCGGATCATCTTGTCGGTTTGCTGCAGAATCTGCGCGGCCTTGCCGGTCGACAGCCCGGGTAGTGCGGTCGGCATGTAGAGTAAATCGCCTTCGTCGAGCGGCGGCAGGAACTCGCCGCCGAGCTGGCTGAGCGGCCAAAGTGTTGCCGCCAGCAAGACGCCGGCTACCGCGAGTGTGAGCTTGGGCCAGCGCAACACCACGTCGAGCACCGGCCGATACACCGCGATCAATCCACGGGCCAACGGATTGGCGTGCTCGTCGGGCAGGCGACCGCGAATCCAATACCCCATCAGCACGGGAATCAAGGTCACTGATAAGCCGGCAGCGGCCGCCATTGAATAGGTTTTCGTGAACGCGAGCGGTGCAAACAGCCGACCTTC
>VBNZ01000173.1:5042-7541 GCA_005877675.1 Gammaproteobacteria bacterium
GCTCGTCGCTGTCGAGAGTCGCGCCGGGATGGTCATGCCGCCAGGCTTCCAGATGCTTGTGTGCGTTCTCGATCATGACGATCGCCGCGTCGACCATCGCGCCGATCGCGATTGCGATGCCACCGAGCGACATGATGTTCGCGTTGATGCCCTGCGCCTGCATCACGATGAACGCCGCGAGTACGCCGAGCGGCAACGCGACGATCGCCACCAGCGCCGAACGCAGGTGAAACAGGAACGCAGCGCACACGAACGCGACGACGAGGAACTCTTCGAGCAGCTTGCCGCGCAGGTTGTCGACCGCGCGCCCGATCAACTGCGAACGGTCATAGGTCTCGACGATCTCGACGCCGGCAGGCAGGCTCGCCTTCAACGTCGCAAGCTTGGCCTTTACCGCATCAATGGTGGTCTGCGCGTTCTTGCCTTGGCGCATCACGATCACACCGCCGGCGACTTCACCCTCGCCGTTGAGTTCGGCAATGCCGCGGCGCAGTTCCGGGCCGAGCTGCACGCGTGCGACGTCGCCGAGCAGCACCGGCACGCCGCCTGCGCCGACTTTCAGTGAAACGACGCGCAGGTCATCGAGCGATTTCAGATAGCCGCTCGCGCGTACCATGTATTCGGCTTCGGCGAGTTCGAGCACCGAACCGCCGGCTTCGCCGTTCGAGCGTTTTACCGCGTCGATCACCTGATTGTGCGTGATGCCATAGGCGCGCAACTTGTCCGGGTCGAGCACGATCTGATACTGGCGCACCATGCCGCCAACCGACGCGACTTCCGCCACGCCGGGTACGCCTTTGAGCTCGTAGCGCAGGAACCAGTCCTGCAGCGTGCGCAACTCCGACAGATCGTGCTGGCCGCTGCGATCGACCAGTGCGTATTCGTAGATCCAGCCGACGCCCGTCGCATCCGGACCCAAGGCCGGGCGCGCCTCGGCCGGCAGGCGCGACTGAATCTGGTTCAAGTATTCGAGCACGCGCGAGCGCGCCCAATACAAATCGGTGCCGTCGTCGAACAGCACATAGACATACGAATCGTCGAAGAACGAATACCCGCGCACGCTCTTCGCGCCCGGCACCGACAGCATGGTCGTAGTGAGCGGATAGGTCACCTGGTCTTCGACGATCTGTGGCGCCTGGCCGGGCCAGGTTGTGCGGATGATGACTTGCACATCCGACAGATCGGGCAAGGCGTCGACGGGTGTGCGCAGTGCCGAATAGATGCCCCACGCGGTCAGGAACACAGATGCGATCAGCACCAGGAAGCGGTTCGCGATCGACCAGCGAATCAGGCGCGCGATCATGGCTTGCCTCCGCCCGCTTTCGCAGGCGCGGGCGTCGCGCTCGCCGGCGCCAGCACCGTGATCTTGTCGATTTCAAAGTCCCCGCCGGCGTTGCGGAAGAACGAAAAGCTCACGCGTTGTCCAGGTCGAATGTTGGCGGCGGGAACGCGTTGCGGACACACGAACGTCATCGTCATCGCGCCCATATCGAGCGAGGCAATCGCGTCGGTCGCGATCGTCCACTGGTCGCCGTCGATACGCGTGATCGTTCCTTGTGCCAGGTGCAGCTCATGTGCGGACGTCGCTTGGTCACCGTGGGGTTCAGCCGGCGCGCCGGTCGAGTCGTGTTGTTCCGTTCCGCCCTGCAGCCGCGCAAGTGTGCCGGTCAAACTCGCTTCGGAATCGATCAGGAACTGGCCCGACAGCACTGCGGTTTCGCCCTCTTTGATGCCTTCGAGAATCTGTGTCTTGCCGCCGGACTCGTCGCCGGTCCGCACTTCCTGTGCGCGAAAATGGCCACTGCCGTCGTCGACGATGATGACATTGCGCGTACCCGTGGCAATCACGGCGTCGGTGGGCACCAGCACGCCATTCGCCTGGTCTTTCGATCCGTCAATCTCCAATTGCGCAAACATCCCCGGCGCCAAGCGATGGCCGGGATTGTTCAGCACGATCCGCGCCGTCTGCGTGCGCGTGGCCATATCGATATCCGGCAGCAGCGATTCGATTTTCCCCGCGAAGCGCTCTCCGGGAAATGCGGGCACTTGCGCGTTGACCGAGGATGCCGAAACCACTCGGCCGGCTTGCGCTTCCGGGATCGCCGCGTTGATCCAAACCGTGTCGAGACCGTTGATCCGCAACAACGGTGCACCCGCCATCACGGACGCCCCTTCGCGTACCGCGAGTTCGCCAACGACGCCGTCGCGCGGCGCCGCCAGGGTGATGCGCGTTTGCGCTCGGCCACTTTGCTCGACACTGTGGATTTGGCCTTCGCTCATGCCGAGCAGCGACAACCGCTGGCGAGCGGCCGCGCGCAGTTCGTCCAGTCCTTGCGTATGACTACGGCGCAACGAGAGGTACTCTTCCTGCGCGGCCGTCCAATCGGGCGCAAGCAACGTCAACAGCGCTTGGCCTTGCTTGACGGCGGTCAGCGGTGCACGCACGTCGAGATGTTCGACGATCCCGGCAACACGCGCCTGCACGAGCGTGACCGCGCG
>VBNZ01000173.1:7582-10878 GCA_005877675.1 Gammaproteobacteria bacterium
CTGACGACGCCGGCGCCTTCACTGGCGCCACCGGCATACTTGGGCACGAGCTGCATGTCCATGAACGGTGATTTGCCGGGTTTGTCGAAATGCTGGTTCGGCACCATCGGGTCGTACCAGTACAGCGCCTGTTTGTCGTTCGTCGCCGACGAACCCGGCGCGGCGGGCGGCGTGTTCGCCGCACGATGCATAACGAACCAGGTGCCCGCGATGCCGATCGCAAGACCCAGTGCACTGCAGAGAATCAGTGGAGTTGCACGCATGCTCAATGCTCCTGCGGAAATGCGAAGTGGAGCGCGGCCCACGCTTGTCCGAGCGTGTTTTGTAGCTCCGTGTAGGCAATGCGCTGCTCAATGACTTGGCCGAGCGCGATCAGCGAGGCTTGCAGATCGCCGCGTCCGCCGCGATAGGCGGCCAAGGCCGCGTCGACGCGGTCATCCGCCAGCGGCAGCAGCTCGTGCTCATAGCGTTCGACACGATCACGTGCGCTGCGCCATGCCGCAACCGTCTTGCGCAGCTCGGCGGTGTGCATGCGGCGCGCATCTTCGCGTTCGGCCTGGATCTGCGCCAACGCGGCTTGCTTGGACGCGATCATCGGATTCTGGCGGCCTCCAGGAAAGATCGGCAGCGTCATGCGGAATTCGAGCGAGATCATGTTCGAGTAGCGTGGACCGCGTTGTGCATAGTCGAATTCGACCGACCAGTCCGGAAGTTTTTCGGCTCGCGCCAACGAAACCTCGGTCGTCGCAACCTGCTCGGCCGCGGCGTACGCGAGCAGCTCCCGGTGATGCGTCGCATTGGCTATCAGTGAATCCGGATCGACGCCGAGCTCGGCCCAATTCGGCGCGTCGCCCAACGGACGCTCGGCCGCTTCGGGCAACCAGCGTGTGAAATCCGCCCGAGTCTCGTCGACCTCGCGTTCGACCTGGTTGATCCGATCTGCGAGCATGGCCTGCTCGGCTTTCGCGGCAATCGCGTCGGCGGCGGAGCCACGTCCGGCGCTCAGCGCGGCCGTTGTGGCAGCAAACTGTGCTTGCGCGCGTGGTTCGAGGTCCCGCAGCAACTCCAGGCGACGCTCAGCGCTCGCTCGCGCAATCCACGCACGGGCAACGGACTCGCGCACCGAAAGCCGTTCGCTCGTCAATAACGCTCGTTCGCGTGCCGCTGTGCCTTGCGCACGTTCCGTACGCAGGTGGCGTTTCTCGCGGCGTGGGACGTCTTGCATGACGCCGATCTTGCGCATCGTCATGAAGTCGTCCGTGAGGCTGAACGCATCACCCGTCGTCACTGGCAGGTTGTCGATACCCGCGACGAGTTGCGGGTCGGGCAACGCGCCGGCGGGAATGATCGCGTCCTCGGCGGATTCAGCAGCGGCCTGTCGCGCGGCGATCGCCGGCGATTCTGCCTCGGCCAGTCGAACGGCTTCCGCGAGAGACAATGGCGTCGAGCCCACGGTAGCTGCGAAGGCCGCCACAGGTGTGGCGGCTAACACGATGACGAGCGCCAGGCCACACCGAACAACGCGTCGACGTCTATGAACGCCGCAGTACAACGCGCGTGTACGAAAATCCAGTTGTGTAAATTGCATGTGAGCTCCATAGCAAACGCGGACATGCCACGCATAGCGCGGCGCCACCAACGTTGCGATGGAAGCTCAAATCTGGAAGGTACAGTGCTGGATGATCAGCGGAGGTGCAGCGGCGTGCGCATCGACCTCACATGCGAGGGACGCGGGTAGGTCTATACGGATCACGCTTGCCTCGCGCAGCCATGTTGTGGCTGGCAACAAGGCCGCTGGGACGGTCGGCGGTGTCGCGTGATCGGATGTCTGCGCGAGAGGATGGCAGTGCTGCTCGCACTGGATTTTGTTGGAAATATCCGGCGAGCCACACGGTGCCATCGCTGGCGTCCCGGCAACGCTCGCCCTTCCATCGCTTTCGATGGGGCAAACATAGACCGCCATCGCCAGCTGTTGGAACAGCAGGCCGAGAAGCGCAATCAGCGCAATCCAGCGACGGTGGCGGCGGCGAAACGGCATCAGTTCTTCTTGGGTGATGAGCCGACAAATGACCAGGAATTACCTTACAAGCTTACGCTCAGGACGATGGATTGCATACGGCGACGTTAGTTCACATCGTCAATAACCTATTCGATCTCGATGACACGGACATCGCGAGGCTCTGCGGGCCGCGCGAGAGCGTAAGTTTTCATGGTGCGCCCTTGTCTAGTAGTGAGTTCTTGGCGAATCGTTTGCGGTTGATAATGCGTCAAGCTAGAGCCTTCAGCACTCCGTCAATGCACAGCGGCTGACGCCGGCTCCGACTGCCAGCGAACAGCGACGATTTTCCAGACGCCGTTTTCGTGTTTGAGCGTGAGCATCTCGCGACAGCGCTGAACTTTTGATTGACCGTTGAGTATCTTGCGAATCTCACTGTCGCTACCGACCATCGCGGACTCACCCATAGGAATGGACCCAAGTGAAACGGATTTGATCTCCGCGCCTTTCAAGTAAGCGATGTCTTCACGCAAGTGACCGGATGCGTATTCGCTTTTCGACTGAGTATGACCGGCCTCACTCACCGTCACATCTGCCGAGAGCAGCGCGAGGACGGCATTGCGATCGCCCTGCTGCAGCGCGCGATGAAAACCTTCGGCTGTCCGCTCTGCATCTGGCACCGCCTTTTCTTTGAGACCGTCGAGTGAGAACGGGGCTTCAGGGGCGTGCGGGGTGCTCGCAGCGTGTTCATGCTCTGTATGCGTGTGCTCGCCGCCTGCAGCGGCATCCGTCCGGTTGCCTCACAGTAGTCTACTAAATATTTGATTGCTCAGCGTGAAGAGAGCAGGTTTGCTAGTTGCTCCTTGAGCGCCACAATTTCGCCTTCGAGTGCGGTTACGCGTTCGTACAACTCGGCGTCAGCTACCCTGCCTGGCGCGGTATTGCTTGAAGCAACCGCAGATTCGACGAAAGCATCCACGTCGACCGGCCCGCTCAATAGGTGCATGTAGCGATCTTCGCGCTGTCCGCGACCGCGTGATATGCGAACGACGAGCGGAACGTCTCGTTCAATCAGGCGCTCAAGAGTGTCGCGCACGTCGTCGATGCTCGGAAAATCCGTCAGCCGTTCGCAGCGCGTGAACACTTCGTTCAAAGTCTGCGGTCCGCGCAGCAGCATGAGGCAAAGCGCGGCGCGCTGGCGCGCCGTCGTTCCGTAGACTGTATCGAAGCTGTGCGAATAGCGCGGCGCGCGCTGTGAGAAAGGATCGAGCTTAACCAATCCACGGTCCAGCATAGCGCG
>VBNZ01000174.1:0-10198 GCA_005877675.1 Gammaproteobacteria bacterium
TATGGACACATGTCGCACTTCGCCAACGAACAGATCGGCCAGCACGTCGCGCAGGGCCAGACCATCGGTTACGTCGGCATGACAGGGCTCGCAACCGGCCCGCATCTGCATTACGAATTCCGCGTCGACGGCGCGCATCGCGATCCGTTGACCGTCACCACGCTACCGCCGGAACCATTGCCTGCGACCGAGCTGGCGTCGTTCCATACGCAGACGCAGCCGATGCTGGCCAAGCTCAAATCGCTCGAAGTGCCGCGCATGCGTCAACTCGCTTCGGTGAAGTGACCGGCAGCGAAGTGGCACGCAGGGTGAAGTGGTGACGCTGTATCTCGGCCTGATCTCCGGCACCAGTGCGGACGGTATCGATGTCGCGCTCGCGACCTTCGGGCGTAAACCCCGGCTGATTGCAGGTGTCACGCATGCGTATGCGCCGCGCGTGCGCGAGCGCATCATCGCCCTGTCGCAAAGCGAGGGCAGTGTCGCGCTGGACGAACTCGGCACGCTCGATGTCGAGATCGGACGCGCGTTCGGCGAGGCTGCGCTCAAGTTGCTCAAACGCGAACGCATCGCCGTGGCGGATATCCGCGCGCTGGGCTCGCACGGCCAGACATTGCGTCATCGCCCGCTCTGCGCCGTACCGTACACGCTGCAGCTCGGTGATCCGAATGTGATCGCCGAAACGACCGGCATCACGACCGTCGCCGACTTCCGCCGCCGCGACGTAGCGGCGGGTGGCCACGGCGCGCCGCTTGCTCCGGCGTTCCACGCGGCCATGCTCGCGCGTAGCGAGCACGCGCGCGTGGTGCTCAATCTCGGTGGCATCGCCAACATCACCATCCTTCCGGGCAATCGCAAGCAGGCGCTGCGCGGTTTCGATACGGGACCGGCGAGCTGTTTGCTTGATGCGTGGATCGAGCAGCATCTGGATCAACCGTACGATAAGAACGGTGCATTCGCCGCATCCGGCCGCGTCGATGCGACCCTGCTCGCACGTCTCAAATCCGATCCCTATTTCTCTGCGCCGCCGCCGAAGAGCACCGGGCGCGACGCATTTCATCTGGACTGGCTGCGCGGGCATTTGCGCGGCCTCGCGCTCGCACCGCGCGACGTGCAGGCGACGCTCGTGGCGCTTAGCGCCCACACGATTGCCGAGGCGGTCCGCGCGCATGCGCGCGACGCGCAGGACGTACTCGTCTGCGGCGGCGGTGTGCGCAATGCGACGCTGATGAACGCGATCGCGGCAGCGCTCGCACCGACCCCGGTCTCTAGCATTGCCACGCTTGGCATCGATCCCGACTACGTCGAAGCGATGACTTTCGCCTGGCTTGCGCGCGAGCGGCTCGCGCGCCGTGCGCCTGCCGACGTGCCCGGTGTGACCGGCGCACGCGGCGCGCGCGTGCTTGGTGCGGTTTACTTCGGCACCTGAGCCATAGCGCTGCGCATACGGCGCAGCTGCCACAGCACGAACAGCAGCGCCGGCAAGCCAATCGCGGCGGTGTAGATGAAAAACGGTGCGTAGCCGAAGGCATCGACGATCTTGCCCCATTGGCTCGCGAGACTCTTCGCCGGCAGGCTCCATAGCGTACCGAACAGCGCGTACTGCGTCGCGGTGTAGGCCGTGTTCGTCAGCGAGGACATGTAGGCAATAAATGCAGTGCCGGCGATGCCGTTGGCAATATTGTCGAGACTGACCACGGCCGCGAGCCAGACTCTATCCGGTTCGTTCACGGCCTTCGGATTGGCCGCATGCGCCACGAGAAACGCGGCGAGATGATCGGCGATATATGCGTACAACAGATTCGCTGCACTCAACAGCACGAGACCCATCAGCATCGTCTTGGGAATGCCGATGCGCTTGACCAGAAAACCTGCGAGCAGCGCGCCGAACAGCGTCAGCGCAATACCGTAGCCTTTCGAGATCAACGCAATGCTTTCGAGTGTGTAGCCCAGATCAAGATAGAACGGGATCGCCGCGACGCCCTGGGTCATGTAGTTGAGGCGATAGGTCAGGATCAGCGCGAGTATCGGCAAGGCGACGCGCCAGCCATTGCGCGTGAAGAAATCGACGATGGGGCAGACTACCGCACCGATCAGCCAGGCGACGATATCGCGCACAACCTGCGGCCAGCGCGCCGAGCGCTCGAGGAACGCGATCACCCGCGCCTCCTGCGCGATGGTCGAGCGTGCGATCGGCGCATTCGGTTCGCCGATAAATATGGTCGTGCAAGGTCCGATCAGGCAGCACGCGGCCATGATGAGATATGCCGCTGTCCAGCCCGATTCCGCCGCGGCGTACAGCGCGCCGGCACCTGCGGTGATGAGTGCCAGCTGGTATCCGACTTGATACGCCGCAGCCATCGCGCCCTGCCATTCACTGCCGACTGCTTCGATGCGATAGGCATCGACGGCAATGTCATGCGTGGCCGAGGCGAATGCCGTGCATACGGCGAGCAAGGCGAAGCGGTGCGGATCAGCAGCCGGATCGGCCAGCGCCATCGCTATCAACCCGAATGCGATGCAACATTGCGCGAGCAACATCCAGCTGCGCCGGCGGCCGAGTGCGGAAAGCAGCGGCAGCGGCAGGCGATCGACTATCGGCGACCAGCAGAACTTGAGCGAATAGGCGAGTCCGACGAGACTGAAATAGCCGATCGTCGTGCGATCGATCCCGGCCTGGCGCAGGCGCGCCGATAGCGTGGTCAGCACAGGCCCGCGGCAAATCCGAGCAGCAGCATCGCGCGCACACGCGGCTGCGCGAAGTCGGCGAAAGCATCGCGCCAGCCTCGCTGCGCGGCTGCGCTCACGCGCCGTAGTCCACAAGATACGGTGCGTGATCGGAAAAGCGCGGCGCCGGGGTGATAGCACAGCTTTTCACTTTCTTGCTCAGGCCCGGCGTTATGACCTGATAGTCGATGCGCCAGCCGACATTGTTCGCGCGCGCATTGCCGCGTGCCGACCACCAGGTGTATTCGACCGCATCGGGCCTGGCGACCCGGAAGCTGTCATGCCAGCCGGCCTTCGGTGCCGGCGTCTCATCGCCGTATGCGTCGGCGATCATGTCGTTGAGCCAGGCGCGCTCGGCCGGCAGGCAGCCGGAGTTCTTCTGGTTCGAGGTCCAGTTCTTGATGTCGTTACGCGAGCGCACGATGTTCCAGTCGCCGCAGATCACATAGTCGCGACCCGACTTGAGCCACTGATCGAATACGAGCTTGAGGTATTCCATCGACTTGAACTTGAACGCCTGCCGTTCCTCGCCCGACGAACCCGAAGGCACATACAAGGACACCACGGAAAGCTTGCCGTAACGCGCCTCGATATAGCGCCCCTCGTTGTCGAATTCGGGCCAGCCGAGTGCGGTGTGCACTTCGTCCGGCTCACGTCTGGAATAAATCGCCACGCCCGAATAACCCTTCTTCGTCGTCGCATCGCGATAGAAACTGTGATGCCCGTCGGGACGGAACATCGGATCGACCAACTGATCTTCCTGCGCCTTGGTCTCCTGCAAACAGACGACGTCGGCGTTCTGTTTCTTCAGCCAGTCGAAGAAACCCTTGTTGGCGGCGGAGCGGATGCCGTTGGCATTGAAGGTGATGATGCGCATGAGCGGAGGGCGGGAGCGGGAGCGGGAGCGCTGCTAGGTTAACTGATTCATAAGCGCGCGCGCACGACGCAGCGAATCGTCACGATCGTGTTGCCGGTCCTTGCTACTATCCGCTCACCATTCATCGCTCGCTCTTTTGCATGCTGCCCTATCAACGCGACTTTCTCGACCTGGCCCTGACCAAGGGCGCGCTGCGTTTCGGCGAATTCACGTTGAAATCGGGGCGTGTGAGCCCGTATTTCTTCAATGCCGGTCGGATCGACTCGGGCGCTGCAGCCGCGCTCGACGCAGGCATCGCGTTCGACATGCTGTTCGGTCCCGCGTACAAGGGTATCGCGCTGGCGAGCGCGACAGCGCTCGCGCTCGCCACATTGACCGGCCGCGATGTGCCGCTAGCGTTCAATCGCAAAGAGGCGAAGGATCATGGCGAAGGCGGCGTCATTATCGGCGCACCGCTCGCCGGTCGCGTGCTGATCGTCGACGACGTGATTACGGCTGGCACGGCAATCCGCGAATCGATCGCGCTGATCCGCGACGCCGGCGCGACGCCGGCGGGCATCCTGATCGCGCTCGATCGCGAAGAGCGCGGTCAGGGCGCACAATCGGCGGTGCAGGAAGTCGAAGCCGAATTCGGCGTGCCGGTGATCGCAATCGCGCGCCTGACGGATCTGTTTGTGCTTGCGGCGGCGCGGCCCGAACTTGCGGACTACCGCGCCAGTCTGGAAGAGTACCGTCGCGCCTATGCCGTGGCGCGGTGAGCCATTGCACGTTTCTTGCAATGATTCGCCATCCAATCATAAATCATCGGAAAATCTCACCATGCACGCGCCGACTCGCAGCCTGATCGTTCTTGCCACCCTAGCGTTTTCGCTCACGGCGAATGCGCAAGGCATCACCCGCTACAAGTGGAAGGACGCGCAAGGCGCAGTACAGTTCACCGACACGCTGCCACCCGAAGCGCTGCAATCAGGCTACGACGTCGTCGATTCGCAGGGCATGGTGGTGAAACACGTCGATCGCGCACGCACCGCAGAAGAACACAAAGCCGACGCGGATGCCGCCGCCGTCGCCGCCGCGGCCAAGCAGCGCGCCGACGATCAGGCGCGCACCGACCAGCAGCTGCTGCTCGCCTATAGCACCGAATCAGAACTTGTGACTGCGCAGCAGGGCCACCTCGCCGCGATCGATCAGTCGATCAAGACGGTGCGCGCAAGCCAGATCGACCAGGAGAAAAGCCTGTCAGAGCAGACCGCGCACGCGGCAACCTTCGAACGCGACGGCAAGCCGGTGCCCGTGGCGGTCAAACAGCAGATCGAAACCCTGCGCAAATCGATCGCCGACCAAACCGCGTTTATCGCGCGCAAGCAGGCCGAACGCGCCAACATCGTGAAGAATGCGGAAGACGAACTGGCGCATTACCGCAGCCTGCGTGCAAAGCAGGGTCAGTAGCGCGGCGTCTGACTCAAAATCGCAAAGCGGTTGATTTGAGACCGCGCTCTAGAACGGCAGCTTGAGTTTGGAGTTGATCGCCAGGATCTGTGCGCGGAACACGTCCTGGATGCGCGTCAGCGCCGCGTGTGTATCGGCATCGAAACGCAGCACCAGCACCGGCGTGGTGTTCGACGCGCGCACGAGTCCCCAGCCGTCGGGCCAATCCGCACGCACGCCATCGATCGTCGTGATGCGCGCACCGTCGAATTTCGCTCGGTCATCTCGATCTTGAGCTCGGGCGTGGACACGCTGTTTGGCAGCTCGTTGAAGATCGCCTGCGGGTCGCGGCCATCCAGATCACCGGCGAGGATTTCGAGCAGGCGCGCGCCGGCGTAGATGCCGTCGTCGAAACCGAACCAACGTTCCTTGAAGAAAAAGTGTCCGCTCATCTCGCCCGCGAGCGCAGCGTCGGTCTCGCGCATCTTGGCCTTGATCAGCGAATGCCCGGTGCGCCACATCAGTGGGATACCCGCATGCTGCAGGATCTGCGGCGCGAGCTTGCCGGTGCATTTCACATCGTAAATGATCGTTGCGCCCGGATTGCGCGACAGCACGTCTTGTGCGAACAGCATTAACAGGCGATCGGGGAAAATGACTTCGCCGCTCGCCGTGACCACGCCGAGGCGGTCGCCGTCGCCATCGAAAGCCAGGCCGATATCGGCCTTGAGCTGCTTCACCGCCATGATCAGATCGCGCAGATTATGCAGATCGGATGGGTCGGGATGGTGATTGGGAAAGTTGCCGTCGACCTCGCAATACAGCGGCACGACTTCGGCGCCGATGTTCTTGAACACGGTCGGCACGATCGCGCCCGGAATGCCATTGCCGCAATCGACAACCACTTTCAGCGGGCGCTGCAGTTGCACATCGCCGGCGATGCGGTCGACGTAGTCGCGCGCGAGATCGCGCGTTGCCAGACGTCCATTGCCGCTGGTGAAATCGTCTTCGGCGATGCGCGTATACAATTTCTGAATCGCGCCCTCGGACAGCGTCTCGCCACCGAGCACGATCTTGAACCCATTGTAGTCGGGCGGATTGTGGCTGCCGGTCACGCTGACGCCGGAACCGATGCTGAGAAAGTACGTGGCGAAATAGGTCAGCGGCGTCGGCGCCGCACCGATATCGGTCACGTCCGCCCCGGCGCTGCGCAGGCCTTCGATCAGCGCGCCGGCTAGTTCGGGGCCGGACAGGCGCCCGTCGCGGCCCACCGCAATTTCCTTCAGACCGCGCGCCATCATCTCACTGCCGATCGCGCGACCAATTTGGCGCGCAACTTCGACGTTGAGCGTTTTCCCGAGCACACCGCGGATATCGTAGGCCCGGAAGATACTGCGATCCACCGCAACCCGCGGCGTGGCTCGCGCAGGCTCGACATCGTGTTCCTGGGTGATGAGCTTGGTCGATGGCGCCGGGCGCGGCAGATCGATCGCGCTGACCGCTTGTTCGAAGGTCGGTTCGTCCACGTTACGCCGCAGCATGCGATTGAGCGCACCGCGCCAGCCGAGCATGCGCGCAAAGAACAATGTTGCGCAGGCAAACAGCGTCAGCAAAGTCAGCGGGATCAGCAGCGCAAGACTGTGCGGCAGCACGATCGGCGGCTGTGCGGGTACAGCAGCGATGCGGAACGTGCTGTCTGCGATCACGTCGCCGCGATCGGCCGCGTTCTTGTCGGCGCGCTCGCTGCCCACAGTCGCGAGCACCATGTCGCCGCGTCCAGCCATCTGATGCAGCTCGATCCTGCCAGCAGGGACGTTTGCCTGTTGGAACGTTGCAAGCAGCGGCTCGAACGGCAGCGCGAGATAGACAAATGCAACATTCTGCTGTTCGTGCATGACCGGTGCGACAAACACGAGGTCGCGCTTGCCCGGTCGCGACGACAGCGTTTGCGCCGGCGTGAGCTTTTGCGAATGCGCGCCCTCGAGCAGCAGTGATGAACGCGCGTAGCCGAACTTGGACAGATCGCTCGAGAGCACGTCGGTGATATCTGGACGATACAACTCGATGCCCGCTGCATCCGGCAGCGCCTGACGCAGCGCCGTCGCTGCCGCCGCGCGGCCGTCTTCCCAGGACTGCGCCAGCGGCGCCGTGACCGCATCGCTCGCGAGCGCATCCTGCACGCGTTTGCGCGCGATAGCGACGAACTCGCCGAGCGCGCGCACTTCGTCGCGGCGCACCTGCGTAAGTTGCTCGGCATGGCGATCGTCGAGAAAGACGAGCCAGGTCTGCCAGAGCAGGAACAGCGCGGCGAGAAAACCCAGCGTCGCAGCGACGAGAAATCCGTACCGCCCCGCATTTTTCGCATGAAAACGCGCCAGCGCAGACGCGCGCGCTAGCGGCACTGCGCCTTCAGAAGTTGCGTTCGAGTCATCCATCAATTCGTCTCTCGTTCACGCCACCGCTTCACGCGCTGCCGGAATGACCGAAACCGCCGCCGCCGCGGTCGCTCGCGGCGAATTCCCCGACCACGCGGAACGTCGCTTGCACCACCGGTGCAAACACGAGTTGCGCGATGCGCTCGCCCGGGGCGATGGTATACGCCACCTGCCCGCGATTCCAGCACGAGATCATCAGCGGCCCCTGGTAATCCGCGTCGATCAATCCGACCAGGTTACCGAGCACTATGCCGTGTTTGTGGCCCAGCCCCGAGCGCGGCAGGATCATTGCGCAGTAGCCGGGATCGCCAATGTGGATGGCGATACCTGTCGCGATCAATGCACTCGCACCCGGTTCAAGCGTAAGCGGCGCGTCGAGCACGGCGCGCAGATCCATGCCTGCAGATCCCGGCGTCGCGCGCGCTGGCAGCGGGATGTCCTGGCCGACGCGCGCGTCGAGTATCTTCAGTTCGACCTCGATCATCGGCGGCGTGGGGCCTTCTTCGCCGCCTTCCTTGCATCGGGTTTCCGCGTCACCGGCGCCGTGCGCATTGCCGCGTATTTCTCGGCTATGCGCACGACGAGCTGGCGTGCGAGCGCGAGCTTGTCCGCGCGCGCAAGCCGCTCGGTGCCTTCGCGCGACAGCAGCAAGATTTCATTTTCGCAGGCATCGAACCCTTCGCCGCCGCCGACGCGATTGGCGGCGATCAGATCGACTTTCTTGCGTTCGAGTTTGGCGCGCGCGTGCGCTTCGAGGTTTTGCGTTTCCGCTGCGAAACCGACCAGGAACGGGTGCGACTTGAGCGCACCGATGCCGGCGAGGATGTCGGGATTCTCGGTCAGATGCAGGGTCATCCGACCCGAGCCGTCTTTCTTCAATTTATGCGCGGCAGTGTCCTGCGGGCGAAAATCACCGACCGCGGCGGAGGCGATGTAGATATCGCTGTCCGGAATCTGCCGCATGATCGCCTCGCGCATATCGCGTGCGCTGCGCACATCGCTGCGCGCAACGCCCGCCGGTGTCGGCAAATGCACCGGGCCCGCAACCAGGTGCACGCGTGCGCCCTGCTCGGCCGCGGCCTGCGCCACAGCGAAGCCCATGCGTCCGGAGCTGCGGTTGCCGATGAAGCGCACCGGGTCGATGTCCTCATACGTCGGCCCCGCGCTCACGAGCACGCGTGCGCCCGCGAGCAAACCGCGATCCGGCGTTGCCGGACCCGCTTGCAAGGCCGCGAGCTTCTCGACGATCGCATCGGCTTCGAGCAGGCGCCCTGCACCGAACTCGCCGCAGGCCTGACTGCCCTCCGCGGGTCCGAGTAGCACGACGCCACGCGCACGCAGCGTCGCGATGTTCGCCTGTGTCGCCGCATGCGCCCACATCTGCTGGTTCATCGCCGGCGCGAGCGCGAGCGGCGCGGCGCTGGCGAGGCATAACGTCGTCAACAGATCGTCGGCGAAACCATGCGCGAGGCGCGCGATCAAGTCCGCGCTCGCCGGCGCGATCACGATGCGCTGCGCCCAGCGCGCCAGTTCAATATGTCCCATTGCCGCTTCGGCTGCTTCGTCCCACAGGCCCGCTCGCACCGGATGCCCGGACAGGGCCTGGAATGTTAGCGGCGTGACGAAGCGTGCGGCATTCTCGGTCAACACCACGCGTACCTCGGCGCCCGCGTCGCGCAAGCGGCGGACGAGTTCGCAGGCTTTGTACGCCGCAATGCCGCCGGAGACGCCGACGAGGATGCGCAGCGAGACCAGATTGCCGGAAGCCATGTAGGAAATCCGTGGACAACGAAATCGGCGGATAGCTTACCGGAATTTGCGCCGACGCCGACTGCGCCGCGGCAGCAACACGGCAGAAGATCGCGGCATGACGATACGCGATTGGCCTCAAGCCGAGCGCCCGCGCGAAAAGCTGCTGGCGCGCGGCGCCGGCGCGCTTTCCGACGCCGAGCTGCTCGCGCTGTTTCTCGGTACCGGGCAGCGCGGACAGACCGCGGTCGATCTCGGCCGCGAGCTGCTCAACCGACACGGCAACCTCAAGGTGCTGCTCGATCTGGAGCCCGCAGCGCTGACCGGCCTGCCCGGGCTCGGCGACGCCAAGGCTTGCCGCCTCGCCGGCGCGATTGAACTGGGCCGGCGCTACCTCGCCCAGGAGCTCGAACGTCCCGCTGCGCTCAGCGACCCCGCTGCATGCGGCAGATTCCTGCGTGCGCGTCTGGGCGCCTACCCGCACGAGGTGTTCGCGGGCCTGTTTCTCGACAATCGTCATCGCATGATCGCGTTCGAGGAACTGTTTCGCGGCTCGATCCACGGTGCCAGTGTCTACCCACGTGAAGTGGTGCGCCGCTGCCTTGCGCACAATGCGGCGGCCGCGATCTTCGCGCACAACCATCCGTCCGGCGTCGCCGAACCGAGCCTGGCCGATCGCGAGATCACTGCTGAGCTCAAGCGCGCGCTCGGCCTGATCGAGGTGCGCGTACTCGACCATTTCATCATCGGTGGCAACGCCATCGTGTCGCTCGCGCAGCGCGGCCTCATTTGATTCTGCGGGCGCGATCAGCCGCGCCCCTACGGTTTATACTCGATGGCACGCTAGCAGCTGTGGGAAGCAGCACTGCCCGTGCGGTCCAGGGACGGATCGCTCGCGAAACGGTCGCGCGAGTGATCGTTCGACGTTGAGAACGTGCAGGAAAGCACTTTCTCAACAACCTGCAGGGGTCGTCCGCGTAACGTG
>VBNZ01000174.1:10216-22109 GCA_005877675.1 Gammaproteobacteria bacterium
GCGCACTGGTCAAGCATCGGCGCCCCGACGTACCCGCGTTGATCGACGACCGCCTCGCACGCTTTGCGCCGCAGGCTGCAGCGCATTCCGATGCGCTGCTCGCGCGCGCGCGCGATGCGGTGCTGATCGCGTTCTGCCGCGTCGCCTTCCGCCACGGCAGCTGGGGCGAGGATTTTCACCCGTATCACAATGAGAATCATGTCGTCGAAATCCTCGGCCCGCGCACCGAACGCCTGATCGACACCGTCGGCGTAAAGGCGCTCACCCCGGCGGATTGGTTCCTGCTCGCACTGTTTGCTGCGGCGCATGACCTGCGCCAACGTGAAGCGCCGCTGTTTGAGGCAGGCATCGGCAGCAACGAACGCGCGAGCGTCGAGGAGGTCACGCGCATCCTCAAGACCTGCGGCTTCACGCGGCGCTCGCATCGCGAGATCTATGTCGGAATCGAACTGATGATTTCCGGTAGCACCTTCGATGCGCGCCCACCGGCGTCGATGCTCGAATACAACACCGCCGAATTGCTCGTGCAATCGCGCGGAGCGCTTGCGCGCAAACTCGACAAGAAACTCGATCAGCATGCACCCGGCTGGCGCAACGACGCCCGCGTCGCGCATGCGCTGATGCTTGCGCGCATCGCTGCTGACCTCGACACCGCGAACGTAGCCGAGCCTTTTCCTGAGTCAATGGCGAGTGCGAGGCGGTTGTGCCTCGAACGCGAGATGCGCAGTCATCGTGTCCCCGAGAGCGCCGAATCGGCGCAGCCGATGCTGGATTTTTTGACCTCGGGGCAGGAGCGATACTTCTTCGAATTGCACCGCTTCAGTTCGGACTTCGGCCGGCGCACGTTCGAGGCGGGCAAGCTGGCCAATGCGGAAAAGCTCAAGACGCTGACCACTGAGCTGCGCAATCGCATCGCGGCGCAAGGCGGGCCGGTCAGCGGCGTGCAGGTACTCGAGACGTTCCGGGAAATCGTCGCTGCCATCGGCTGATGGCGATCAAAGTGCGGCGGGCGTCTTCCATGACACACCGCTCGCGACCCCGAATTGTGGAAACGCTGCACGACGTCGTGCGCTTACACGCGTTCGTTCAGTGGTTCCGAAGGTGTCCAGGCGCTGGTGCCTCCTTGCACCCTGACGTACCGTGCGCATCCCGCACGCCACGTGTCCTAAAGAACAGCCTGGCGCCTGCGACCAGTGCAAGATTACGCGCGCTTTGTTGCTGAATTTTTACGCCGCGACAAGCAGTTAGCGGGTGGATTTATACACAATGCAGCATTCTCAGCATTTGCGGCATTTTACATTCGAGTTACGATTGTGTGACAGCAATTAAATTTAACAAATTCAATTGCTTATGACGAATTTACTAGATGAATGCCGCCTGAGCGGCCGCCAGAGCGCTCGCCCGATCTGCGCTGATCGTCAGGACTATGCACATAGTTATCCACAGGCCGGCGCACTAACCATGCCATGGTAAAGCTATGCTGGATCGGCAATCGGATGCGCCGGTTAGGCGGACTGGTCGCCGCAGGATTTCCCTTCGAGGCGTGTCGGCTTTTGCCTGCGTAGTGCGGCGCACCGCGGGTCAGGCGCCTGCGGTTACAACGCAATCTCCACGAAGACAGCGCTAGGCCCTAAAATAGCCACCGTTTTTCGTTATTTCTGCCATCGTGAAAGAACCCTTACGCCTCCTCCTCGACCAGGCGCTCGAGCGTCTGCGCGCCGACGGCACGCTGCCGGCGGATGTCGCCGCGCCGTTCGCCATCGAACGTACCAAAAATCGCGAACACGGCGATTTCGCCACGAACGCGGCGATGCTGCTCGCGAAATCAGCGCGTACCAATCCACGCGCGCTCGCGCAGGCGCTGGTTGCGGCGCTGCCGCAAAACTCGCTTTTGGCAAAAGTGGAAATCGCCGGGCCGGGCTTCATCAACTTCTTTTTGAGCCCGGCGGCATATCACGAAGAGATGCGCCGCGTGCACGCCGCGACGCAGGCGTATGGCACGAACCGCATCGCTGCGGGGCGCAGAACAGGGGTCGAGTTCGTCTCGGCCAATCCGACCGGCCCCTTGCACATCGGCCATGGCCGCGCAGCCGCGGTCGGCGATTGCCTCGCACGCCTGCTCGCGGCCGAGGGCGCACAGGTGGTGCGCGAGTTCTACTACAACGACGCCGGCGTGCAGATCGACAATCTCGCCAAGTCAGTGCAGGCACGCGCAAAGGGTATGACGCCCGACGACGCAGGCTGGCCGGCTGACGGATATCGCGGCGACTATATCGGCGATGTCGCGAACGCCTATCTGCGCGGCGACACGATCGAATTCGAAGATCATGCGGTGACCGGCGCGAAAGATGCCGACAGTCTCGACGCGATCCGCCAGTTCGCCGTCGCCTATCTGCGACGCGAACAGAACATGGACCTGGAGGCGTTCGGCGTGAAGTTCGACGTCTACTTCCTCGAGTCCTCGCTGTATTCGGACCGGAAGGTCGAGGAGACCGTGCGCGAACTCGTCGCGCATGGCCACACCTACGAGGAAGGCGGCGCACTGTGGCTGCGCACGACTGATTTCGGCGACGATAAGGACCGCGTGATGCGTAAGTCCGACGGCACCTACACGTATTTCGTGCCCGACGTCGCCTATCACCTGTCGAAATGGCAGCGTGGCTACGCGCGCGCGATCACCGAGCTCGGCGCCGACCACCACGGCTCGCTGATGCGCGTGAAGGCGGGCCTGCAGGCGCTCGAAATGGGCATTCCCAAGGATTATCCCGAATACGTACTGCACCAGATGGTCACGGTGATGCGCGGCGGCGAGGAAGTGAAGATCAGCAAGCGCGCCGGCAGCTACGTCACGCTGCGCGAGCTGATCGATGAAGTCGGGCGCGACGCCGTGCGGTTCTTTCTTGTCTACCGCAAGGCCGACACCGAATTCACGTTCGATGTCGATCTCGCCCGCTCGCAGACGGAGGAGAATCCCGTCTACTACGTGCAGTATGCGCACGCGCGCGTTTGCTCCGTGCTGAAACAGGCGGGAGTTGCGATCGGCGATGCGAGCACGAGTCGGCGTTGATGGTCGAGATTGCGCGTTATCCCGAAGTGGTCGAGGCCGCAGCGGCGAATCTCGAACCGCACCTGATCGCGGTTTACCTGCGCGAACTTGCGTACGCGCTGCACACCTATTACAACGCGCATCAATTCATCGTCGATGACGCGGACCTGCGCGATGCGCGCCTGGCGCTCGCGGTGGCGGCGCGGCAAGTCCTCGCCAACGGCCTGGCTCTGCTCGGCGTGTCGGCACCGGAATCGATGTGACGCAACAGACGAAGGGTTATTCTTAGCTATGGCAGCAAGAAAGGGGCAACAGGCTTATCGCGGCAGTGATCGCCGCGCCTGGCCGGCGTGGGTGTGGCTCGTGCTCGGCACGGCGCTCGGTGTGATTTTGTCGCTGGCGGTGTTGTACGGCGGTAAGTTGCCGACGCTGCGCGGCAAGAATCTGCCGCAGCCCAACCCCGAAGCGACGACGCCGAAGGAGTCCGAACAAGCGCTCGCAGACGCCGCGCGCAAGACGCCGCCCGCGCCGCCCAAGAGCAGCTACGACTTCTACAACGTGCTGCCCGAAAAGGAAGTCGTGATTCCCGACGCGGAACTCTCGGCCAAGGCCAAGGCCGAGCAGCAGCGCGCGCAACAGCAGGCCGCGCAGGCGAATGCGAATCCGGCGACGCCAACGGCGCCGCAGGCCGAACCCGGCGCGGGGCGCTATGTGCTGCAGGTCGCCTCGGTCACCGATGCCAAGGCCGCTGACGAGTACAAAGCGCGTCTCGCCATGCTCGGCTACTCGGCCAAGGTGTACACCGCGACGGTCGATGGAAAAGTATACAGCCGCGTGCGGCTCGGCCCTTATCCGACGGCGAGCGAGACGCAGGCTGCGCAAAAAGCCTTGTCCGAAAGCGGGATCAAGTCGATTCCGATGAAGGAGACACAGTGACCATCGCGAACCGCTGAATCAGCGTAGCGAGCGCAGGCAGGTCGCCTATCGCCGGAGCGCAGGAACCGGAGCGTACTTCTGGTACGTGAGGATTACTCGCCGCATCCGCGGCTCACTCTCCGGGCTATTCGCCGCGCGAATGTTCGCTTCGGCATCCTGCCTTCGCAGTCCGAGCACCGCGGGCGCGCGAGATGCCAAGCGCAGTAGCTTGTTCAGCGGTTCGCGCGCTTCAGGCGAATCATCGCCGACACATCCTCATCCCCATGGCCTTGCGCCATCAGCTTTGCGTAGTCGGCGAGCGTCTTGTCGATCATCTCGTGCACGGTGCCTGCGGCAGCGGCGAGATCGCGGCCGATGCCCAGATCCTTATGCATCAGCGCGAGCTTGAAGCCCACATTGAACTCGTTGCGCAACGCCGACGCGCCGCGCTTTTCGAGATACCACGAAGTCGCCGCGCCGCTGGTCAGCGTCGACATCAGTACCGCAGGATCCAGACCGAGCGCTTCTGCCAGCGCAAGGCCCTCGCCCATGCCGTGCATGATGCCCGCGATCAGCACCTGATTGACCGCCTTGGTGTTCTGCCCGGCGCCGATGCCACCCATATGGCTCACGCGCGCCGCATAGGCGTCGAGCACGGGCCGCACGCGCGCGAGCGCGTCGGCATCGCCGCCGACCATGATCGAGAGTTTGCCGTTCTTTGCGCCTTCGACGCCGCCCGATACCGGCGCATCGAGAAAGTCACCGGCGGCGGCTCGCATCAGTTGCTGCGCTTCCTTCGCGGTCGTCGATGACACGGTCGAATGATCGATCACGATCGTGCCCGGTTGCGCCTGCGCCGCAATCTCTCGCGTTACGCCGAGCACGTCGGCATCGGCGCTGACGCAGAGCACGATCGTGTTGCAGGTTTTTGCAAGCTCGGCCGGCGTCGCTGCGGTCACGCCGTGTTCGGCTGCGAACGCCTGCGCTTTCGCGGCACTGCGATTGGCGACGCCAGCGAGCAGACCCGCACGTTTGAGATGGCCGGCCATCGACACGCCCATCGCACCAAGACCGATGAAACCGACTTTCAACTCATTCACTGCTCGTTCTCCAAGTGCATATTTCAGACGACGCAACGCCAGTCACTATTGCGAAGCTCGCGCCGGCGATCCGACCGCCTGCGCCAACCGCTCGCGCACTGGCTTCAAATTGCTGATTAGGTTCGTCAGTGCCGCCTTGACCTGACGTACGCAGAGGTGAAAGGTGTGCGGTTCGACCGGCCGCCCAAGTTGTAGCTCGGTCATGAAATTGACAAACTCCGGCACGTTGATCGCCAGGCTCATGCTCTGTGCCGCCCACACATTCATATCGCGCTGCGCGGCATAGGCTGCCGAGAGCTTCTTCAGTTCCTCATCTGTGATCCAGGTCGCCGATTGATTCGCTACGGCCACTTCCCAGGCATTGGACGGCAGGCCCGGCGAATTCAAATTGAGCTTGAATTCATCATGCAAATCACGGATGTGCTGGTTGATCGTCGCGGCGTCGGCTTGGTTGGCAAAATCCGCGGTAAGCGCCGCATCGAGCTTGTCGATACCGCTTAGCGTGGCTTCATCTTTCTCTAGCACCTCATCGGTGTCCTTGAGATTCAGGCGCAGCTCTGCCTGCATCGCCGCGACCGCAGCTACCGCCGCGTGCGCGTGATGGCTGTGCTCGATCCACGCTTCGAGGCCGAGCGCGGTCAGGATACTCAGCACGATCATCAGATAGTGCTTGAGGAAATCCTTGAGCGAGGCAAGCGGGATTTTCGGCAGTTCAAAATGCATGACGGCTCCAAACGAAGGAGGAGGATGGGAGCGCTCAGGAACCGGTTTCTTCGGCGAGATACGTATAGCCGGTCAAACCCGCAGCGGCAATGCGCTCGGCATCCGCTGACGCAAGCTTCGCGGCCGCGATCTTGTCCTGATACGCCGCGCGCAGCGCCTTCAAGTCGTAGCCGACGTAATCGAGCATCAGATCGGTCGTGTCGCCGCGGCGCAGATGCGAAAATTCGTAGCTGCCACCGTCGGTGAGACGCACATTGACCGCATCGGTATCGCCGAAAAGATTGTGAATATCGCCCAGAGCTTCTTGATAAGCGCCGACAAGGAAGATGCCCAGGCGATACGACTCGCCCGCAATCGGTGCATGCAGCGGCAGGCTCACGTCGACGCCCTCGGCATCGACATAGGCATCGATGCGCCCGTCGGAATCGCAGGTCAGATCGGCGATCACGCCACGCCGCTCGGGCGCGCGATCCAGTCCCGTGATCGGCACGATCGGAAAGATCTGGTCGATCGCCCATGAATCCGGGATCGACTCGAAAATAGAGAAATTGACGAAGTACTTGTCGACGAGTTTTTCGTTCAATTCGTCGAGCGCCTGGCGATGCGCGCGCTCGTCGGGCTTGAGGCGCGTGCGCAATGCGTTGACGATGGCGTAGTACAAGTCATCGAGCCGCGCGCGCTGGCGCAGGCCGAGTGCGCCGAGGGCGAACAACGCGTGGCCTTCGCTCCAGTGATGCTGCGCCTCGTGATACAGCTCGATCACCGCGCGCTGGCCGATTTCGCCATGGATTTCGCGCAGGCGGCGCAACGCAGCCGGTTCGTTGTCATCGGAGGGCGGGACGCGACCCTCCGGCGCCCGTTCGATATCGCTGACATTGGTGATCAGCACGGCGTGATGCGCGACCATCGCGCGGCCGGTTTCGCTGATCACATGCGGCGCCTTCAGATGGTGTTCGGCACAAGCCTCGGCCAGCGGCTCCACGATCGTTGCGGCATACTGGTCCAGACCATAATTGATCGAACAGGCCGAACGCGAACGCGTGCCCTCGTAATCGACGCCGAGGCCGCCGCCGACATCGACATAGGCAAGCGGAATTCCCATTTTGCACAATTCCACAAAGTAGCGTGTCGCCTCGCGCATGCCATTGGAAATGTCGCGCACATTGGAAATCTGCGAACCCATGAACACGTGCAACAGCTGCAGCGTGTGGGTGAGTTCGTAGCTTTTGAGCTGATCGACGAGCGTGATCAGCTGGCGCGGCGTGAGGCCGAATTTGGATTTCTCGCCACCCGTGTTCTGCCACTTGCCCGCGCCGAGGCTGGTCAGGCGCACGCGCACGCCGAACAAGGGTTCGACACCGAGCGCCTTGGCTTCTTCGAGCGCCGGTTTCAACTCCGACGGCTTCTCGATCACGATAAACACACGCAGGCCGAGCTTGCGCCCGATCAGCGCAAGGCGCAGGTATTCGCGATCCTTGTAGCCATTGCAGATCACGATGCTGCCGGGGGCGGCGAGCGCGAGCACGGCCATCAGCTCGGGTTTCGATCCAGCTTCGAGTCCGAAGCCTTCTCCGCCCGCCTTGCTAAGTTCGCCCGCGACGCCTTTCTGCTGATTGACCTTGACTGGATACACCGCGCTGTAACCGCCGGCGTAGTCCCACTCGCGCATCGCCTTTGCGAACGCGCCCTGCAGGCGGCTGAGGCGGTGGCGCAGGATATCGGCGAAGCGCACGAGCAGCGGCAGGCGCGAGCCCTTCGCGCGCGCCGCTTCGACGATGTCCGGCAGCGCCAAGGCCGGGCCTTCCGCGCCGCGCGGCCGCACCACGAGCTGGCCCTTGGCGCCGACGTCGAAATAGCCCTCGCCCCAGTGGCCGATCGCATACTGGGCGCGTGCGGCGTCCATGGTCCAGGCGTTGTCGGTCATTGTGGCATCCACGCGAGAAGGCGCGTATTGTAAAGGCCTTAAGGCTACAATTCGCCCCCCAAAATCTTTCGAGTTGCGCGCGCCATGACCGAGCCCACCTGGTTTTCCGAACAACACGACTATTCCGGCTCGTCGATCGGCTTTCGCGTGAGCGCGAAGCTGCATGAAGAAAAAACCCCGTTCCAGTCGATCGCGATCTACGACACGACCGATTGGGGCAAGCTCATGGTGATCGACGGCTGCATGATGGTCACCACGCGCGACAATTTCTTCTACCACGAAATGATGTCGCACCCGGCGCTGTATACGCATGCGAATCCGCAGAAGGTCGTGGTGATCGGCGGCGGCGACTGCGGCACGCTGCGCGAAGTGCTGCGGCACAAATCGGTGACGAGTGCGGTCCAGGTCGAGATCGACGAGCGCGTGACGCGCCTTGCCGAAAAATATTTCCCCGAGCTGTGCGAGTCAAATAGCGATCCGCGCGCGCAGCTGCTGTTTATCGACGGCATCAAATGGATGGCCGAGGCACAGCCCGGGTCGATCGACGTGATCATTATCGATTCGACCGATCCGATCGGCCCGGCCGAAGGCCTGTTCAATGCCGCGTTCTACGCCTCGTGCCTGAAGGCGCTCAAGCCCGATGGCATCATCGTGCAGCAGTCGGAATCGCCGCTTGCGCATCTGCCGCTGCTGACCGACATCCGCAATGCGATGACCACCGCCGGTTTCCAATCGCTGCGCACGCTGTGTTTTCCGCAGCCGTGCTATCCGACCGGCTGGTGGAGCGCGACGCTTGCGCGCAAACGCGGCAGTCTGGACACGTTTCGCGAAGCGGACGCCGCGGCCAAGCCGTTCGCGACGCAGTATTACAATCTCGACATGCATCACGCGGCGTTGGCGCAGCCGGAGTTTTTGAAGCGCGCATTTGGCGCCTAAACCATGGCACGAACGGCGGCGCGCAGCCGCTCGTAAGCACGCATTAAGGCGCGAGTTAAGCGCGCGGACTACACTGCGAAGCCCCGTCATTCGGACTTACGCGCATGCCTCGCGTCCCGCTTTCTGTCCTTCTGCTGAGTTGCGCTCTGGCTTCGAGCTGGATCGCGTCGGCGCAAGCACCCGCAACGCCTCCACCGCAGGAACAATCCGCGCCCGCGCCGACTGCGGCCGAAGCGCCGGCGCCCGCGTCCGCGCCAGCGGAGACTACGCCGTCGCCCGTGCCGCCAGCGACGCCAGCGACGCGTACTGATGAGGAGGTCCTGGCCGTTTTCCGTCATGACCTGATCAACTTGCTCGCGCTCGGCGCGGATGGGCGCGTGCTCGCGGCAGCGGCGCAGATCGCTGCGCCGGATCAAAACGATCCGTCGCGCATGGCGCTGAAGAAAACGCCGGGGCTGATCAAGCGTGCGCTGCAATTCGCGCCGAACGATCCGTTCGTGCTGTGGATTGCCGCTTCCAATCCGTGCATGACCAAGCCGGGCTGTGCCGATGCCGCGGCGCTTACGACGCTGCAAAAAGCCGATGCCGACAATGCCGCTGTCTGGCTGCGCACATTTCCCGCCGAGGGCAATCCGGCCAAGGCGCAGGCGATTGTCGCGCGCATGGCGCAGGCGCCGCGCTACGATGATTACTGGGCGGCCGACGTGGTTGCGCTGTATCACGCGCTCGAGAGCATGCCCGTGCCTGAGCTCATTCTGCGTCAGGGTATGAGCACACAGGCGGCGCGCGTGAACTTTGCGTCGAGCATGGCAAGCGCGATGCTGCCAGCGGAGCTCAAACAACTCGGCAAGTTCTGCAGCAGCGTCGATGCGGCCAAGGACGCCGGCGGTGCGGCCGACTGCCTCAATGTCGCGAAAAAACTCGAAACCAGCGGCACCTTCATCTCGCAAAATATCGGCTTCGCGATCGAAGATCACTACGTTACCGGCACCGACCGCGAAGTGATGGGCGCACGCCAACGCTCGGCCGCGTGGCAGCGCGAAAAATTCCTCGAAATTGCCGCACGCTTCAATCGCGAACCCGCCCTGGCCGAGAGCTATATCCGCCTGCTCGGCAGCGAGCAGAACGAACTTGCCGCAGTGCCGGCGCTGCTGCGCGAACAGAGCATCCACACCGACCCGCCCGGCGGCTGAGGCGAAGGCGCCCGATCCACTCCAGGCACCCGCGGTGCAGCACTGATCCCCCGCAAAGGCGGGTATGACGGTCCGCGTACGGGGCTTTGCATGGGACGAGCCCGCGTATACTCTTGAGCTTCGCGCGCCTGGCGCGGCTGGGGAGATCGACGGATGTTGAAGATCCTGGTGGCCAATTCCAAGGGCGGTTGCGGCAAGTCGACCATCGCAACCAACCTCGCGGCGTACTACGCGCAGGACGGCAAGAACACTGTGCTGGTCGATACCGACCGCCAGGGTTCGAGCCAGCACTGGTGCGAGAAGCGCGCGGGCTTTGCACATCCGGTGCTGCCGGTGCCGGGCATCCGCTCGGACTGGCGCGCACACGTGCCCAAGGGTACGCAACGCGTCGTGATCGACGCGCCGGCGGCAATCCGCCCGGTCGATGTCGAGGCGTTTCTCGACGATCTCGATGCGCTCTTGATCCCGGTGCTGCCCTCGCGCTTCGATCTGGAAGCGAGCGAGCATTTCATCCAGGGCATCGCCCAGCTCGGACGTATCAAACGCGGCAAGGTCGCGGTCGGTCTCGTCGCCAATCGTCTCAAGCCATGGACCAATGCCTCGCATCAGGCGCTCGATGAAATGAAGGCGCTGCCCTTTCCGATCGTCGCGCAGATCCGCGACTCGCAGGGTTATGTGTTGATGAGCGGGCTCGGCAAGAGCATCTTCGATTACTCCTCCGAGGCGATCCGTTCGCATCAGGAGGATTGGGAGAAGATGTTGCGCTGGTTGAAGAAGCTCGATTAGCACGCGGTGCGTAATGCTTCGACTTCGCGCGCAGCACGCGCTACGCTCAACGCGAATGGTGGCCCAACGCCCCGAACTGTCCAGCGCAGGAGTAGATGATGACGAAAGCCTTGATTCTCTTGCGCCACGCACATGCTGAACCTGCAAAGTCCGGCCAGGACGACCTGGAACGTGCGCTGTCCGCGCGAGGCGTGGCCGAAGCCGAAGGCGCCGGCACGTGGCTCAAGTCGCACCCGACCTTGCCCGCGCGCATACTCTGCTCGCCCTCGCGGCGCACGCGCGAGACCTTGCAGCACGCACTCGGTCAGGTCGAGGCGACGCTGGAGCCGCGCATCTACGAAGCGACCGCGGGCGAACTCGTCGCACTGATCGATGAGTACAGCGATGTCGAGCATCTGCTGCTGGTCGGCCACAATCCGGGGTTTGAAACGCTGGCTGCGCTGCTCACGACCGGGCAGTCGGGTGATTTTCGCGGCATCCCACCCGGCGGCGTCGTGTGGATCGACCTCGACGACGGGGCAGTCGAGCCGGGCGCCGGCAAGCTGAAGGCGTTCTGGGCTCCGTAAGCTGCGTTGCGTTACGTTGGCGCGCACGCCATCCCGCGCCAACGCGGGATATACGCATAGAGTTGCCGCAGAATTCCTGATGCCTCGCACGCCCTACTGCATCGTCCTGTTGCTCGCCCTCGCATGCGCGCTTGCGCATGCGGACGCCTCGCGCGTGCAGACGCTTGCGCTCGACAGCACGCGCTCGCGCGTCGACTTCGAAGTGAAGGTGCTGTGGCTGGTCGGCGTGCACGGCCGCTTCGGCCACGTCGAAGGCGCGATCGCGATCGACCATTTCCGCAACAGCGCGACGGTCGATGCGACGATCGACACGAACATGGTATCGATGCGCACCCACGGCCACGAGGATTGGGTGAAGTCGGAGGAATTTTTCGATGCTCGGCACTATCCGCACATCCACTTTGTTTCGGAAGCGATTCCGCTGCGCCGCCTGCAGTCGGGCGGCGAGATCGAGGGCCTGCTGACACTGCGCGGCGTCACCAAGAAGGTACAGCTCGAACTGGCCGAGCCAACCTGCCCCGCAGCGAGTGGCAATGATTGCCCGGTCGAAGCAATCGGCACGATCCGCCGCGGCGATTTCGGCATGCGTTCGCGCCATGGCACCTTATCGGACAAGGTCGAGCTGAGCTTTGCGATCTACACCGCCATAGAACAGGCAAGATGAGCGCGCAGGCGCGGTGCGGTTGGCGTTGCACCATGCTGCT
>VBNZ01000175.1:0-2237 GCA_005877675.1 Gammaproteobacteria bacterium
TGTTGACCGGAGGTGGCGCGGAACCCGTGCCTTGAGCAGCTCCACGAGCTCCGGCGCCATGAAGTCATAGTTATCGGGGATTTCAAGGCAAATAACACGCTTGTCGTGCAGGTGCTGTTTGAACTTCGCGGAGAGCTTGCTGCGATGTGCGCGCTCCATGACAAAGATGATGTCCGCCCAATCAAGCAGCTCTGGAGTAACGGGAATTTCCGCGTCGCGGTTGAGGCCGCCTGATGCCGTCGCAGTCCCGGGCCAGTTGGCAAAGACTTGCTCCGCGGTTGGGCTGCGAAGGCGATTCTGACTGCAAATGAAAAGTACGTTTTGTGTCATGGAAGAATGCGTTGCCGCGAGTCGCATGCCGAGCCAGATGACGAGCTCAGCTAAGTGGGACCCGTTAGCAAGAGTCACCGCGAGCGCCGAATCGCGGGATCATTGCGACAGTTCCCGAATGAAGGCAAGGCGAAGCTTATCTTTTTCGGAACGCTTCGCTGATCGTGTAACAGCTCGCTGGAATCGTTGGTTGCCTTTGCGAGTTGAGCAACGCCTGCGCCGATCCATGACCATGCTCTTGAAGCCGTACTTGGCCCAGATACGGTCAAACTCAGCCCCAAGAGCTCGGTACTCCCGAGATGCTCTCACAAAGGACTGCACCGGAAGCTCCTGAAGACTACCAATCTTCGGCAAAAGAGCCTTCATTCGTCTCGATAGTAGCCTGAGCCGAACGAAGTCTTTGTTGCGGTGAGAATCTGACATGCTGCCAATAGTAGTATGTTCACTACACAATTCGCCGGTCGCGCAGAGNCTCGGCATGTTTTTACAGCCAAAGATGAGCTGTCGCGGATGAAAGCAACGACGACAGCATTTGATGAGCAAGTCGCCGCAATACAGGTAGAGGACGCGCGGGTCGTCGCGTTCGATTCAGAAGGCTTCGAGCTGATACACGGAGTCCTGTCAGAGCCTGAGTGTGACGAGTTGACCCGGAAGATGTCCGATGTCTCGTCTGGCAACGCCGGCACGCGGAGTCTGCTTGGCCTGCCGTGGTGCCGCAATATTGCCGTGCTACTCCGCGATGACCCCAAGATCATGCCTCGCCTCCAGCAATCCACCGTAGCCGTTCAATGTACTTTCTTCGACAAATCGGATCGGCAGAACTGGCTCGTCGCGTTCCATCAGGATCTTTCGATTCCGGTAGAAGAGAGAGTTGACTCGCCAGCCTGTGCGGCTTGGTCTCAGAAGGAAGGCATGCATTTCGTACAGCCGCCGGTTGGGGTCCTTGAACGACTTGTAGCGGTGCGAGTCCACCTCGACTCCAGCACTGAACACAGCGGTCCGCTCAGAGTCATTCCCGGCTCGCACGTGAAAGGGCGACTCAGTACGGAGCAAGTTCAGCAGTGGCGAACGTCTGGGAACGAGGTCGCCTGTATCGCGCCAAGAGGCAGTGCGTTGCTCATGCGTCCGCTCCTTCTGCACGCTTCTTCCAAGGCAAACACTCCGGATTTGCCGTTGGGCTTGCGGTGGCCAAGGCACGTACTGCGGTGATATACGGAGACGGCGCACAAAGGGATGTGCGTTTCATCAAAGACACGCCGCATTGCCCCGCAAGATGGATTCGCGAGCTTGCCGATCTGGTATCTTGCGCTACCACCCCACCGGCATGGAACCGTGTCCAACTCACAGCAGCAGGAGCTTGCTGGAGACGCTCGTCCCGGCACCATCGAGGCGTTTCGAGTTGGGGGCATTCCGGTGTTCCTTCACTGGTCGCTGCCTCTAGGTGGGTTGCTAATTGCTTCCTACGCGCGCGCCGATTGGCGTATAGCCCTATGTTGTTGCGTCGCCTACTCGCTGCTGATCGCAGCGCATGAGTTGGGGCATGCGGCTGCAGCCGCATCGCTCAAATTGAAGGTGCACGCTATTTATCTGTCGGGACTGGGCGGCCGCTGCCGGTTCGAAACACCACGCTCTGTAGGTGGCGCCTTCTTCGTTTGCTCGGCAGGGTTGCTCGTGCAGTTGATTCTGCTTGCAGGTGCGTCGGGCTACGTCGCACTGTTCGGCTGGCCGAGATCCATCTTGGCGCTGTGCATCGTGAACACGTTCATTTTCGCTAACCTCCTACTGTTCGTCAGCAACGTGATTCCTCAGCGACTGCCAAGAGGCTTAGCAACGGACGGCAGCATCCTATGGCGATTGTTGATGCACGCCGTGCGAGGGCATCCCCATCCCCTGGTCCATTCTCGGCA
>VBNZ01000175.1:2317-2846 GCA_005877675.1 Gammaproteobacteria bacterium
CATGAAGAATCTCGAGATTGATCAGCAACAGGCGATAGCGATGATGGTCAACATTCATAACAACGGCGGGTTGCTATTGCCAACAAGAGACATTGAAGAAGCCAGGCGCACAGCCGAGGGGATCGCGGAGGATTGCCGCACCCACAACCAACCACTGATATGCAGGGCCATCGATGCGGGCAATTGAGAACGTGAAGGTAAGCGTGCGAATTGGTCTCGCGCTTACTCTGCCCGCGATTGCGCTGGTTGGCTGCAATCAGGTTCCCGATTTCTTGTTTGGCAGTAGTGAGCAACGCGTCGTTCTTGCGGACAAGCCAACACTGCTCGACACCAAACCGGTTCGCCTATTGGCGAACGGACCACTGGAAGTACGAGGCGTGATGACGAATCTATGCCTTAGGCTTTCAAACGACGTGACGGAAGCGAAGGATGCGAGTGACTTCGCCGCGGAATACGAGAGGCTCAAGGGAGGAGCGCATCTTCTTGCTGTGCTGCACGCAAGTGATGGAAAGGACTACGAGTGGAAATG
>VBNZ01000175.1:2860-7767 GCA_005877675.1 Gammaproteobacteria bacterium
GAAATCGCCTCAATCGATCTCAGCTCAGATCGGCCACTGCAGATCCTCGGCGCCAATTGGAGTTCGACGGGCGCATTCGATTTCATGTCGCAGCCATCACCCGACCGGGTGGTAGTTTTCTCCTCAGCGGAATATAAAGACTTGGAGCACGCGTTTGGCGGCCAGACCGCTTGGCCATCGACGGCAAAATCCGCGCTGCAGGTGACGCTGACGAGCAATTTCAGGCAAGCTTCATCGAGCCACTTCAATTCGACGCTTTCTGTCCGGATGAGTGACGCTGGTATACAACTGGAACCTAGCCCCAGCGCTGTCGGGATGGGAATGGTGTCGATTCCCGTGGCCGCGATCGAGTCATGCAGCATGACTTGTTCCGGGAATTTGGTGCGTGAAACCGACTTATTGTTACCCGGACAAGGCATCAAGTTGGGACTACTCAACACCCCTGAACTCATCGACTGGTGCTGGGACCATCACGTGCCGATGGCGACGTCCGCTTCGATGAGAGCATGGCTCTACAACAGAACACCCCTGCCGGCTAAAGGCAGCTACGTCGACCAGTTCCAGTCACGTGCTGGTTACGATGATCAGGCGCATCGCAGCTGCATGGGGTACTAATGAAACCTCAGGACCCTCAGAGTTGACTCCCATGAAGCGCATTGCTTACCAAGTCCTCGTTCTGCTCGCGCTCCAGCTTGCCTCGCACGCGCGCGCTGCGGACATACCCGGTTGTCAGCAAAATGAGCTTCTAGGTTTCGTTCCTGAAAGCGAACAGGTACAGCAGCACCGCCAGTTCACTCTGCCGACCATCAGCTACCCATTCGGGACCAAGTTGCAATCCTACGAAGGCGGATTTGAGCTGACATTGCGGGTAAATCAGCTCGGAAAAGTGGCGTGTTACGGCCTGAAGAACCACTTCGATGAGATACAGGCGTTGAATGACCAACGCCGCGAGGTCTTTCATGAGATGCAAAACTGGCGCTATGTGCCGTTCTTGCGCGATGGCCAGGCGGTCGCGGCGATTGTGACCGAGGTCCTCTCCGAGCAAGAGACGCTAAAGGGCCACAAGCAGGTGCCGACTGTGCCGCTTGCGCAGGTCCATATCGGATTGCGTCGCTCAGGCTGCTTTGGATGGTGCCCAAGTTACAGCGTCGACATCTACGGCGATGGCCATGTGGTCTATGTCGGCAACCAATTCGTCGACGTCGTGGGCGAGCATCGATATCAGGTTGCCCCGGAAGCTGTTGCAAAACTCGCGAACAGCTTAATTGCCAAAGACCTGTGGTCGATGCGCGAGTCGTACCGAGCCAGCATTACTGACAACCCAACCTACACAGTGACGATGCAGCTAGGGAACCAGACGCATTCCATTGAAGATTACGTCGGCCAATCTGTCGGTATGCCGGCAGTTGTGACTGAGTTCGAGAAAGAAATCGACGAGACTGCTGACAGCGAAAGCTGGATTCACTTAGGCCACTCAGCTGTGACTCGCCTGAAGCAGGAAGGCTTTGCCTTTGCATCAGCAGCTGGCGGCGCGCTGCTCAATAGAGCAGTGGCAAACGAGAACTCCCACGATGACAAGGCGATGCTGGAGTTGATTCAACTAGGTGTTCCAGTGGATACCGTCAGCGATGATGAAGGCTATCCGCAAGAAAAGCATTCACTGTTTGAACTAGCACTCCAGCACCAACGTGCACCACTGGTCGACGCACTGGTCGACAAAGGTGCACTTCGTACGAATGGAATACCCGATCAACAAAAGATTGATGGCGCGTTCCGAGCAGCCATAGAAGGCGCTAACCTGTCTCTGGCGCAGAAGATCTGGAACGCCGCAGGGGCAAATGCTCGTCCGGCGATGACGTTCCCTGATCGCGGCGACGAAGCCCAATCCCCGCCTCAGCAATCGCCGGTAACCCTGCTACTCGCACATCACGCCTACGAACTGAAGAACTGGCACGCCCTTGAGGTCACGAAGTGGCTGGAAGGGCTCGGTTGTGACCTGCGCGCTCATGGTGCGGATGGAACAACGTTGCTCCACATCGCTGCCGAAGCCGGCGACGCAAAATTGGTACGCTACCTGCTGGACCAAGGCATTAACCCGTCGACACACGGGCGTTACGGACCGGCGCTCGGGGCGACTCATAGCGAAGACGTTGCCATGATGCTCCTCGAAGCAGGCACCGATATGTCGTTGATGAATGACGCCGGAGATAGCTTCCGTAAATTCTCGGAGTACAACCATTGGGCTCGGGTAATAGCATGGCTGGATAAGCACCCTGACTCACGCAAGGCAAAGTAGTGGAACTGCCGCATCGATTGGACGACCGATGGGCATTGCAGCCGTGTTATGCGTCAATTTTGATGTTCAATAGAGCGTTAGGCGGAAAATGAAACGCAAGCCAGCCGCAGTCTCCGTTACTCCTGGCCCCATAGAACGCTTTCTTTCCGCATCGGAGGTTGAAGCCCATATTGAACGCTGGATGGTGAGCTTCGGCACAGATGGCACCGGCATTCACATCGAACAGTTCCTATGGCATGTCTTTAGCTACAAGCGCTTCCCCAGTACTTCACGAAGTGAAGCCGTTGCACAATATGAGCAGCATGTCGCAGCTGAGTTTGTAGTCATCTCTAACGATCGCGAAGCAGGCCTCATCACAAAAAAGCGGCCCATTGCTTGCTCGTGGCAGGACTGGCTCGTGTTCCCATCCAATCTCGCGTGGACCATGGCTTTTACGCACGAGGATGAATGGCTTGGTCCTTACTTCGCGAAGAGCACCATGTTTGAGTCGCTGGATGCAGAGAACCGTAAGGCCGTCCGCAAGGCAAGCGAGGCTGAGCAGGCGCGAAGCAAGGGTTGGGGGTGAAAACTTTCGCCTAACTATTTGCTCGAGCGGACCGCTGCGGATGGCTGCGGTAGACTCATGCGCATCGCGGCAGCGGCCGCCAAGCTCAAGCGTTGATATGGCTTGATCTTGTCAAGTAGCCAAGCGCGCTCTTCGCACTGCTTCGCAGTCCGTTGGTGTGCTGCATGAAGACTCGATAGACAACGCGGCGCGGGCTCTTCGTGTACGACGGTTGATCACGCTGATATTCGCGCGTTGGATAGCGCCAGACCGGGTTCGTCGTGGAGCTGTCTCATTCTAGGTTCGGCTGTGGCGAGCATGCGCTCGCATCCATAACGCCTGCCGAGAGTTCTCCACCGCGGCCGGCGCCGCGTTGCGTATCGAGTCTTGATGGGGAGTGTGTGTGCGTTTCTCCTGGATGGATGCAACAGATTTATTGGCCGGAGCGCTCGTCCACTAACGCACCGCACGCGCTTCGCGCACGATCGCCCAGACGAAGCCACTCAGTTCGCGTGCCAGCGCCGTGACGATCTTGTTCTTGTGCAGCTGCCGTGCAGCGAGTCGCCGATAGCGATGGCACAGGCGCTGTTGCGCTTTCCAAGCGAGTGCACGGATCGGTTCGCTGACGTGCTCCTGGCGTTTGGCAATGATCGGGGTGATGCGCGCCGGCAGACGATACTGCCACGCCGCTTCAATCAACGCGCAGCGTGCATGCGCATTGCCGGTTTTGGTGATGCTGCCCTGACGTCGATGTGATCCACTGCTGTGCTCGCCCGGCACTAATCCGAGATACGCCATCAGCTGGCGCGGGTGGGCGAAGCGTTCAATGTCACCGATCTCGGCTACCAGGGTCGCGGCATTGACGAGTTGTATGCCACGCAGCGACTGCAGTGCCTGCACGACCCCTTGCCAGCGCCAATCGGCGACGGCATCGTGCAGTGATTGCGTCAGCCGTGCGATGCGCTGTGTGCTCTCGCGTACACCGTCAACGTATTCCTGAAAGACGATCTGCTGTGCCGCATGCGCTAGCTTGACCGTCGCCAGCCAGCGCTCGTGCGCCGGCGTCCATGCGGTCTTGCCGGCATAGCGAATCTCGTGGCGCAATAGCAGGGCCTTCAAGCGATGCCGTGCATCGCGCTGGTTGCGCACCGCATCGCTGCGTGCGCGCACCAGATCGCGGATCGCTTCGTCCTGCGCATCGGGTACGCGAACGATGGTCAACTCGCCCGCACGCGCCAGACGCGCCAGCTTGATGCAATCGCGCCGATCGGTCTTGATCCGCTCGCCCGGTCGTCGCGGTGTCATCGACGGCGCCACCACGTGGCACACATGCCATTGCGCTGTCAGATGGCGATAGATCGCATAACCACAGGGCCCGGCTTCGTAACTGAAGACCAGCGAACGCTGTGCACCACCGAGTTGCCGCACGGCGCGATCCAGCGAGGCGAGGTCTCCGCCGATGCGGCCATAGTGCCGCACCTCACCCCCTTGCGTGCCGTCGGCAAGAGCGATCTCGATCGAGTCTTTATGGACGTCCAGACCCACATGGACAGTGATACGCTTGTGCATGGCCTGCCTCCGCGAATGTGCGTTGATACCTGTTCGGCCAACGGTGTGGCTCTATGCGCTCACGCGCACAATCCACGGTACCGCGGCGGCAGGCCGCTCGGAATCAAGCCATTCTGTCTAGGTGTCGGCATGCTGGCGAACAAGGACAGGTTGTCGCGGCCAAGCAAAGGGCGTTACTTCCCCGTTCCGGCCGCGCATATTCTGAGCGCAATAAATCAGCTTGAATTCAAGCACTCCGAGTTTCATAGACGCATTGACCTTTTCCTGCAAAATCCAGATCCCATCGGAGAAGATCTCATCCTTGTAGCTGCTTTTTATCCGTCTGAAGTGCTCGTTTCTTATTCATTCGCTAGCGAGTTTCTGGCGTTGCGTGCCCAGACCATTTTGCACGCTTGCATACGAGAATTTCGTTCAATCGACAAAGAGGTCAACGCAACCTGGAGTCGCAAAGAAGTCACCTCGTATCGCGCCTATCTATCCGAAAATAACGTCCTTCGC
>VBNZ01000176.1:0-4816 GCA_005877675.1 Gammaproteobacteria bacterium
TTGATCGGCACGCTATCGATCTCGCCGCAACGATCCGCTTCGAGCAGCCCGGCTGCATCGGTGCGATCGGTCTTGTTGCGACGCACGTACGGGCGCACGTCGCGTGCCGGTAGCAAGCGCACCGCATGTCCCTGTGCAACAAAGCGGCGGCCCCAGTAGTGCGCGCTGCCGCAGGCTTCCATGATCACCCGCAACGGGCCGAGATTATCCAGTGCGTGCGCGAACGCGCGACGCGACAGGCGCGTGCGCTGCACGATCCGATGCTGCGCATCGGCGTACGCGAGCTCGAACACTTCTTTTGCCAAATCGATGGCGACAGTCGTAGCATGCATGGCGGACTCCTCTCGTGTGGTCAACTGAATGCGTCACATCCAGTTTGGCACTTCGATGCCGTTATACCGGCGGGAGGAGTCCATTCAATCAGTAAGAGACTTCCTGTCAACGTTGGCAAAGTGATGCCATGGCACGGCGGAGCCGTGCTGCTTTTGGTGTTTTGTATACATAGACGCACGTTTGTCAGGGCGGCATCGTTCAATCGGTTGTCAGACTGCAATTCCGTAATCGGTCTTGTGGGGCATGTGTTGCTCGCCCGGACCGCTGTATAAACCGCACCCGGAGGCCTCGCTCGTTCATCGGGTTTGCCCGCGTCCGGAGATCAACCGAAGCGCGTGGCGGCAACCGTATAGTTAGACAGGCTCTCTCCAGGTCGGTCTGAACCGTTTGCTACAGGTATCGCTCTGACGGTGAACGGGAATTGCAGAATTGCGTTTCCTCAAAAGTGAACGGGATCAAGCAGCCATCGCTGCAGGATTCTTGCGCGAAGCATTGCGTTGCGTCATCGGGTGACGGATCCAGGCGTTGGGATCGTAGGCCTCGCCGCGCGCGAGCATCGCCCATATCTGGCGGGCATGCTTATTGGCAACAGCCACCAGCAGTTTGCCGAAGGGCAGGCGCGTGGCCAGTTGATTGATCCAGATCTGCTCCGGCGTCGCTTTGTCCACCGGCACTCGAGAGGCCTGCAACACACTGCTGCGCGCACCCTGGATCAGCAGGGTGCGTAAGTACGCATCGCCACTGCGACTGATGGGGCCCAAGCGTTGATGGCCACCTGTGGAATCCTGCCGCGGCACCAGTCCCACCCACGCGGCCATCTGCCGGCCATGCTTGAAATCGCTGCCATCGCCGACGCTGGCGACCACGGCATCGGAGGTAATCGGACCAATCCCGGACTGCGCGCGAATACGACAGCAGCGCTCGTCCGCCTGGGCATGGGTTTCAATGCGCTGATTGCATTGCTGCCGACGTGCCTGGATCTGCTGCCAATGCTCGCGCAGGTCCTGCAGCAGTTCGACGAATTCCCGCGGCAGGTCCTGGCGCTCAAGGATGTCTGCAAAGGCACGGCGCAGCGCAATTTCCGATTTCGCGACAACGATGCCGAACTCCGCGAGCAGGCCACGGATACGATTCATCACCTTGAGGTTCTCGTCCTTGTAGCCTTCCCGCACCCGGTGCCACGACAGCCGTGCTTGCTGATCCACTGACTTGATGGCTACAAAACGCATGTTCCCCTGGCGTGCGGCGGTGGCAATCGCTTCGGCATCGTTGCGATCATTCTTGCTGCGCTGACTCTTGCGAAACGGCGTCACGAACTGCGCGGCGATCAGGCGCGGTTGCAGCCCCAGGTCAACACAGCGCCGCCCCCAGTGATGCGCGCCGCTGCACGCTTCCATCGCCACGACCGTGCCCGGCGGCAATTGCGCCAACCACGCCGCAAACGCATCGCGACGAAAATCGCGACGCAACTGCACGCGACCGTGGCTGTCCACTTCACAAACTGAAAACGTGTACTTTGCGAGATCCACACCGACGGTTGTAGTATTCATTTGGAGACTTCTCCTCTCGTTTGATTGTTGATCCACAAGATCACAATCTGGCACTTTGATGCCGAGCGGCAATGTCCGCGCCGGGACGGAGAAGTCTCTTTTTACTCGTTCAAGCGGACTGCCGATGTCGATCCGCGCTAAAATCATACTTCAGCGGCGGCAGCCGCTTAACTCAAGCGTTAGGCCTCGAACTCACACTCTGGTGTCCATCAATCATGCGCATAATTCAGCTCGTCCGCAGACACTTTCCAGTACAGCGAATAGTCATTTGCGCGCTGGCCGGCCTTCTTATTTTCTACCACACTTACACTCTCTTCGACTTGTATTTTGGCTCAGGCACCGACTTGTACGATGGCGGGAGCAGAAATACACACCCTCTATTTGAGAACGCGCAATCCATACTTCGCGTGATAATTATTTTTAGCCTAATTCTTGTGGTCTTGAATAGGCGATTTGGCCTGTATGGAATGTGGATCGCAATTTCATCGCTGATAGCGACGCACTACTGGGCATTCTTCTTCGATCTCCCATTCCGTTTCTTGGATGGCAGACATCCGCTCTCATATCTAAAGGGATTTATTATTCCCACCGTGATTACGTTTTTGTACTTGTCTATGAATTCTCAGCGAAATGCTCGGAATTCAAGTGCGGCTGGCGAGGCGTAACAATTCCGTAAGAGACTTCCCGTCAACTCCGGCAATGTGATGCCATGACACGGCCGCTGCCGTGTCGCTTTGTTTGCTTTGTACACTTTGTCACATCCGCATTGGGTGATCTGGGCAAACAGTGTCAGACTGCAATTCCGTAATCGGTCTTGTGGGGCGTGTGGTGCTCGCCCGGACCGCTGTATAAACCGCACCCGCAGGCCTTCCTCATTCATCGGGTCTGCCCGCGTTCGTGGATCAAACGAATCGCGTGATGGCCGCCGTCTAGTTAGCCAGGCTCTCTGCAGGTCGGTCTGACCGTTTGTCTACCCTTGTCGCTCTGACGTGGAATCGATACGTGCTTGCATAGTTTGCGTGTGCTCAGGCTGTTATCAGTGTGTGCTTGCGCTCGGGTGCCGTAGCCAGGCCTGGGCATCGTAGGCCTCGCCGCGCGCCAGCATCGCCCAACTCTGCCGCGCATGTTTGTTGGCAATCGCCACCAGCAGTTTGCCGAAGGGCATGCGGGTGGCCAGTTGATTGATCCAGATCTGCTCCGCTGTGGCTTTCTCCGCCGACACCCTAGAGGCCTGCAACACGCTGCTGCGTGCGCCCTGGATCAGTAGCGTGCGCAGGTACGCGCCACTGCGCGAGATGTGGCCCAGTCGTTGCCGTCCGCCGCTGGAGTGCTGCTGCGGCACCAGGCCCCAGCCACGCCGCCATCTGCCGGCCGTTCTTGAAATCGCCACCCTCGCCGACACTAGCAACCGTGGCATCGGCCGTGAGCGGGCCGATCCCGGTCAGCCCGCGCAGGCGCTGGCAGCGCTCGTCCGCGCGCGCGTGCGCCTCAATGCGTGCATCACACACCTGCAGGCGCGATTGAAGAGTTTGCCAATGCTCGCGCAGATCGCGCAGCAGTTCGAGCAACTCGCCAGGCAGATCGATGCGTTCGACGATCTGCGCCAATGCCCGTTTGAGCGCTGGCGCGCTTTGCGCAATCACGATGCCAAACTCCGCCAGCAGACCGCGCAGGCGATTCATTACCGCCAGATTCTCGCTCTTGTAGCCCTCGCGCACCCGATGCCAGGCCAGCCGCGCTTGCTGCTCCACCGTCTTGATCGCGACAAAGCGCATATTGCCTTGGCGTGCCGCCGTGGCGATCGCTTCGGCATCGTTGCGATCATTCTTGCTGCGCTGACTCTTGCGAAACGGCGTCACGAACTGCGCAGCCATCAAACGTGGCTGCAGTCCCAGTTCCAGGCAACGGCGCGCCCAATCGTGCGCACCGCTACACGCCTCCATTGCCACGAGCATGCCCGCTGGCAATTGCACCAGCCATGCCGCAAACGCGTCGCGTCGAAATTCGTGACGGCCAAGCACGCGGCCATGCCTGTCCATCAAACACACCGAAAACGTCTGCTTTGCGAGATCCACACCGACGGTTGTAGTATTTATTTGGAGACTTCTCCTCTCGTTTTGATTGTCGACCTACATCACAATCATGGCACTTCGATGCCGCGCGGCTTTGCCGCCTGAGATGGAGAAGTCTCTTTTTACTCATTCAAGCCGACCGCTGCGGAGTTGTTGCGCTAACATGTTACTCATCGCGGCAGCGGCCGCTTACCGCAAGCGTTAGCCGTCTTAATCTCGAGGAGCACATGAGCCGACATGCCGTCCCTGCGGAAGTCAAACGCGCGGTGCTCGACGAGGCAGGTCATCGCTGCGCGATTCCCACGTGTCGCGCGACTACAACCGAAATCGCACACATCGCTCCATGGGCCGACACGCATGACGACTCATTCGAGAACCTAATCGCGCTCTGCCCAAACTGCCACACCCGGTTCGATCAGAAGAAGGAAATTGATCGACTCGCAGTAAGGATGTACAAGCACAACCTAGGCATTCTGAACAACCGCTACGGTGAATTCGAGAGAAGGCTCTTCGAGGTTCTCGCCAAGTCGAATGAACGAGTATTTGTCTTGGGGGCTGCCGGCGATCTGTTGGTTGCGAATGCCATAAAGGATGGCTTCTTTGAAGACAAGCACGTCGAAGGAATGGGCTTCTTGGTAAGTGGCGATAATGGCTTCTCTAAGAACTTTCCTATGACGTTCACCTACTGGGTCACCGATGCCGGGGTCGAATTCATTAGGCGCTTCGCAAGTGGGGCCGACATTGCGTGACGAGACGGCTAACCCTTCCTTCAAGCGGACGTGCCTACGGCACGCCGCTTAAGTCAAAAGTTAGAGCCCACTCATGCACTCATCGCAACTTGTGCTTGTCTTAGTTTTCGTT
>VBNZ01000176.1:4920-5399 GCA_005877675.1 Gammaproteobacteria bacterium
CTCTTTATAAAAGCCATCAGTGCGTTGGGCGTCCTGCTTGTCATCGGTGGTGTATCGGTAGTTCTTCTAGGAGCCCATGGCTAGTGTGATGGGCTCTAGCTCATTCAAGCCGACCGCCGGGGTCGGGCAACTCATAAAGCAACCGTCCCGGGCCGGCGGCGGCTTAATTCAGGTGTTAGCCCCCTAGAGAACACTCGCCATGCCTATCGAACTCTGGCTTGCCTTCGTCGCCGCATCTGCGGTTCTGCTCGTCATCCCCGGCCCGACCATACTCACGGTCATCAGCTACGCCATGGCTCATGGCCGGCGCGCGAATATCCCCCTGGTCGCCGCTGTCGCACTAGGCGATTCCACGGCGCTGGTCGTGTCGCTCCTCGGTTTGGGCGCACTTCTGGCAACCTCGGCTTTCTGGTTCACGGTGGTCAAGTGGGCAGGCGGCATGTATCTGCTGTACCTCGGCATCAAGCTGCTAGGCGCAG
>VBNZ01000119.1:0-1658 GCA_005877675.1 Gammaproteobacteria bacterium
ATGTTCGCTCCAGCATCCTGCCTGCGCAGTCCCGCTAAGAGCATGCGGGAATGACGAACAAAAAGCTATGCGGCCTCGGCGCTTTGCAGCGGCGCAATCGGCGCGTGAATCGGATACATTTTTCGTCATTTCGCGAAGGCGGGAATCCAGGGCTTTTCGGAATACATTTTTTCGTCATTCCCGCGAAGGCGGGAGGCCAGTGCCTTCTCGGATACATTTTTCGTCATTCCGCGAAGGCGGGAATCCAGGGCTTTTCGGAATATATTTTTTTGTCATTCCCGCGAAGGCGGGAATCCAGTGCCTTTTTTTGGAAATCCGGCGCCTTTGAATGTGACGTACATGAGAAGCAATTCGCCGGATAACAAACTGCATCCGCAGTTTGCCCTCCGGGCCATTCGCTACGCGAATGTTCGCTCCGGCATCCTGCCTGCGCAGTCCCGCTAAGAGCATGCGGGAATGACGAGCGAAGCTGATGCGGGAATAACGAGCAAAAACTATGCGGCCTGGGCGGTTTGCAGCGGCGCGATCGGTGCGCGAATCAGATGATCGAACGCGCTGAGCGCCGCCTTTGCGCCATCGCCGGCCGCAATCACGATCTGCTTGAACGGAGTGGTCGTCGCATCGCCGGCGGCGAATACGCCCGGCATTGAAGTGCGCCCGTGCGCGTCGATTTCGATCTCGCCGCGCGGCGACAATGCGAGCGTGCCCTCGAGCCAATCGGTGTTCGGCAACAGTCCAATCTGCACGAACACGCCCGACAGTTCCAGCGCATGCGCCGCGCCGCTGGCGCGATCGGCATAGTTCAGGCCGGTGACTTTGCTGCCGTCCCCGAGCACCGCGGTCGTCTGCGCCGAAACGATCACGTCGACATTCGGCAGGCTGCGCAGTTTGCGCTGCAGCACATCGTCGGCGCGCAGTTTGTTGTCGAATTCGAGCACGGTGACGTGTGCGACGACGCCGGCGAGATCGATAGCCGCCTCGATACCGGAATTGCCGCCGCCAATCACCGCAACGCGCTTGCCCTTGAACAAGGGGCCGTCGCAATGCGGGCAATAGGTCACGCCCTTGGTGCGATACTCCTTTTCGCCCGGCACGTTGATGTCGCGCCAGCGCGCACCGGGCGCGAGGACGACGGTTTTGGATTGCAGCGTCGCGCCGTTGGCAAGCCTGATTTGTATACTTTCAACGCCGGGCACGAGTGCCGTTGCGCGCTGCAGGTCCATCACGTCGACGCCGTAGACATTGACGTGTTCCTGCAAGGCGACGGCGAAGCGCGGCCCCTCGGTTTCCATGATCGAGATGTAGTTTTCGATGCCGAGCGTGTCGAGCACCTGGCCGCCGAAACGTTCTGCGACGAGGCCGGTGCGGATGCCTTTGCGCGCCGCATACACTGCTGCCGCTGCGCCCGCGGGACCGCCGCCGACGATCAGCACATCGAACGGATCGCGCGCGTCGAGTCTGGCTGCATCGCGTGCGGCCGCGCCGCCGTCGATTTTCTTGAGGATATCGGCCAGCACCATGCGGCCCTGACCGAATTCTGTGTCGTTGAGAAAGATCGCGGGTACGGAAAGAATTTGGCGCTCGGCCGCTTCGGCCTCGAACGTGCCCCCTTCGATCATCTCGACGCGGATGCGTGGATTGAGCGCGGCGAGCGTGTT
>VBNZ01000119.1:1706-4086 GCA_005877675.1 Gammaproteobacteria bacterium
GTCGGCGTCGAGCTTGGGCGGGTGGCAGCCGACTTGCAGCAAGGCAAGAATCAGCGAGGTGAATTCGTGTCCCATCGGGATGCCGCTGAAGCGGATACCGAGATTCGCGCCCGGGCGATCGAGTGCGAATGAGGGCACGCGCACACCGGGATCGCGACGCTCGATCAGGCGAAACTGCGGCGACAGATCCGCGATGTCTATGAGCAGCGCACGCAATTCGCGCGCCTTCTCGCCCTCGTCGAGCGCAGCGATGATGTCCACCTGCTGCGTGATTTTCGCGAAATGTCCGCGCAACTGGGTTTTGATGTCAGCATCTAACATGGTGGTGATTCCTGGGTATGCAGGGTTACTAGCTCGTCATTCCCGCGAAAGCGGGAATCCAGTGTCACTTTGGGCTTCAGCGGAGGCAGTGAAAGCGGCGAAGATCAAAAATGCATTCCCGCGTGACCAGCTCAGCTTTTGAAGAGCGCCTCGCAAGAATGACGGCCGATAACGACAAGCTGTCGAGCGTGTCCGGGCGCATTGCTGCGCCCGGATCTACATTTACGCGACAAGTGTTTCCAAAGCGTCAGATCTTGCCGACCAGGTCGAGCGATGGCTTCAATGTTTTCTCGCCTTCCTTCCACTTCGCCGGGCAGACTTCGCCGGGGTGCGAGGCGACGTACTGCGCGGCCTTGACCTTGCGCAGCAGTTCGGACGCATCGCGGCCGATGCCGTTGTCGTGGATTTCGTACAGCTTGATCTGGCCTTCGGGATTGATCACGAAGCTGCCGCGCAGCGCGAGGCCGGCTTCCTCGATCAGCACTTCGAAGTTGCGTGCGAGCGTATGTGTCGGATCGCCGACCAGCGGGTATTTCACCTTCTTGATCGCCTCGGAGGTGTCGGCCCAGGCTTTGTGCGCGAAGTGTGTGTCGGTCGAGACGCCGTAGATTTCGACGCCAAGCTTCTTGAACTCGCCGTGCAGATTGGCCAGGTCTTCGAGCTCGGTCGGGCAGACGAAGGTGAAGTCGGCCGGATAGAACACGACCACCGACCATTTGCCTTTGAGCGTGGCGTCGGTGACTTCGACGAACTCGCCGTCGTGGTAGGCGGTGGCCTTGAACGGCTTGATCTGAGTGTTGATCAGGGACATCTGCGGTTTCCTTTGGGTTGGGTTGGTGGGGTGGGGACTGTGGTTATTCTATGGTCGCGTTTAAATATATCAAATCGATTGATGGTATCAAATCAATAGGCATTGTCTATCAATATGCCACCGCCGATCCGTGCGCAGGCCAGCTATGACTTCCGTCGCTTTGCCCGGCGCGCGCAAACCGGCACACTGCGCGTCTTTGCGAGCGAGGGAGGCATTGAATGCGTACGCGGACCTGGTTGAGTGGACTAATTCTGACCCTGACTGCCGCGGCGCAAGCCGCCGACGCTGCGGATGCGGTGCCGACGGGCAAGCTGCCTGACGATGCCAAGCCGCTGGCGTACACGCTCAATCTCAAGATCGATCCGCACGCCGAGCGTTTCTCCGGCCAGACGCGTATCAAGGTCAAGCTCGTCAAGCCCGCGGACCATGTGTTCCTGCATGCGCGCGAGCTCGACATTGCCAAAGTGGAGGTGATCGACGCCAAGGGCAAGACGCACGCGGCCAATTTCGCGATGCGCGATGAATCCGGCGTGATCGAAGTGACGTTCGGTGCGCTGCTGCCGGCGCAGGATGTCGAACTCGCTTTCGACTACGCCGCACCGTTCAACGCCAAGCTGCAGGGCCTGTACAAGGTCAAGGTCGGCGACGATCCGTATGTCACGACGCAGATGGAAGCGATCAGCGCACGCTATGCGTTTCCCGGATTCGACGAGCCGCGCTTCAAGACACCGTTCAATATCACGTTGACGGTGCCGGCGGGCGAAGTTGCGATCGCCAATACGCGTCCGAGCAGCGAAAAGGTATCCGCGGATGCAAAGTGGAAAACGCTCACTTTTGCGCAAACCAAGCCGCTGCCGACTTATCTGATCGCGCTCGCAGTCGGACCATGGGATGTGGTCGACGGTCCCGTGCTCGCGGCCAACGCCGTGCGCAAGGAGGCGCTGCCGCTGCGCGGCATCGGCCCGCGCGGCACAGGTCCGCAGCTCAAATGGATCCTCGAACAGACGCCGGCCACGGTGCAGTACTACGAGGACTACACGCATCAGCCCTATCCGTTCGACAAGCTCGACCTGCTCGGTGCGCCGGATTTTTCCGCGGGCGCAATGGAGAATGCGGGCTTGATCGTCTATCGCGACGCGCTGTTGCGCATTGACGCCACGTCGTCAGCGAACACCTATCGCTCCAGCTTCAACGTCAATGCGCATGAGATCGCGCACCAATGGTTCGGCGATCTGGTCACTGTGCCCT
>VBNZ01000119.1:4273-9116 GCA_005877675.1 Gammaproteobacteria bacterium
CTTCGACGGCATCACCTATCAGAAGGGCGCAGCGGTGCTGCGCATGTTCGAGGAATGGATTGGCGAAGACGTGTATCGCGAAGCGATGCGCGAATATCTCGCCAAGCACGCATTTGGCAGCGGCAGCTCGGACGATCTGATCGCGACGATCGCCAAGGTCAGCGGCAAGGGCGAAACGCTTGCCGCGGCGATGCGCAGCTTCCTCGATCAGCCCGGTCTGCCGCTGGTTAGTGCCGAGCAGAAGTGCAATGCGGGCAAGGCGACGCTGACGCTGAGTCAGTCGCGCTACCTGCCGTACGGCGTGCTCGGCGGCGGCGATCCGCAGTGGAAGGTGCCGGTGTGCGTGCGCGTCGGTCACGGCGACAAGTCGGCGAAGCAGTGTTTCCTGCTCGACCAGCCCAAGCGCGATTTTGCTCTTGAAGGCGGCTGCGCCGACTGGTATCAGCCCAATGCCGAAGCGGCGGGCTACTATCGCTTCACCATGGCCGACAAAGATTTCGCCGCGCTGTGCGATCATGTCGCGGCGCTCGCGCCGGCTGAACAGCGCATCTATGCCGATGCGATCACGAGTGCGTTCAGCCGCGGCGCCGTATCGCCTGCGGTGGTGCTCGATGCGATGCCGGCGCTGGCGCAGTCCGATATTCCGCAGATCGCGACCGCGCTGATGGGCGAAGTCGGCTGGATGCGCGAGCATCTCGCCAACGCTGTGACGCGCCCGGTGCTCGATGCCTACGGCGCAAAATTGTACGCGCCGCGTCTGGCTGCGCTTGGCCTGCATCGCCGCGCGGGCGACAGCGATGCGACGACGCGGCTGCGTAGCGCGATCGTCTATTTCCTCGCGTTTACGGTGCGCAATGCGAATGTGCGCGCGCAGCTCAACGCGGAAGGCCGCAAGGCGCTCGGTATCGATGGCGATGGCAAGGTCGATTTGGCGCGTGTCGACGCGGATCTGCGTCGCGCCGCCTTGCGCGTGACCGTGCAGGAATCGGGCGAGCCGGCGTATAACGCGGTACTCGGCGAGCTCAAGACCAATCACAATACGCAGCAGCGCTACGAGCTGCTGTCCGCACTCGGTTCGACGCACGATCCGAAGCTTGGCGCACAGGCGCGCGACTATGCGCTGACGCCTGCCGTCGCGGTCGGTGAACTCGACAGCGTCTACGGCAGCAATGCAGCGGAACGCGAGAATCGCGAGGCATTCTGGGCATGGTTCCAGGCGCATTTCGACGCACTGCGCACGCGCATGCCGGACTCGCATCAGGCCGGACTCACGCGCTACGCCGCGGGCAACTACCGCTGCAACAAGGCGCAGTCCGACGAGTTGCGTACTTGGTTTGCGCCACGCATCGCGTCGGTAATTGGCGGCGAGCGCGCACTGGCGCAGACATTGGAAAGCATCGATCAGTGCACGGCGCTGCGCGAGCATGTCGGCGAGAAGGCGCTGGCGACATGGGCGGAGAGCCACTCGGGGAGCGCTGAGTAAGCTCGTTGCGGACGTAGCGAAGCGCGCTCAAGTCCGGTACAGGCCCGGCTACGCGCTGATGCATTCAGTGCGAGGGTGAATCCGCCGGCCTTGCCGGTGGATGCGCGATGAATGCCAGCGTATCGCGCAGCGCGGGCGGATGCCCCGCGCGCGCGCGCGCGAACGCGAGCAGCAGGTCGCCGTGGCCGGTATCGGGATAGAGTTTGAGCACCGCCGTGCCGTCCATCGCCTGTGCGCGTTCGGCCATTACCTCGGCGTTGTTCGGCGCAACTTCGTCGTCGTCCTTGCCTTGCAGTAGCAGCATCGGCGGCTCGTCGCCGTCGACGAAGTTGATCGGTTGCGATTCGTAGCGACCCTTGGCGTTGTTGCCGAAAATCTTCGCCTCGTCATCCTGGTACGGCAGGAATGCATATGCGCCGGCAAGACCGATCATGCCCGCGAGTGCACGCGGCGTGAGGCCGACTTCGGCCAGATAGCGCTTGTCGCAGGCGAGCAGGGCGGCGATGTGCCCGCCGGCGGAGTGGCCCATCACGAAGCTGCGCTGTGCATCGCCGCCGAATTCGCTCGCGTGCTCGAAAGCCCACTTCGTCGCCGCGGCGGCGTCGCGCATAAAATCGGGAAAGCGCACCGCGGGATACTTGCGATAATCCGGAATCACCGCGATCACGCCGTGCGCGGCGAGCGCCTCGCCGACATAGCGATACCAGCGCCGGCGCCCCCCTTCCCAGCTGCCGCCGTAGAAGAACACCACGATCGGCGCCGGGCCGTTTTCCGTACGCGGCGTGTACACATCGAGCGCGAGGTCATGTTGCGCATCGAACACGATGCCGCGATGCGCAACGACTTCGTGCGCGCCCTCCGCGCTGCCGATCGTGGCGTAATAAACCTGTGCGCAACCATCCAGCGCGAAAGCCAGTACGATCGCAGCAGCGGCGCGCCACGATGCATGAAAATTGCCAAGCCGGCGGCGGATTCCTATCATCGATCGATTGTGGCACGGGGAGACAAGATGAACGCACCTTCGGACCAACGCGGCCGCGAGATTTTCGCCGACATCCCCGAGCGCAACACCGGCGACGTATTGCTGCGCACGGTGCAGCAGCATCACGTCGCGCTCAGCGCGATGGCCGACACCAAGGCCAATATCATCATCACCGTTTCGTCGATCGTGTTGACGTTGAGCCTGGGCAAGCTCAGCGATGTGGATCTGCGCATGTCGGTACTGACCTTGTGCGTGTTCACTCTGCTGGCGCTGTTGCTCGCGATTCTTGCCGTCCTGCCGAAATACCGGCCGTTCAAACTCACCGCGACGCAACTGCCGCCCGAATTCAACCTGTTCTTCATGGGGCATTTCTCCGAGCTGTCGCGCGAACGCTATCTGAGCGAAGTCGCGCGCTCGATGCGCACGGACGGCTCGATCTACGCGGCAATGGCCAACGACATCTACAGCCTCGGCGTGTATCTGCGCCGCTACAAATATCGCTATCTGCGCTGGAGCTACCTGAGTTTTCTGACCGGTTTTGTGATCGCGATGTTCGAGCAGATATGGCGGCTGGCGACACATTAGAAAAGACCTGAGCAATTCTTCGTTCGTGGCGAGCTAAGTCGAACCGTGAACAAAGGCCTCATACTCGGTGAGTTCCGCAAGCGCCCTCAACCGCGCGGGGGCGAACGGCACTTGCCCGGAGATTCCGCGGAGCGGGTAACCCCGTTTTCGTTCCGTCAGCGTTGTACACGGAAAGCCCAGGATCATGGAGAAACCTATGCGCCGATTCACGCTCCGCCTCGCTGCCATATTTTTTATACTTTGCGGCACCGCGTTTGCCGCGCCAACGGCCGACGATACGTCGATCCCTGCGGTCCTGCGCGACTGGCGCGCCTGGGTGCTCAAAGATGCTGAATATCGCGCCTGTCCGTTCTTGGCGACGCAGATGCAGCCCGACGCGAGCGGTTATCTGTGTGCCTGGCCCGGACGGTTGACGCTCAATGCAGGCGCGCAGAGCGCGAGTTTCTCCGTACATTGGCGCGTCGATGCGCCCAGCTGGATCGAACTGCCCGGCGATGAAGAGCATTGGCCGCAGGGCGTGACCCTCAATGGCCAGCGCGCACCCGTGCTCGCACACGAAGGCGCGCCCGCCTTGTATCTGCAGCCAGGGAGTTACGAAATTGCCGGGGCGATACCGTGGACCTCGCGCCCGCAATCGCTGCGCGTGCCCGCGAGCATCGGCCTCGTCGCGCTCAATATCGACGGCAAGGCCGTCGCGCCGGTGCAGCGCGAGGGCGACGAGATCACGCTCGGTCGCGCCGAGGTCGAAACCGCACAAGCCGACAGCCTCGAACTGCATGTGTTTCGCAAACTCGATGATGGCGTCCCGGCCGAACTTGAAACGCAGCTGCATCTGACCGCCTCGGGCCAGGCGCGCGAGGAAATGCTCGGGCCGACGCTGCCTGCCGGCTTCGAGGCGATCGCGCTTGAAGGCGACTGGCCTGCGCGCCTCGACAACGATGGCCGCCTGCACGTGCAGGTACAGCCGGGCAGCGCGACGCTCACCTTGCGCGCGCGCGCACTCGCGCCGCTGGCGGACGCGGTGGCGCGCGTGCCCGCGGCGCCGTGGCCGAAGCAGGAAATCTGGAGCTACGCACCGGACTCGCGCCTGCGTGTGACGAGTGCGAGTGCGGCCGTCGCGATCGATCCGCGCCAGGCGCAGGTACCGGAGGCGTGGACTGCGCTGCCCGCGTTTGCGCTCGGCGACGGCGACAAGCTCACGATCGAACAGCGTTCGCGTGGCCTGGCGCCCGACGAAGCCAATCGTCTGACGCTGCAGCGCGAAGCCTGGCTCAATTTTGACGGCGGTGGCTGGTATGCGCGTGACTTTGTGCGCGGCTCGATGGTGCAGGGTTGGCGCTTCGATATCGCCGCACCGTACACGCTCGAGCGCGCCGAGGGGCCCGGCACGCGAGGCCGCGAGGCGCTGCTCGTTACGCGCGGCGCGAACGCGGAATTGAGCGGCGTCGAGTGGCGCACCCCCGCAGTCGATCTCGCCGCCGGGTCGCGCATAGTCGGCGCCGGTGCGATGCCCGCAGCTGGCTGGCAGGAGCGATTCGACCATATCGACACGACGCTGCATTTTCCATTTGGATATCGGTTGCTCGGCGCCCCCGGCGCCGACCATGTCGCCGGCAGCTGGATGTCGCGCTGGACTCTGCTCGATGTGTTCATCGCCGCGATCGTCGCGCTGGCGGCGGGGCGCTTGCTCGGGATCGTCGGTGCGATTGCCGCGGCGGCGTATCTGATACTCGGCTACCAGGAACGCGACTCGCCGCTGTGGAGTCTGCTGTTCGTCCTCGCGCTCGCGCTGA
>VBNZ01000120.1:0-443 GCA_005877675.1 Gammaproteobacteria bacterium
GAATGGCAGGTGTTCATCTCCGCATGTGAGCTGCAATCCGCGATACCGCACATCGTCGGCGACAAGTTCCGTCGCGCCCAACGACTCTATCTGCTGGCTTGGATGGACGCGGGTATGGTGAAAGCGGGTGATCTGGTCGCTCTAACTGCTCTCGAATTGGCTCTGAAAGACCGATACGGCGCGCTCTTCCGCCAACGGCACGCTCATGCGGGCAACAAGCGAAAGCGCGAGCAACAGCCATCGCTGCACGAACTGCTCGAACACCTAGTGGACGGCGACGGTCTCACGGATGCGCGGCTTCCCTTCACACAGCGCTACGGTGGCTCGATTATCCCGGTGCTGCGCAAGAGCCGCATGCTAGGCCAGGGTCCAAGCGCCCCTGACACTTCTCGGCCGACACTGGCGGCGATTCGCAACTCTCTCGCCCACGGCGACCCGTTCGA
>VBNZ01000120.1:543-10789 GCA_005877675.1 Gammaproteobacteria bacterium
GAAAGCCCAGGCGGCGGTAGTGGGTCAGTTTGAATTTTTCGGTAGCTGCCGCCGCAGAACGGCGACGTACATTTCCGCCGTGCGAGCGCGGAACGTCATATCGCCTACCGGCCGACCTTCAGGGAGGGCTGACCACTCAAGCGCCACTGTAACCGCACCGTTTCGCCTTTTTGCGGCGCGTCCACTCTCCGAGCTAGCCTTTTACGCAAAAAAACTAGTCTTTAGGATAAAAAACTAGACTTCGCTGCAAAAAAACCAGTCTTTTACGCAAAGGGACAGCGACACTTGCAGCTGCGGCCGAGCGCTGGATCAGCCGCACTTCGAGTAGCCACACGACAAACACGTCGCGCAGCCATCCATCAGGATCACCGCATTGGTGTTGCACTTGTTGCACATCGTCGCACCGGGCGGGTAGCCGTTGGTCGAGACATCTGATTCCGCTTCCGCTTGGACGGGCTCGGCACGAACAGATGGCGAATCCTTGCGCGCGGTTTCGCCGCCGGCGCCGGCAAGATCGCCGCTCAAGTCTTGCGGCTGCAGCGCGGACTCGGTTCGGCGCTTGGCGGCGCTTACATCAGACTTTTTTTTTGAATCCTTGCCGGCCACACGCGCTTCGTACGCTGCGCGCTTCTCGGCGATCAGGCGGCGCTGTTCGGGATCGAGTTCGGGATCGTGCAGCAGGCCGATCATCTTCAGATGCTGCTCGACGATCGCGCCAAGCTCGGCCACGATCGAGGGCATGTAGACGCCGCCGGCCTTGAAATAGCCGCCGCGCGGATCGAACACCGCTTTCAATTCATCGACGAGGAAGGTGATATCGCCGCCCTTGCGGAACACCGCGGACATGATGCGCGTGAGCGCAACGATCCACTGGAAGTGATCCATGTTCTTCGAGTTGATGAATATCTCGAATGGACGGCGCAGCTCATGCTCGGTACCGGCATTGAGCACGATGTCGTTGATCGTCACGTACAGTGCGTGTTCGAACAACGGCGATTTGATCTTGTAGGTCGCGCCGATCAGCGTATCCGGACGCTCGACCTTCTCGTGCATCTGGATCACTTCGGCCTTGGCCGGCGCTTCAATCACATCGCGCGGATCCGGCGACGCGAGCGGAATATGTGCAGCGTCCTCGGGTTTGCCGACGCTATAGCCTTTGATTTTTTTTGAGATCTTGATTGCCATTGTGATTCGTACTCGTGCGTTCTTGTCTGAACGCGAAGATTTGCCGGCGACCGTCCTGGCCGCGCTGTTCAAAATACGCGACGAAGCCCCGCCGGAGCTTCGTCGCGCGCCGGATTACTTTTTCTTCGCAGCCTTCTTCGCCTTGGCGGCAACTTCGGGCTTGGACTTGCGCTTCATGTCCATCGTGTGGGCGCGCTTGTAGGTCTGAATATCCTTGAAGTGGCCCTTCGCATCGCGCACGGCGTACAGCTTCTTGCCCTTGCTCGAATACATCGTGGTGCGATGCGCCTTCTTTTTTGCAACTTTCTTGGCAATTTTCTTGGCGACTTTCTTTGCAACTTTCTTCGCGACCTTTTTCTTCGCCGCTTTCTTCACAACTTTCTTTGCCGCCTTCTTTGCCACCTTCTTCGCCGCCTTCTTCACGACCTTCTTGGCCGCTTTCTTCGGCGCTGCCTTCTTCGCGGCCTTGGCAACTTTCTTCGCCGCGGCCTTGGCGGTCTTCGCAGCAGCCTTGGCGCGTTTGACTACCGCCTTCTTCACTGCGACGACGCGCTTGTCCACCGCAGCCATCGCCTCCTCGGCTCTCTTCGTCACGACGGTCTTCGCCGCTTCGGCCGTGTTGACAACCGCGGCCCGCATATCGGAGACGGCCGTGCCGGCTCTCTCGACTGCGGCTTGGCCGACCTCTTGTGCTTTCTCGACTACGGCACCGACCGCATTGCTGGCGGCTTCGCCGATGGACTGTTCACTCTGCATGACTCCCTCCGAAGATGCTGATGGTGTGCGACTAGGGGTAATGGAACTAGCGTAGCTACGCCGAACGAATAACCATGCGATTCGGTGTTACGAATTTACCCTTTGTTCGCACGCAATCAAGTGCTTTTTGCAAACGGATGACAGCCCATCGCAGCATCGCCGCATCGCCGCAAAACCATGCGCGGGCGCAACGGCTTTGCGGCTTGCCGCGTCAGAACTTGCCGTAGTAACCCTCTTTCAAGGCATCGAACAGATTGGCGGCGGTATGCGTTTCGCCGTCGTATTCGATCTCTTCGTTGCCCTTGACCTCGACCACGCTGCCGTCTTCGAGTTCGAAGCGGTACAGCGTGTTTTCGAGATCGGCTTCCTTGACCAGCACGCCCTGGAACGCCGCCGGATTGAAGCGGAACGTGGTGCAGCCCTTCAGGCCCTGCTTGTGTGCGTAGCGGTAGATATCCTTGAAATCCTCGTACGGATAATCGGTCGGCACGTTCGCGGTCTTGGAGATCGACGAGTCGACCCACTTCTGCGCGGCGGCCTGGATATCGACATGCTCGGTCGGCGAGACGTTGTCGGCGGCGATGAAGTACTCGGGCAGTTTCTCCTCGGCGATGTCGCTGAACGGCATCGCCTTGGAATTGATCAGCTCGCGATAGGCGAGCAGCTCGTAGCTGAAGACCTCGACCTTTTCCTTCGACTTCTTGCCTTCGCGGATCACGTTGCGGCTGTAGTGGTGCGCGAACGAGGGCTCGATGCCGTTCGAGGCATTGTTCGCGAGCGACAGCGAAATCGTGCCGGTCGGCGCGATCGACGAGTGATGGGTGAAGCGTGCGCCGGTTTCCGCCAGCTCGGCCACAAGCTCGGGCGCGACTTCGGCCACACGCTGCATATAGCGCGAATACTTCGCGTGCAGCAGGCGGCCGGGAATCTTGTCGCCGACCTGGTAGCCGTCGGCCACCATTTCCGGACGCTGGCGCAGCATCGCCGCGCTGACGTCGAATTCCTCGATCATGATCGGAGCCGGACCCTTTTCTTTCGCCAGCGACGCCGCAACTTCCCAGCCGGCGAGCGCCATATCGCGTGCGACTCGGGCGAGCCGTACTTCATCTTGAGCATGGTGATGGTCGAGCCGAGGCCGAGGAAGCCCATGCCGTGGCGGCGCTTGCGCATGATCTCGTCGCGCTGCTGCGGCAGCGGCAGGCCGTTGATCTCGACCACGTTGTCGAGCATGCGCGTGAACACGCGCACGACTTCCTTGTACTCGTCCCAGTCGAAACGCGCCTTGGGCCCGAACGGATCGCGCACGAAAGTGGTGAGGTTGACCGAGCCGAGCAGACACGAGCCGTACGGCGGCAGCGGCTGTTCGCCGCAAGGATTGGTCGCGCGGATGTTCTCGCACCACCAGTTGTTGTTCATCTGGTTGACGCGATCGATCAGAATGAATCCCGGCTCGGCGTAGTCGTACGTCGAGGTCATGATCATGTCCCACAGGTGCTTGGCGCGGATATGGCCGTACATCTTGCACGCGACAAGACCGTCGTCGCGCGTGACGTAATTCTTCGCTGTCGGCCATTCGCGCCAGACGACTTTTTCCGAATCGGCCAGATCGATATCGTCTTTTTCCTTGATATTGACCGGGAACACCAGCGGCCAGTCACTATCATCTTCCACCGCCTGCATGAAGCCGTCGGTGATCAGCAAGCTCAGATTGAACTGGCGCAGGCGCCCGTCTTCGCGCTTGGCACGGATGAAATCCTTGACGTCGGGATGCGCGATCTCAAACGTGCCCATCTGCGCGCCGCGACGGCCGCCGGCGGACGACACGGTGAAGCACATCTTGTCGTAGATATCCATGAACGACATCGGCCCGGACGTGTACGCGCCCGCGCCCGCCACGTACGCGCCACGCGGGCGCAGTGTCGAGAACTCGTAACCGATGCCGCAGCCAGCCTTGAGCGTGAGGCCCGCCTCATGGACTTTTTCGAGGATGCCATCCATCGAATCTTCGATCGTGCCCGAAACGGTGCAGTTGATCGTCGAGGTCGCCGGCTTGTGCTCGAGCGCACCGGCGTTCGAGGTGACGCGACCGGCCGGAATCGCGCCGCGACGCAGCGCCCAGACGAAGCGCTCGTACCAGTACTTCTGCTTTTCGGGCGTCGCTTCGGACTCGGCCAGCGCACGCGCGATGCGCTGGTAAGTGTGGTCGATGCTCGCGTCGACCGGCTCGCCCTTCTTCGACTTCAGGCGGTACTTCTTGTCCCAGATATCGTAGGAGGCAGGTTGCAGCGGAATCTCCACCGCGCCACGACTCAACGCCTCTACGCGCACCGTACTCATCTTATTGTTCTCCTAACTGCTGTCTTACCGTCGCGTCTTGCAGCCGGCGGGTTCAGTCTTTCGACCGCAAATCCGCCACTGCGTTACCGATGCGTGGCGCAGCTTCAAAGGAAAGCTTCGCCATAGCGCGTCCGCCGGACTATCCGGCAATCAGCACCACTTTACGTTCCGGTTACTCCTCGTCTCGACTCCCGCCCAGGCGCGCCGTCCTCGCGTTGGGCCTGCTCCGCTGCGGTTTTTCACAAAACCCAAGCTCTTGGGGATACTTTGCAAATTTGTACACAAGATGTTGTGCTTCGCGGGCGAAAGGGAAACTACGCCTTCGGAAAATCGTTGTCAAAGGGTTTTTTTTAGCGCTAACAATCAGGCACTTACCGCAGCGTTTTGTGACAATAGATGAGCTACTGTCGCACCATTGTCGCAAAGCGTTCTGTGATGCGGTTTTCACGCAAAATCAACCCCTCGTGAACGAATTTTTTGAGCAGGTTGAAGGGTTGGGAACACCGATAGCGGGACGCTGTCTGTACCCAACCAGATCTCTCTACAACAGGACTCGCATGACCATTTCTGCCTTCGCTCCGCCGCCTGCGCCATTGCCGCAGTCGTTGCGCTCGGGCCAAGCGCATCATCGCAGGCCGCGCTGCCGCCAAGCGTCGATGGCCAGGCGCTGCCCTCGCTCGCGCCGATGCTCGAGCGCGTGATGCCGGCGATCGTCAACATCAACACCAAGACGCGTGTGCGCGTGAACAACCCGCTGGCCAACGATCCGTTTTTCCGCCAGTTCTTCGGCCTGCAGAACATGCCGCGCGAGCGCGTCGAGCAATCGCTCGGCTCGGGTGTGATCATTGACGCCGCCAAGGGCTATGTCATCACCAACAATCATGTGATACAGGGCGCGGACGACATTTCGGTGACGCTGCACGGCGATCGCACCGTGCAGGGCAAGCTGATCGGCAGTGATGCGGAGAGCGATATCGCGGTGGTGCAGATTCCCGCGGACAATCTCGTCGCGCTGCCGCTCGCCGATTCGAGCCGCCTGCGCGTCGGAGATTTCGTCGTCGCGATCGGCGAGCCGTTCGGACTGGGTCAGACTGTGACCTCGGGCATCGTCTCGGCAGTCAATCGTTCCGGTCTGCACGGCTTGGGCTATCAGAATTTCATCCAGACCGACGCTTCGATCAACCCAGGCAACTCCGGTGGTGCGCTAGTCAATCTGCGCGGCGAACTGGTCGGCATCAACTCGGCGATATACAGCCCTTCCGGCGGCAATGTGGGCATCGGTTTTGCGATTCCGTCGAACATGGCGGCCGACGCGATGCGCCAGCTCGTGACGACCGGGCGCGTGCGCCATGGCTCGCTCGGCCTTGCGGTGCAGAATCTCTCACCGGAAATCGCGCAGCAGCTCGGCGTCAAGGCCGATCAGCCGGGCGTGGTCGTGACACAGGTACGCGCGGACTCGCCCGCGGCGAACGCAGGCTTTCAGCAGGGCGATGTGATCGTCGCAGCGAACGGTCGCGCGGTAACGAATGAGGACGATCTGCGCACGGTAGAGGGTGTCAGCACGATCGGATCCAATATCGATCTTAAAGTGCTGCGCGAGGGCAAGGCGCTGACGCTGTCGACGCGTCTGGCGGCCGAATCGATCAGCGCGAGCGATGGCGCCAAGCTCGATGCACGCCTGGCCGGCGCCGAACTCGCCGATGCGGGCGAACGCGTACGGCGCGAAGGCCTGCGCGGTGGCGTTTCCGTGCTGCGCGTCGCACCCGGCAGCCGCGCGGCAAAGAACGGACTCAAACAGGGCGACGTGATCGTCGCAGTGAATCAGGTCGAGATCGGCGCGCTCGCCGATTTGAAGCCGCTTGCCACAACGCCGGTGCGCCAATTGCAACTTGCCATCGTGCGCGGCGGGCGCCTGGCTTTCCTGCAGATGCAGTAAACCTCCTTTGTGAACAGCGCGCGGTGAGTGGCGCAAACCGTGAATCCGGCAATGAAACCTTACGCGGCCTGGGGGATAATGCGCGCTCTTTTGTAGTAACGGTTCAGCATCGTGAATATCGCCAAAAAGTATACTTCTGTCATTTTCGCCGGCCTGCTGCTCGGCGGCACCGGCAACGCCGCCTTCGCGCAAGCCGCCGCGGCAGCCAAGCCGGCCACCGCGAAGCCGGCCGCAAAGCCTGCGTCCAAGCCTGCTGCGAAAGCACCGGCTGCGAGCAAACTGCCGCTTGCCGCGGCGATCGTCTGGCGTGGCGACCGTGCGACCGAACGCGCCTTTATGGCCGACCTGGTCAAACAGTACGAAACGGCCAAACTCGGCAAGGTGACGATGGAACCGTTCAGCACCGTGTCGGGCATCGACGCCGTGCATGACGGCAAGGCCGATCTTGCCGGCAGCGCGCGTCCGGCGATGCCGGGCCGCGTCGAGGAAACGGGCCTCACCTTCCACCCGATCGCGTGGGAAGCGCTGGTGCCGATCACCTCACCGAAGAATCCGGTGTCGAACGTCAGCCTGAAGCAGCTCTACGATATCTATCTCGGCCGCATCAAGAGCTGGAAGGATCTGGGTGGACCCGACGAGGAAATCAATCTCTACGCCGTCGCCGCACCGCTCGATGGCGTCGAATACAGCGTGCGCAAGTTGCTCTATCACAAGGGCGACCAGGCGGTGTCGGTGCCGCGCCTGTATCTCAACAGCGTACGCCTCGAGGAAGGCATCGAGATCGATCCGCACGGCCTCGGCGTCACCGCCGATTCGTCGGTATACGGCCGCAAGTCGATCAAGGTGCTGCAGGTCGAAGGCATTGCTGCGTCCAGTGCAACTGTCGGCGACGGCAGTTATCCGCTGTTCGCCGTGTTGTATCTCGCATCGCGCGATGATGCGAAAAACAAGGAGACGGTCGACAAGTTCATCGCCTACGCGAAATCCGATACCGGCAAAGCAACCCTGCGCAAGCACGAGTTGATCCCGTACGACGACGCGCCGCAGCTCATCGCCAAGCAGGACGAACAGATCGCATTCATCGACGCACGCATCAATGCCGCGCCGGTGGCCACGCCGACGCCGCGCTCGGCGCCGATCGCGACCGCCGACTATCTGGTACGCACCGCGCCGAATTCGGCCGAGACGCAGGAAGCCAAGAGCAAGGCAGCACGCGCCGCCGCCGAGATGAAGGCGAAAGAGGAGGAAAAGGAAGCGGGTAGGAAAACCAGTCACTGATCGCGCCGCGAAGCTTACCGCATGCGTATTCGCGCGATTACCTTCGACCTCGATGACACGCTGTGGCCGATCGCGCCGGCGATGTTGCGTGCCGAGCAGCGCCTCAACGCATGGCTCGGCGCGCATTGTCCACGCGCGGCGCAGGCCTATCCGATCGATGCGATGCGCGCGCTGCGCGATCGCGTCGCACAGGAGCATCCGCAGATCGCGCATGACTTCGGCGCGCAACGCCGCCTCGCGTTGCGCGCGGCGTTGTTGCCACACGGCTACGGCGAAGATGAAGTCGCGGGCGCCTACACCGCGTTCTACGCCGCGCGTAACGAAGTCGAATGCTACGCCGACGCGCTGCCGGCGCTCGATCAGCTCAAGGCGCGCTATCCGCTCGGCGCGATCACCAACGGCAATGCAGACCTGGATGCGATCGGCTTACGCCACTACTTCCGTTTCTCCTTGCACGCGAGCGACTTCGGTTCGGCCAAGCCCGCACCCGATATCTTTCTTGCGGCCTGTGCACAGCTTGGCCTGGCGCCCGCCGAGGTGCTGCACGTGGGCGATGATCCCGCGCTCGACGTAGTCGGCGCACATCAGGCCGGCTTGCGCTGCGCTTGGCTCAATCGTGGCGAAGCGACCTGGACGCAGCTGGGCTTTGCCGCGCCGACAGCACCCGATCTCGTGATTGGCGATCTGGCGCAACTGGTCGAGATGCTCGCGCGCAGCGAGGCGGTCGCCTGATACAGTGCCGGGCGTGCGAAATCCCGGAGTACGAACATGCATGGCCTGATCGAAGCGCGCCGCGCTGCCAAAGCAATACCACTGACCGCGGTCGACAAACCCTCGTTGCGTCGCGTGCTGGCCAAGCTCGGCAAAAGCGCCGCGCATTGGGCCGCAGCGACGCAGTTCGCCGGCGAGCCCGGCAGTGTTTGCCTCGTGCCCGACGCGCAGGGCGCGATCAAACGCGTGCTCGCGGGCGTGCAGAGCGCGACCGACCTGTATGCGCTCGCAGGCCTGCCGCTGAAATTGCCGCAGGGCAACTATCGCCTTGACGATACCGGACTTGCGCTCGACCCCGAGCGCGCCGCGCTCGGCTGGGGGCTCGGAGCCTACCAGTTCACGCGCTATCGCAAAGCGCTGCGCGCGCCTGCACGTTTGGCCGTAGAGACATCCATACAACGCGCGATCGAAGCGCGCCTCGACGCAACCCAGTGCGTGCGCGACCTCGTCAACACGCCGACTGAAGACATGGGCCCGGCGGAACTCGCGGCGCAAGTTCGCGCGCTCGCGGAAACGCACCAGGCGAAATTTCATGAGTGGGTCGGCGATGCGCTGCTTGCGAACAATTTCCCGACGATCCATGCGGTCGGCCGCGCCAGCCATCGCGCGCCGCGGCTGGCGGAACTCAGCTGGGGCGATGCCAAGCATCCGCATCTGGTGATCGTCGGCAAGGGCGTGTGCTTCGACACCGGCGGCCTCGATCTCAAATCCGCCGACGGCATGCGCTGGATGAAGAAGGACATGGGCGGCGCTGCGCATGCGATTGCACTGACCGAGCTCGTACTGCGCGCACAATTGCCGCTGCGTCTGACGCTGCTGGTTCCCGCAGTCGAGAATGCCGTGGCGGGCAATGCGCTGCGTCCGGGCGAAGTGATCCGCACTCGTGCTGGCATCACGGTCGAGATCGACAATACCGACGCCGAAGGCCGCCTCGTGCTATGCGACGCACTCGCCTACGCCGCCGAGTCCAAGCCCGATCTGATCGTCGATTTCGCCACGCTCACCGGTGCCGCGCGCGTCGCGCTCGGGCCCGATCTGCCCGCGCTGTTCAGCAATCGCGAAGAACTCGCACACAAGACGCTCGCCTGCGGCCGCAGCGAGCAGGATCCGCTCTGGCATATGCCGCTGTGGGCGCCGTATCGATCGCTGATCGACTCGCGCATCGCCGATCTGGCCAACGCCGGCCCGTCCAAACACGCCGGGGCGATTACGGCTGCGCTATATCTCGAGCGCTTCGTGCCGCAGACGATTCCATGGATGCATCTCGACGTCTACGCCTGGAACGATGCTGACAAACCCGGCCGCCCTGCCGGGGGCGAGGCCTTAGGTCTGCGCGCGTTCTTCGCGATGTTAGGCGAGCGCTATCGGGCACAACGTTCGGCTTAGTTCCAACGCGCCAAGGATTNNNTCCGTCCCGCTGCACGCGACCCGCGGGGCCCTTTCGAAACAATGCTTCCGTGCCCGCTGCGCGCGGCCGTGGGTCACTTTGAAGCCAAGGCTTCCGCTCGCCTGCGGCGAGCGGGTCAAAGAGCAGGCTTCCGTGCCGCTACGCTGCGCGGGTCACTTACGAGCCAAGGCTTCCCTGCTGCTTCGCAGCGCGGGCACTTACGAGCCAAGGCTTCCGTGCCGCTGCACGGCGCGGGGCACTTACGAGCCAAGGCTTCCGTGCTGCTACACGGCGTGGGTCACTTGCGCGCCAAGGCTTCCGTGCCCGCTGCGCGGCGCGGGTCACTTGCGAGCGAAGGCTTCCACTCGCCTGCGGCGAGCGGGTCACTTACGAGCGAAGGCTTCCACTCGCCTGCGGCGAGCGGGTTACTTTCTCTTGCTTGTGCAAGAGAAAGTAACCAAAGAGAAGCACACCCTCACATTGCGCTTTTCGGGCTCCTGCCCGAAAAGTCCGCGTCAGCGGCCGGGTTCCGCTGAAGGTACGTCCATGTACCCAGCGGAATCGGCGCGGTCCCGCGCCGACCCTGACGGGCCTGA
>VBNZ01000121.1 GCA_005877675.1 Gammaproteobacteria bacterium
GAGCATGCCGACTTCGTCGATGATCGTGTCGGCGCGTGCGGCATCGAGCACCTGGTAATACACCTGGCCGTGCAGCGTCGTGTCCTGACCTGCCACGTCGACATCGACGACATTGCCCAGCAGTCGAATCTTGTGCGCGACGCGCTCGATCAGCGGCAGCACGAAGTGCATACCTGCGCCGAGCGTGCGAATGTGCCCGTCCATGCGACGGTAGGTGTACGCCTGCCCTTCCGGAACACGCTTGACGGAAGCGGCGAAGAACATAATAGCGGCGCATACGAGCGCCATTACGAGCATCGGGGTTAGCATTTTATCCCTCTCACCAAAGGGTTATGTGACGCTTGTGAACGAAATATTAGCAAAAAACCGCAGCCTTTTGAATACCCTGTGTTTTTGCCAACCACATCACGAAATAAGCATCACACTTCCACTCCCTCACTAAGCAATTCGCGAGCCAGTGCGATGCAGTTCCGCGCGAGTTGTCACTCGCACACGCGGCATGGGCTCGCCGGGCAAGTTCAAGCTTCAGCAAGAGCGGAAACGGGTTACGCCGCGGTCTTCGGTAGCGCGGTTTCCTGGCGCACGAACAACTCGGAGAAATCGATATCGACGAGCTGGCGCGGCTCGCCGAGATAGTGCCCCTGCGCAAAGTCGGCGCCGCAAGCGCGCAGCGCGGCCAGCGTCTCGAAGCTGTTGACGTGCTCGCCGACGACCTTGAGTCCGAACGAGTGCGCGAGCTGCGCAATCGATGCGACCATCTTGCGATCCATATCGCTGCCAACCATGCCTTCGACGAAGCTGCCTTCGATCTTGACCAGATCGACCGGCAGATGACGCAGGTGTGTGAACGACGAAAACCCGGTGCCGAAATCGTCGAGCGCGAAACGAGAGCCGAGCTTCTTCATCGCGGAAATGAAGGCGCGCGCGCGCGGTACGCTTGCGAGCTGACTCGTTTCGGTGATCTCGAAAACCAGGCGCTGCGCGAGGCCGTTCGATTCGCGCAGGCTCGCCTCGATCTGCGCGAGCGCATGCGCATCGCCGAGCGTCGCGTTGGACAGATTGAAATTGAACGCAAGATTGTGCGTGATCCCCTTGAGCGATTCGAGCTGGCGCAACAGGCGCTGCAGGATCCACAGATCGATCTTCGGCATCATGCCAGCCTGCTCCGCCAGCGGGATGAATACGCGCGGCGAAATCCAGCGGCCATCGGTCGCGACCATGCGGATCAGCACTTCAAACAGGTATTCCGCATGCTGCGGCGGATGCGCGCCGTTGATGCGCCAGCCGTTGCGCTGCACGATGTCCGCTTCGATCGTCGGCAAGGCGACCAGCGTCACAATCGGCTCGACCAGCAGCACGAAGCGGCCCTCGTCGAGCGCTGCGCGCAAGCGGTCGGTCCAGCCAGCGGCGATCGCATGGGCGACGCGCGTGTCGCTGTCGCCGACATAAATTTCGATCTGGTCGCGGCCACGCTGCTTGGCGATCTGGCACGCATGGCGCGCGTGATCGAGCACCTGTTCGATCGGTGGCGCGCCCTTGCCGATCACCGCGACGCCGATCGACACGGTCATATTGCGCCGGCTGCCGTTGGCCGCGTAGTGACACTGGCCAAGCACTTCGCGGAACCCATCGGCGAGTGTATACAGGCTCTCGAGCTGCACATTGCCGAGCAGCAGACCGAACTCGTCGCCGTCGATGCGCGCGACGACATCGCCGGTGCGCATCAGTTTTTGTATTGCGCCGGCAACTTCAACCAGCAGCTGCTCGGCCTGCGCGACACCGATCGTGTCGAGGATGTAACTGTAGCGGTCGATATCGATGTGCAGCGCTGCGGCGTGCCCGCCACCCTCGCGCCGGCGCTGGATTTCCTCGGTGACGACGCTCTGGAATTCGCGCAGATTGAGCACGCCGGTGAGCGGATCGTGTGTCGCCTCCCAGCGCAGGCGCTCGGCGCTCTTGCGCCCGGAGATATCGCGGAACACCACGACCGAGCCCTCGCGCCGCTGCTGAATCGCCAGCGGCAGCACCGAACATTCGATCGGGATGCTCGCGCCGCCGCGCATGCGAAACAGCGTTTCGTATGCATTTAGCGACTGGCCTTCGGCATACGCGCGGCCGAGTGCGGATTCGAGCGCCTCCGCGGCGGGCCGGCCGTCCTCGAGCAGCGGATGGATCTTCGCGTGCGCGCTCTGGCCGAGCAATTCGGCTTCGTCCGGCCAGTCGAGCAGGCGCAGACCAGTCGGATTCATGAAGGTGATGACGCCGTCGTTGTCGACGCCGAATACGCCATCGCCGACAGAGCCGAGGATGCCGTCGAGGCGCTGACGTTCGGCCTCGACCGACTTTTGTGATTGCACCTGTTTTGCCAGCGTGCGCACGCGCGCGAGCGTGAGTTCGTTCGCCTCGTTCTTGAACAGGCACTCGCTCGCACCCGCATCGATGCAGCGCTTGATGATCTCTTCGCGATAGGTGCCGGTGATGATCGCGAGCGCCGGTGCATCGGGCTTGCCCGATAGCTTGCGACACAACTCTTCGCCGTTGCCGTCGGGCAGGAAGTAATCGACGATCACGATATCGTGGTGACGCGCCTCGATCGCCGCGGCAGCATGGCGCAGCGTGTCGGCGGTCGCGACGTCGTAGCCGGCACGCTCGAACAGGCGCCGGTAGGCTTCGCGGATGCTCTGCGAGTCGTCGACGAGAAGTATGCTGATCGTGTCGGCCGAACGCGGATGCGCCGGACGCGCCGGACTGACCAGGTTCGCGTTCGGCAACAGCGTGCGTACGCTGACCGGAATGCGGCTGAAATTCGCCCACGGTACGAACTGCGTCTGCGGCCGCTTCTGTGTGAAGTCTTCCAGTTCGACGGTTTTTTCGTGCGCCATTACGATCAGCGGCGTGTTAACGCCTTCGCCATGGCGCAGCACTTCGAGCAACGCGGCAAATTCACGGTTCACGCGTGCGGGCGCGCCAAGCAGGATCAGCGTGAACGACTGCCCGCGCGCCTGCTCGGCTTTGAGCAGATCGACCGCTTCGAGATAACCCGAGGTTTCGGTGCCCGCTTCGATCTGCGCCGCCGCAAGGGTGCGGCGTAACAGATGGCCCAGCGTGGCCGAACGCTCGACGATCAGAATCCCTGGCAAAGGCGTACCCCATTGCACGCGCAACGAAAGGGCATCATAGCCAAACTTTGTGGCCAGCGGCGATCTCTCCGCGAATTGCAGGTTTTGAGCCGATAAACGGCCCAACGCCCCCGACGGACTATAATTTGCAGCAAAGCTCATCGGAGTTGTTGCCATGCCGTACCCCGCGACCCGCCTGCGCCGCATGCGCCGCGATGCGTTTTCGCGCGCGCTGATGCGCGAGACGACCCTGCTGCCGAGCGACCTGGTCATGGTCGCCTTCGTGATCAACGGCGAAGCGCGGCGGGAGCCGATCGCTTCGATGCCCGGCACCGAGCGCGTCACGGTCGATGAATTGCTCAAGCTCGCGGCCGAATGCGTGCGGCTGGGCATCCCGGCGCTTGCACTGTTTCCGTCGCCGCCCGCATCGGTCAAGACCGAGGACGGGTGCGAAGCGTGGAATCCAGACAATGTGTTCCAGCGCGCCGCGCGCGCCCTGAAGCAGCAATTTCCTCAGCTCGGATTGATAGGCGATGTCGCGCTCGACCCGTATACGACGCATGGCCAGGACGGCTTGATCGATGCGACCGGTTACATCATGAACGATGCGACCAATGTCGCGCTCGCGAAGATGGCACTGGCGCAGGCCCAAGCCGGTTACGACTTCGTCGCACCCTCGGACATGATGGATGGGCGTATCGGCGCGATCCGCACTGCGCTCGAAGCGGCGGGTCACGTGAACACGCGCATCCTCGCCTACTCAGCCAAATATGCCTCGAGTTTCTACGGCCCGTTCCGCGACGCGGTCGGCTCGGCGGCGAATCTGGGCAAGGGCGACAAGCACACCTACCAGATGGACGTGGCCAACACCGACGAAGCGTTGCGCGAAGTCGAGCTCGATCTTGCCGAGGGCGCCGACGCGGTGATGGTCAAACCCGGGCTGCCCTACCTCGATATCGTGCGCCGCGTAAAGGATCGCTTCGGCGCGCCGACCTTTGTGTATCAGGTCTCGGGCGAGTACGCGATGCTCAAGGCCGCCGCGCAGAACGGCTGGCTCGATGAGCGTGCCAGCGTGCTCGAAGCCCTGACCTGCATCAAGCGCGCGGGTGCCGATGCGATCCTCACCTATTTCGCGCTCGATGCGGCAAAGTGGCTGCAGGAGAACCGTTCGCGCTGAGGATCGAAGGCGCGCTTTCGCTCGCAGATTCGCGGTTCGATACCTCACCGCGAAACGACAGGAGGATACGCAATGAACCAATACGCAGTCTTCGGCCATCCGATTGCGCATTCACTGTCGCCGCGCATCCACAAACTGTTCGGCGTGCAGGCCGGCCTCGCGCTGAGCTACGTCGCGATCGACACTCCGCCCGAAGTTTTCAGCGGCACGCTTGCGCGCTTCGCTGCGGATGGCGGTGTCGGCGCCAACGTAACGCTGCCGCTCAAGCAGGACGCGTTCGCGCTGTGCAAGGAAACGTCCGCGTTCGCACAGCGCGCCGGCGCGGTGAACACGCTGTCGCGCCTCGACGAATATAACGGCTGGCGCGGCGACAACACCGACGGCGTCGGACTGATACGCGACCTTACCCATCGGCATGGTCTGGATCTGCGTGAGCGCCGCAGCCTGCTGCTCGGCGCCGGCGGTGCGGCGCGTGCTGCCGCACATGCGCTGCTCGATGCAGGCATCGGCGAATTGACTATCGTCAATCGCAATCCCATAC
>VBNZ01000122.1 GCA_005877675.1 Gammaproteobacteria bacterium
CGCAAAGATCTATCGCGTGCAACCGGACAAGACGCTGTCTGTCGTTACGGAGGTGATGCAAGGCTCGCAAAGTCCGCCTTGCCTCGTCCGGCTGCTGAAAGATGGCGATCACTGGCTGCTTTCCACCACGAATGGTATCTATCGCTTCAGTGCTGCATGGGAAGGACAGCGCCTTACCTGGAGTTCGCGCGTGGACGACATGACAAGGTTGCCCGACGGCACCGTTGTGTTCGTTGGCTATCAACAGCGTGGCATCAACAAGCTCGTCCTCGGCAGCGAAGCCGTCGCGCCCTCGCTGGTCAAATACGAAAACGCGATTGGTCTCGGCGCAAGTTGGTTGCAGTCGCAGTCAATCGCCACCAACGACACTCTGCATCTAGCACAACAGCTCTGGGGTCTGGGCGAGGCGTATCGGTTTTATCAAAACTCGGATACAGCCCGTGCTGCATCGCTATTGATCAAGATAAACGCTTTCGCTCAGCAGCTACGCGCGAACCAGAATGCCGACGGCGGTTGGGGCCGATACACCGGTTGGGGTAGCGATGCACTGGTCACGGCGCAGGTAGGCCTGGCGCTGGACTATACCGACCCATCCGCGACCGATCCGGTTGTACGCAAAGCTGTCGCGTGGCTGCTCGCACAGCAGCAGGCTGATGGCTCGTGGTACAGCGCGAATGGCATCATGGGGACACACGAGTCGACCACCACGATGGTCGCGATCTGGTTGCCGACGATTCTCGATCGTCTCGGCAGTATTGACGCGCTCGTGTCGGCGACCTTCCCGCCGAACTCAAGTCCCATGCATTACGTGCCGGTGCCAACCAGCAGCGCAACAGATCCGGCGGGCAACGTAGTCAACACATGGAAATTGACCGGTGTGACAAACGAGGGCCGTGACCTCGACTTCGATTTGACCATGTCGAACCTGCAGTCGGGTGAAGTGCGTCCGGCGGCCAGCGACGCGCATATGACGTTCAACAATAGCGTCAACGGGCAGGTCGTCAATGTGCCGATTGCGATCCCAGCGGTCACCGCAACGCCACCGGTGTCGTTGTCTGTCGTGACCGATAAACCGACTTACCCAGCGAACGCGACAGCGCAGGTCACAACGACATTGGTCGACGTGGATACGGTACCGGTGTCCGGTTCGTTGCTGGTCAAGGTGTACGACGCCGCGGGTAATCTTGTCGGTAACGTCACGCAGCGCGACGTCACCATTCCGGCGAATGGCAGCCTGCCCGTGACGGATCCGTTTGCGATCGGCGCGATCCCGCCCGCGATCTATACCGTGAAGGCCGTACTCACCAACAATGGCGTCGTGCTGGCGAACGGTCAAACGACGTTCAATGTGTTGTCCGATTCCGGCGCGGCATCGGCGACTTCGACGCTGCACACAGACAGGCAGGTTTACAACGCGAGCGATCAGGTACTGATCAGCTCTCGTGTGCTGAACATGTCGGCGAACACGCCGCTCAGCAATCTTGCACTGAACGTCGCCGTCTACAACGCGAGTGACGTGCAGCAGTTCACGCACAGCTACGCGATCGCGCAGTTGCTGCCTGGTGCCACGCTCGACTTTAGCGTGCCGCAGACACTGACCAACGCACCGCCGGGTGTCTATACGGTCAAACAGGACCTATTCGACAGCCAAGGCCACCTGTTCAACCACGTCGAGACGACCTATACGGTGAGTTCGACCGCCGACACGGGCTTTGGTCTCGTCGGCACGATAGTCGCGACGCCGAAGACCCTGCCTGTTGGCGCGACGCTGACGCTCAATGCGACTGCGACCGACAAGGGTAATGTCGACCTCACCGGTATCCCGCTGACGATTACCATCGTCGAGCCCGTGAGTGGCCAGATACTGCAGCAGTTCAGTCAGACCTCGAACCTCGCGATGGGCGTGAGCGTGCCGTTCAACACGCCATGGGTGACGAAGGGCCAGCCGAAGACCACTTACTCGGCAGTGCTGAGCGCGGCGATCGGCTCGGGCCCATCAATGAAGAGCATCACGCTCGCCGTCGATACCTTCACGCTGACGCTGGAGATCAAGGCCGATATCACGCTCAAGGCTGGTACACCTGGCCTATCGGCTCTGGCTCTGATCGACGCGACGACATCGAGTTCCGAGATCACACGCGTCACCAGCACTTTGTCGGCGCTAGGCTACAGCACGGTGTTCGTCAACACCGCAACCGACTTTGCCTCCGATGTGCGCTCAGGCAGTTATCAGTTGTACCTGCTGCTTGCGACCCAGGCCACTCCGGATGCGACGACGCAACGCCTGCTGCGTGAAGCGATCCACCGCGGCGAAGGCCTGATCTCGGCGAACGGCGTGGCCACACTGCCTGATGCACTGGCGCAGATCACGGGTCTCAAGGCGGCAACGGGGCTGCCGGTGATCAATACTCAGGCCCTCGATGTGCTCGCCGCCGCCCCGGGCGGTGCTGCGCACACGACATTCACGCCCTCACTGCCGGGCCGCATCGTGGTGCCAACCTCGGCACAAACCCAGGCGATCTTCACCGGTCGTCTGCCGGCGACGCCGGATCAAGGCACGCTGTCGGATGAAGTCGCGAGTCTCGGCCGCATCGACATCGGTTACTTCGGCACCGATGCCACGCTGTCGCTGACCTCGGTCGGTCGCATCCACAATGCCGATGGATCGGACCACTACGCCGCATGGCGGATCCGCAATGCGAGCGCTGCCTCGCACAACGTGACCTTGGCCAGCGTGAGCGGTGGCTACACCTTTGCCTTCACGATCGCGCCGCACACCGACACGTTCATTGCGAGCCCGATCGTGGCAGGGACGGCCGATCACACGCTTAGCGAGAACGGCACGACGTTGCAGAGCGTCACTGCGATCACAACGCTCTTCATCGATACACGCATCGTTGATGTGGGCGAGAACCCCGGCGCGATCGCGCTGTGGGCCAACGCGATCAATGCTGCCGACGTATTCGACTGGACCGGGGCGCAGCACGTGGTCCACGGCGCCGTGCATTCGAACAGCGATATCCGCCTTGCGGGTGCGCAGAACCTGATCGATGGTCCGCTGCACTACGTCGCGAGCTTCAGCAACAGTGGTAGCCAGAACACCTTCACGTTCGCGCCACGGCAGGTAGCGGCACAGCCGCTGCCGACGCTGCTCCAGCTCGACGACTATAAGCCGAACGGTCCGGTAGTCGCGGTCGTGGGCGCGAGCTACTTTGACCAGACGGCGGAGTGCGCGAGCAAGAGGAGCTGGCATCGCACACCGAAAGACATGCCGCTGACCGCGGGTGTGTACTTCATCCCGTGTGACGTGCAGATCAATGGGGATGCGCCAAGTGGCAATGTCACCCTGGTCAGTACAGGCCTGATCCAGATCGATGGGGCGAAGGGCAGCTTCACACCGTTCTATCAGGGCCTGCAGTTCGCGACCGCACAGAGTGGCGCGGATGCGATCAAGTTGTCCGGCTCGAACACACAGGTTGGCGGTCTCGTGTTTGCGCCGCAGGGTACGGTGACGGCTTCGGGTGATGCAATGGCCTTCCAGTGCTCGGTGATCGCCGATCAAATCCGTTTTGCCGGCGCCAAGACCACGGTCGATGCACGCAACTGTCCGTATGCAACGGTGCAGCGTCAAGCACCGGCAGTGCTGCTCAATGCTTTCGGCAGTGGTATCGCCGCCTATGCCGCGTTCGACTGGCAGGGGGCGATCGGTCAGTACGAGGCGACGCCGGACGTGCTGAACACGCTGTTCGGCAAGACCGCGGCCGTAGTCGCGCCGACGCAGAACCCATTGCGCGCAGGAACGATCGTGCCGTTGACGACGACAGTGCAGAGCCTTAACGATCCATTTCGGGGGGCGCTCAAGCTCGCGGCGGACGATGACTCGATCTTCAATCCGCTCAGCGCGACGTGGCCGCTCGACTTCACCACGCAGAACCCGATCACCGCGAACAGTGTGCTGCGGTTGGGCTCAGGCACGAGCACGCTGATCACGGCAACGGTATCGGCCTCGAGTCCGATCGTGATCGATCCGTTGAAGCAGGCAACGCTGACGCTGACGCATCTTGCGGGTGATTCAGTCAACGATTTGATCACGGCGGTCAATGCCATCGGCAATCGCGATGTGGCGCTGAACAATGCACTCGCTGCCTTGCAGGCAGCACAGATCGCTCAAGCCGCCAATAATCACGAGAGCACGATTCAGCGCCTACTCGATGCGGCTGAGGCGTGCGGTCAATCGACGAACGCGCAAGCCGACACATTGCGCACGCGTATCGACTGGATCATCTGGGCCGACACGCACTGAAAGCGCCGTCGAGGGCTGTATGAAAAGAGAATTATCGCCTTCATGCATCGCCGTGGCTGCGGCGTACGAAGGCGAGTGAACGACAAGAGCAATCGAGTGGTACGCAATCAATCGCTTTCGGGTGAGATCAGGATATGACGAACTTCCTTGGGATTGGGATGTGGGGCACGCGCGTGAAGGTCTTGTTCGCCTCGTGGTGTGAGCGCGTACAGCGCGTAGCGCGCCGCGGCGCGGTCGCAAGCCTGACTGCATTTTGTGCGCTGATGGCAGCCTCCAACGCATTGGTGGCACCGATCACCGCGCAGGCGTCGCCGGTGGCGACGACGTTGACAGCGCTGGTCGCAAGTGCGGCGCCAACGACGGCGGGCTATGACAAGCATAAGACGCGGTCTCGCTTTGTCGCGCCGAAGAGCAACGGTCGCGGACCACATACGAAGGGTCAGGATTACCAGGCCGATCCGCTGATCAACACGCCAAAAAATCTCGCGCCGATCAACCCGGCTGCTACGCCAGCGACGACTAGTGAAGACTGTGCAGCTGACGCCCGCAATACGCACGCTCGCTGCATCGCTCGGCAACAACCCGGTGCAGATATACAACTGGGTGCGCGACCACGTCGTATTCACACCGACCTACGGTTCGATCCAAGGTTCGGAAGCGACACTACAGACCCGCCATGGCAACGCGTTCGATACGGCTAGCCTGCTGATCGCGCTGTTGCGCGCCGCGAACATCCCGGCACGTTATAGCTACGGCACGATCGAAGTGCCAGCCGCACTCGCGCAGAACTGGGTCGGTGGCGTGACAACACCGGATGCAGCTGTCGCGCTGTTCGCGCAAGGCGGCATTCCCGCACAGGGCGCGATCAATGGCGGCGCAATCAGCGCAATCCAAATCGAACACGTCTGGGTGCAGGCTTTCGTTGACTTCAGTCCCTCACGCGGCGCGATCAACCGCAGCGCCAAGACCTGGGTGCCACTCGATGCAGCATTCAAGCAGTATCGCTATACCCAAGGCATGGCGGTTCGCACCGACGTGTCGGTCGACACGGCGGCGCTCAGCGCAAAGCTCACACAGGGCGCGACGCAGACAGGTGACATGGTGCAGGGCCTCGATCCCGCTGCACTAAGCACGGCGTACACCGACTTCACTACGCGTGTGGCGAACTACATCACGACGCATAAGGCAAGTGCGACAGTAAACGACGTGCTCGGCTCGCAGACGACAATCAACGAAGATCTACCGCTGCTCGCCGGCGCGCTGCCGTACAAAACGATAGCCGTCGGCGCGGTCTATGCCACGCTGCCCGACACGCTGCGCTGGCAGATCCAGTACGGGTTATATGCAAGCGATCTCGACCGCAGCAACAACAACGCGATCGTCGCGGTGACACAGTCGTTGCCCAAGTCGGTCGGCAAGCGTGTCACACTGTCGTTCGCGGGCGCGACGACGACCGACAAGAACAAGCTCGGCATACTACTCAACAGCAACCCGCTGCCCGTTACCCTCAGCGCCAGCGGCGTGCAGATGACGGCGCAGCTGACGGTCGATGGACAGGCTGTCGCGACAGGTGGCAACGTAACGCTTGGCACGGCATTGGTCGGCGGTTTCGGTATCTACGAGCCGCGAATTGGCGCGTGGACGTACACCGCAAGCTCGCGTGTGGTAGCAGGCGAGACACACTCGATCGCGGCAATTGGGCAAGGTGTGGCGCCGTCGATGCTCGGCGCGAGCCGCGACCGTCTGAACGCACTCAGTACACAGTTGGCGGCGAAGCAGTACTCTGGGATCACGCAGGACGCATTGGTTGGCGAAGTTCTCAACTACGCTGCACTCGCCTATACAACAACAGTGGCGAGCAATTCCGAGCTGATGTGCAAGGCCTGCGGCGTCGTCGGCTATGCACTGCCGACTATCACGCGAGTCAATACGCACGCTGCAGCGACCTATGTGAAGGGCGTGCCGCAGACGCTCGCTTTTTCTGGCCTTGCGCTCAATGTCGAAATGCTCGGACGCAGTGCGGTCGCACTCGACGGCAACGCGGCCCACGCGCTCGCGTTTCAGCGCACCTATGGCGAACATGCGTCGGCCTACACTCATCTTTTGCTCGATGCGTTGTTCACCGACGTAAACCACAGCGGGCGTGCTGCCTCTACCGTACGAGCGCTCGAAGCCGCCAATGCCGCAAAACAAAAAATCTTCCAGATCACGTCGAGCAATAGCAGCACGATCGTGCCGCAACTCAATGTTGATCCGGTCACGATCGGCGCAGTCAACGATGCGATCGCTGCCGGCCAGACTGCAACGATCAGCCAGGCGAGCATCGCAGTCGGCAATTGGAATGGCGTGGGTTATCTGCTCGAAGATGCAACGACCGGCAGCGGTGATTACGAGATCACTGATCGCGATGAGGCGCAGCTCGTCGTGGCTGGCGGCTGGCTGCCGCTTGCGTTAGCCGGACCAGGTCTCGCGGTGCAAGGCGATCAGATCGCGACTGCGCTGCAAAACACGTTCACTGCGGAAACTAATTATTACGCCGCGGCAGTTGCGCTGCTCGCCGACTACGGCAGCATCGCCTGGAACAACTTCGTCGGCGCGCCTCTGGTCGTGAGTCAATGGTGGCTGTGCGATCTGTGGGACGGCCTGCCGGCAAGCCTTTCCGGCCCGGGCACTACCCTCATCAGCAGCATAAGCGTCGATGACTTCACGCCGCTGCCCGGCGCACCGACGTCAAACAATGCGCCGTACTTCACGAGCACACCGGCGGCAAGCGGCGCGATGGCACAACCGTACCAGTACTTTGCGACCGCAGTCGATCCAGATGGCGATGCGCTTACGTTCCACCTGGTGAATGGCCCGGCTGGCATGACCATGGCGCTGAATGGCCTGGTCGCCTGGGCCAGTCCGATCACCGGCAGCTACCCGGTCACGCTGCGCGTATCGGATGGCAAGGCGGACGTCGATCAGAGCTTCACCTTGACCATTGGCCAGGTGATGCCGCTCGATCTCACGCTCGCGATCGCGCCGCAGTTCGTCAATGACGGAGACACGGTAACTATCACTGCTGCGACCACTGGCGGCTCCGGCACAGTCACCAAATCGCTCACGATCGATGGCGCGGTCGTAGCGCTGGATGCAAACGGGCAGGCGAAAGTCGTCGCGCACGGCGCGGGCGGTCACCCGGTCGTGGCAACTGCGAGTGACAACAAGGGATCGCTCACGCGTACGAACGCGTTTGGCGTGAACGTTCCCGGCGATACCACGCCGCCAACCGTGAAGATCACGGCCCCGAACGACGGGGACACGCTGACCACGACGGCGTCCATAAGCGGTATGGTTAGCGATGCGAACGTTACGTTGTGGCAGTTGCTGAGTTCGCCGTCGGGGCAGGGCCAGTGGCGCGAACTTGCGCGCGGCACGCAGAACGTCAACGGCGCACTCTCGAGCTTTGATCCGAGCCAGCTCGCGAACGGTCAATATGATCTGACGCTGATCGCCTACGACGCGAACGGGCAGCAGGGCAGCGATCTGATCCACGTGCTGGTCTACGGCGATCTGAAGATCGGCCAGTTCACGGTCAGCTTCAACGATCTGCAGCTCGACGTGGGTGGTTTGCCGCTGACGATTACGCGCACCTATGACTCGCGCCAAAAAGATGTGAAGGGCGACTTTGGCTACGGTTGGACGCTCGGGTATCAGAACGTCAAGCTGCAACGCAGCGCGCCCCTGGGTCAAGGTTGGGAGCTATACAAGCCGAGCTTTCTGCAGTTTTGCGTGCGGCCGATCGGCAAGCGCACGGTCAGCATTGCGATGGCCGACGGTAAGGTGCACCAGTTCGACGTGAGGGCGGATCCGGATTGCGCTGTGGGCTATGTACCGCAGCAGTTCGCGATGGGTTTCAATCCGCGTGCAGGCACGACGAGTGCGCTTGAGGTGCTCGACCAGGGAGGGACGCTGTTGCAGGGCGATACTGTCTATGATCCCGATACAGCGACCGCCTACGATTCGATGCTGTATCGGTTGACCACGATCGACCAGTACAAGTACATCCTCAAGAGCAAGGACAACGCGACTACGTTCCAGGTCGTGCAGATCACTGATCCGAATGGCGCGACGCTGACCATCAGCGACAACGGCGTTGTCAGTAGCAATGGCTCGGCGATCCAATTCCAGCGCGATGCGCAAGGTCGCATCACGCAGGTGAGCGACCCTGCCGGGCGCACGGTGAAGTACGCTTATACCGCCGCAGGCGATCTCGACAGCATTACCAGCCCACTGAACCAAGCGTCGCGCAACCAGTACCAGGCGGTGCCGGCGGCGCTGGCGCATCTGCTGACGAGCTGGACCGACCCATCGGGCACACAGGCGTTACGCAACGAATACGACGCGAGCGNNNNGCGGGAAGCTGATCGCGCAATACGATGCCGCTGGCAACAAGATGGACTTCAGCCAGCGCAATACGGACACGCACACGCAAAAGATGACCGATCGCAACGGCAATACGACAACCTACACCTATGACGATACCGGCAACATCACGCAGATCGTCGATGCCGCAGGGGGTATCACGAACGCAACATTCGACGCGTATGCCAATACGCTTATGCAGACCGACCCGCTGCACCGCACGACGACGACCACCTACCACGCGGCCTCCGGCACGGTGCTAACGCAGATAGATGCGCTCGGTAATACGACCACTAGCGTATACGACATGTATCAGTTCAAGGTGCCCGGCTATTCATTGCCGCCGGAGCCGACGAACCTGCTAAGCACAACTGATGCGCTGGGCCACAAGACCAGCTTCGGCTATCTGCCGACAGGCATGCTGAACTCGATCACCGATGCCAATGGCCATGCGACCAACTTCTCATGGAGCGGTGCGAACAACGATCAGCTATCGCAACTGACTGATGTGTTGGGCAACAAGACCACGTATCAGAACGACGCGCAAGGCCGCAGGATCGTCGAAACCGATCCGCTCGGTAATACGACGAAGTACACCTATGACGCCGCTGGCCACCTCTTGACCACGACCAGGACACGCGCGATCCCGGGCGGCACACAGACGCTGGCGACGACCAACAGCGTTGACCCGGACGGCAATGTGCTGAGCGTCACTGACGCGCTCGGCAACGTTACGCAGACAGCGTGGACGCCGCTGAAGAAGCCAGCAGCGCAGACCGATGCGCTTGGTCGTGTGACCAGCTACAACTATGACGCGATCGGTCGCGCGAACAAGACGACATATCCCGATGGCACGAGCGAGTCCACGGGCTACGACGCGAACGGCAACGTGACGAGCCAGACTGATCGCGCCGGTCGCACAACGACCACGGTCTACGATGCGCTCAACCGCCCAACAGAAGTAACGACTCCGGATGGCGCGACAAACACGACGGTGTACGATGCCGCGGGCCAGATCACGCAGGTCGCAGACGCACTGAATCGCACGATCAAGTATGAATACGACTCCGCTGGAAGAAAAACGAAGTCCATAGATGCGGCGGGGAATGCGACCGGCTATGTATACGACGCCGCCGGCAGGCTGACTGTTACCAGCGACGCGCTTGGGCACATTACCAAGAGCGACTATGATGCTGCTAGCCGCAAAACACAGACCACATATGCGGATGGCAGTACGAGCAAGTACGAGTACGATGCTGCTGGCAAGAAAACCAAAGACATCGATTCGATGACGCCGATGGCCGCCTCATTCAGATCACCGATGCGCTCGGCAAGATTACGAGCTATGGTTACGACGAACTGGGCAACAGGACCAAACAAACCGACGCGCTGAATCATGCAACGCAATGGGCCTACGACGGTCTCGGTCGTGCCACTAGCCACACGTTGCCCGACAATCGCTTTGAAACATTCGCTTACGATGCAGTAGGCAGGCTCACGAACCGCACCGATTATGCCGGCAATGCGACTGGCTATCAGTACGACAACGCCGATCGGGTCAAACAGCGGGTGTTTGTCGATGGCAGTGTGTTCGGCACGACGTATACCACGAGCGGCCAGATCGCAACACTGACGCAAACCAGCGGCAGTACGTCGACGGTTGCAAAGTATACTTACGATGCACTAGATCGCCTGACAGATATCCAGAACCCGGACGGCTCGAAGCTGCATTACGCGTACGATGCGGCCAGCCAGAAGACAAACCTGGCGCTGACGATGCCGGACGGCCAGACGCAGAACACGACATACACATACGACGTCGCGGGCAATCTCTCCAGCGTCACGACCGATGGCAAGACATTCGCCTACAAATACGATGCGGACAATCGCAAGACCGAGCGCAACGATCCGAATGGCAATATCACAAAGTACACCTACGACCTCAATGGCAGACTGACCGGTTGGATCACGACGCAAGGTGGCGCGGCGAACGCGCCAATCCAGCAGCAGGGCAGCTACACGCTTAATGCGGCCGGACAGCGCATAGCGCTCGCCTATCAGGCGCCGGATGGTCTAATGCGCAATCTGGCTTACACCTATGATGGCGCAGGACGTCTGATCGGCGAAACACGCAGCCTGCCAGGTCATAGCACGACGTGGGTGCTCGATGCGGTCGGCAATCGCACCAGTCAAACGCAGGACGGACAGACCAACAGCTACTCCCATGACGCAACAGATCGGCTGACCGGCGTCAGCGGTGCCGCACCGGCGACGTATACCTGGGACACGAACGGCCAACTGCAATCGAAAACGGTTGGCAGTGGCGCCAGCACCAAAACCACGACCTATAGCTTCGATGCGCGGCACGAGCTGATAGGCGTGGTCCTGCAAGACGGGACAAAGATCGACTATCGCTATACGGCCGACGGTAACCTGGCAACGCGAGCGAAGACGAGTCCGGGGCAAGCCCCGCAAACGACGCACTATCTGATCGATCCGAATCTGTCGTTCGCACAGGTCGTGGCAGAGTATGACGACCAAGGTCATGCGACCTCCTCCTACACGTACGGCGACGAACTGCTGCAGCGCAGCCGCAGCGGACAGAGCACTTATTACCACCATGATGGTCTGGGCAGCGTCATCGCGCTGAGCGATGATAGCGGCGGCGCGATCCAGGCCTATGGCTACGACGCTTGGGGTAATCCGGTCGAGTCAGCCGGCGTGGATACCAATCCGTATCGCTACACCGGCGAGCGCTACGACCAAGATACGGGGCTTATCTATCTGCGCGCGCGGTGGTATGACCCGACCACTGGAAGATTCGTGAGCCCAGATGAGGCCAATGGGCAACTCAGGCGGCCGATCTCGCTGAATCGATCCAACTGGACTGTTCTCGTTGGGGGAAATCAGTGCGGGCGAGGAAATACAAGGAATCTTAACCAACATCGCGAAGGATCAGATTTCCGGATTCGTGCAGAACATCATCTTCGGCGACGATGAGAACACTGACCAACCGTCATTATGGGACGCGGTCATAAACAGCATGCTAGGTGGCCAATACGGCGTCGGCAATTTGATGTCGAGCCTAGTACCCGCGGGAATGGCCTCCGGCGTCGGCAGTGCGATCATGCCTGGCCCGCGGCACCAGCATCACACAATTCCGGTGTATCTGTGTGGCCGCGATGACCAGCCCAAAGCTTCCATACCGGCTGCCGACCACTATTTGATTCACGGCGCATTGGACAAAGTGCCCTTTGCCATTAACACGGTTGGAGGAATAGTCAACATTATTCTGAATCGGCGAAAGGCGCGCAGCTTCCAGCCGGTTCTGTCGAAGTGGCTCAGGAAATCCTCGAACAGGGCAATACTCGCCGGCGCGCTTGACGTGTTCTACGTCAATGGTGGCTTCGATGGCT
>VBNZ01000123.1 GCA_005877675.1 Gammaproteobacteria bacterium
CTTCCTTCGAGTCGACCGGATGATACTTGCCGTCGTAAACGATCACGCGCACATCCTGCAGCTGATAGCCCGCGACCGCGCCATGCTCGAGCACCTGGCGCACGCCCTTCTCGACCGCTGGCAGGAACTGGCCCGGAATGGTGCCGCCTTTCACCTCGTCGACAAACTCGAAGCCCGTACCACGCGGCAGCGGTTCGATGCGCAGAAACACTTCGCCGAACTGGCCAGCGCCGCCGGTCTGCTTCTTGTGACGATGATGGCCTTCGGCCTTGGCGCCAATCGTCTCGCGATAAGCGATCCTCGGCGGGCGTGTCTTCACCTCGACGTCGTAGCGTTCCTTCATCCGCTGCAGCATCAGCTTCAAGTGCAGATCGGACAGCCCGCGCACGATCGACTCGTTCAACTCCTTGTTGTGCTCGTAGCGGAAGCACGGATCTTCCTCGGCGAGCTTGTTGAGCGATTGCGCCAGCTTCTGTTCCTGGCCCTTGTGCGCAGGCTCGACCGCGAGGCCGAACATCGGCTGCGGAAACGCGAGCGGCGCGAGATGGATCTGATCTTCATCGTGCGAGTCGTGCAGCACCGCGTCGAAATGGATTTCCTCGACCTTCGCCAGCGCGGCGATATCGCCCGGCACGGCGTGTTCGATCTCGACGTAGTCCTTGCCCCTGAGCTTGAACAGGTGGCCGACCTTGAACGGCTTCTTGCCATCGTCGATGAAAAGCTGCGTATCGCGGCGAACCGTGCCTTGATACACGCGGAACACGCTGAGCTTGCCGACGAAGGGGTCGTTGATGATCTTGAACACATCTGCGATCACGTGTTTCTTCGGATCAGGATCGGCCGAAATGGGCGTTGCACCCGCGCCGGTGCCTTTCACGAACGGCGGCGGATTGCCCTCCATCGGATTCGGCAGCAGTTTTTCCGCGACGTCGAGCAATTCCTTCACGCCCGTGCCAGTGCGCGCGCAGACGAAGCAGATCGGCACGAGATGGCCCTCGCGCAGGCATTGCTCGAACGCGTCGTGCAACTCGGCGCCGCTCAAGCCTTCTTCGCCGACGTCGAGGAAGTGATTCATCACCGTCTCGTTGATCTCCACGACCTGATCGATGATGCGCTGGTGCGCTTCGGCGACGGACGAAAAATCGGCGACGCCTTCGGGCTTGAAGAAGCAGTCGACGACCGCTTTGCCACCCATTGATGGCAGATTGATCGGCAGACATTCCGGGCCGAATGCGTCGCGCAGCTGTTCGACCAGCGCGCGGCAGTTGCCACCGTCGATCTTGTTGACGACGAGGATGCGCGCGAGGCCGCGCTGCTTGGCGTAATGCATCATGCGCTGCGTGCCGTATTCGATGCCGGTGTGCGCGTTGACGACGATCGCGACGGTTTCGACCGCGGCGAGCGCGGTCAGCGTCGGTCCGCGAAAATCCTGCGCGCCCGGCGTGTCGATGAGATTGATGTGGCACTCAGAGCGATCGATCGACGCGATCACGGTGTTGAGCGATTGTTTGCGCTCTTTCTCCATCGGATCGTAATCGGAAACCGTGGTGCCGCGCTCGACGGAGCCGGGGGTCTGGATCACGCCGCCTGCATGCAGCAGGGCTTCGAACAGCGTGGTCTTGCCCGCGGCGGAATGGCCGACGAGCGCGATGTTTCGGATGCCGTGGGTGGTGTACGTCATGGCCGCAAGACTCCAGGAGGACCTCGGGCGAACAAGATTTCTCCTTTCTGCCGCATCGGTCAAGGGGCGCTGCGCAACCCGTAGCTCGAATGAACCTGCGATCGCGCGGCAATCCGCAGCCTATGCCGCATAGATTCGGCAAGTCAGCGCCGATTTAGGCGCGCCCGGCTAAGTTCCACGGACACCGACTCGAATCGCGCAGATGATCGAAAACACGGGGAACTGCGGTTCGGACAATGCCGAAACGGGACATAGCGCCGATCAATGGCTCGCGGCAATGCGCGAGCGCGCGCTTGCGCATGCGCGCGTGTCCCGGGCCGTGTGGCCGCGAGGTTGGAAATGGTTTGCCGTGACGGTCGCGGTGCTGGCACATGTACTGCTGGCGCTGTGGCTGCGCCACCTGATGCAAGCGCACCCCGCCTTCGACGACGAGCGCATCGAAGTGCGATTGATCGATGCGCCCCCGCCGGAGCCTGAGTTGCCCGTGCCGCCGCCAATCGTCGCGCAGCTTCACACGCCAGTGGCATCCATCGCGCCCCGTCGCGCGAATACGGCGCCCGCAGCACCGGCACCGGTCGTGTCGCAGGAAACGCCGAACGGGGTGCAACAGCTGCGTCTCTACAATATCGATGGCAGCATCATCGTTCCGCCGGAAACCGACAAAGCCGCTGTCGCGGACACGATGTTCGTGCCGAAGTCCACCGCGCCGTCGGCCCTGATGCTGCCGCACCGCCCGCTGAAAATTCGCCCCAATCATTTCGCTGGTGTGTGGAAGAGCGGAAAGACCATCGATCTATTCGACCGTCTCAATGAACTCATCGACGATCACCTCACGGTAAAGAAGGAAATGACGACGCCGTGGGGCAGCAAGATCAAATGCGAGGCAACTTATCTATTCATCATCGCCGTCGCAGGTTGCGGTTGGGGCTTCCCGCCACCGCCAGGCGGACGCCCAACAGAGCATTGGAAACCGGCAACGGAACTCGACGAGAAATAGCGATCGCGGCAGCGTGCGCCGGCGCCAAAAAAAATCGAGCGGAACGAAGTCCGCCCGATTTTCAAACGTGGAGGAAGATCGCTTATTTGCCGGACAGGCCCTTGGCATTGGCGAATTCAGATGGCGACAGTTTGCCGTCATGGTTGGCGTCGAGCTTGTCGAACTGCGCAAGCAGCCCGGAGTTCGTGGCGGCTTCGGTCTTGTCGATGTAGCCGTCGCCGTTGGTGTCGAGCGCCTGGAAGCGCGCCTGCATGCTGACCGACGAATCGGCGCTGGTCGAGGTCTTGTCCATCTGCGCTGCGTTCGGATCTGGATCGGTCTGCGACGTCGATTGCTGTTGCTGTGTCGTGGTCGGCGGCGCAGCCAACGCAGTTGCGCCGAGCGACAACAGTGCGACGGTCGCGACAGAGAGGAGGGAGGTTTGCAGTTTCATGGATAGCTCCTTTGCTTTTGGGGGGAACATCGCGGCCCTGAGGCATTGCGACGTTGCGATCAAGCGGATCGCGACGATGCGTTGTGCGCATCGCGTGCGGCACGTGCCGCATGTCGCAGATGACGCTCGCGACGTTGCCGACCATACGCTTGCAAGCCCAACCAGCGCTTAATCCCATCTGCAATTTTTTAACAGATAATGCGCTATGCAAAATGCAATGGATGCGAAAGCGATGAATGCGCTGTGCGTGCATGGCGCGGGTGGTGGCGGATGGGAATGGAATATCTGGCGCCGCACGTTTAGGGCGCGCGGTTGGCGCGTGTCGACGCCAGACTTACAGCCTGTGGCGGCAGGGATTGCGGCAACGCGCCTTGCCGATTACGCCGAACAGGTCGCAGCGCAAGCGCGAGAGATGTCGGCGTCGGTGCTGATCGGCGCGAGTCTCGGCGCCTTGCTCGCATTGAAGGTTGCGTCGAACACCCAGACGCACGCGCTGGTTCTGATCAATCCACTGCCGCCGGCGGACGTAGCGCCGGGCCTCACGCGGCGCGCCTATCCCGATGTCGTGCCCTGGGGCAGCGCGCGTTCACTCGATTCGACGCTGCGTGCGCTGCCCGATGGCGACGATGCGGCGCGCCTGTACGCATTGCGCCGCTGGCGCGACGAGTCGGGCGCTGTCCTGCGCGACGCGTGCGCCGGCGTTTCGATCATTTGGCCGCGGTGTCCGATACTCGTGCTTGCGAGCGAATGCGATGAGGACGTGCCAGCCCAGACATCACATGCGTTGGCTGCGCGTTGCGCTGCGGAGCTCCACCTGCTGCAAGGCGCGAGCCATGTCGGTCCTCTGCTCGGGCGCGTTGCGCAGGCAAGCGCCGAATTCGCATTACGCTGGCTCGCTCGCGTCGTTTAACAAAAAGTATACTTTATGCTGAACTGAACGCACGCACACACGTGCGAAGAAATTCAGAACGAATTCATTCGCTGCGGCCTAGGGTCGCTCCACTGGGTACAACAAGGGCGCCCTTTGCCCTGTGGAGGCTTACATGAAACATCTGACGCGAACCATCGTTGCGACCCTGGGGATGACGCTGGCTGGCTCGGCCTGCGCGCTTGATCGTTACACCTACGTCACCGAGCGCGATGACGGCGCATATTTCGATTACGCGCATGTCGCGCGTGTCGATCGCGTGGTCGGCGTCATGCAGGAACCGCGAACACGCGAGGAATGCTGGAACGAGCCGCATCGTGAGTATCATCCAAGCACGACATATCGGCGTGAAGAGTTGCCAGCGTCCATCGTGACGACCGTGGACGGTCGCGATACGCTGGTGCGTAGCCAAGTCGTCGAGAACGGTGGCTACTACACCACTGGCTACGAAGAGAAATGTCGCACGCTGACCGACTATGACCCACAGCAGCGCACAATCAGCTACGACGTGGTTTACACCTATCATGGGCAGGATTACCACGATCGCATGAGTCACGATCCGGGCACGCAGGTGCGCATCCGCGTGGATCATGGCTATGTTGAATTGGCCGAGTAACAGCGAAACATCGGCTTACCGAAGGGCGCGAACAATCGCGCCCTTCCTTCTGGGCGTGGAATCATTCCATCAACGCGCCGGGCATGCCGAAGTAGCGCTCACCGCCTAACCCGTGATTGAAACTTCCCGCGAAAGCGGGACTGCGTAGGCAGTATGCCGGAGCGAACATTCGCGCAGCGAATGGCCCGAAGGGCGCGCGACAGAGTCACGCGTAATCCAGTGCCTTCGTTTGTTTTGTCACGGAAGCGAACTTGTCACGGAAGCAAAGAGCGAAGACGCTGGATTCCCGTCAAGAGCAGGCGGGAATGACAGCTGTACGTTGAATCGCACTCCCTACAGGATTCGCCGCAGCTGATCGCCGATCGGCAATTCGCGAATGCGATAGCCGGTCGCGGCGAAAATTGCATTGGTCAGCGCGGGCAGGGCGCTCGGGATGCCCATCTCGCCGGCGCCATACGGTACGGCTTGCGATTCGACCAGGGTGACTTCGACGTCGAGCGGCGCCTGCGCCATGCGCAAAAGTGGATAATCGCCAAAATTGGATTGTTGTACTTTTCCGTCCTTGATCGTGACGGCGAGATTGAGCGCGGTCGAGATGCCGTCGATTGTCGCGCCCATCGCCTGCGCTTCGGCGCCGAGCGGATTGATCACGCGGCCGATGTCGAGCACGCACACCGCGCGATGGACGACCACGTTGCCGTCGATCGCGGAGACTTCGAGTGCGTGCGCGGCATAGCCGCCGAAAGTGAAATGTCCGGCGAGACCGATGCCGTGATCCTTGTCCGGCTTGCGCCCCCATCCGATCTTTTCGGCGGCGAGCGTAAGCACACTGGCCATGCGTCCGGTGTCGAAGGTCGGGCCACCATGTGCCTTGTACGGCAGCGCACGCGGTTCGCCGAGCAATTTCAGGCGCAGTTTGAGCGGATCCTGTTTCGTCTCGTGCGCGATCTCGTCGAGGAAACTCTCGACTGCGAAGGCGTTGAACGTATGCACCGGCGCACGCCACGCGCCACGCGGCATGCCCGAATCGAGCGCATGGAAGTGCATCTCGAAATTGGCGATCAGAATTGCCGGAAAATCCTCCGGCTCCATGCAACTGCTCCATGCCGGCCGTTTGGCGTTCACCGGACGGTAGTTGTTCGGCGTCGCCGCCGTGCGCTGCGCCCAGCCGGTGACTTCGTTCTTGCGATCGAGCGTCGCAGTGAGCTGATGCACACCGAATGGGCGGTAGAAGTCGTGCTGGATGTCATCATCGCGCGTCCAGATCAATTTGACCGGCTTGGGCTCGTTCTTGTCGAGCAGCGCCTTGCCGATCAGCGCGGCTTCGGCGACGAAATCGTTCTTCAGGCGCCGGCCGAAACCGCCGCCGGCGCGCTGCATGCGAATTTCGATTTTGTCGCGCGCTACGCCGGTGATACTGTGGATAACCGTCGACGCGCCATCGGGCACTTGCAGCGAAGCGATCAGCAGCACCTTGTCCTTCTCGACGTGAATCAGCGCGTTCTGCGGCTCCATCGTCGCGTGCGCGAGAAACGGCATCGTGTAGCGCTGCTCCAGCGTCTTCTTCGCCGCCTTGCGCGCCTTGGCGAGATCGCCATCGCTGCGCACCTGCGTAGCCTGCGCGATCGGCGCCCGGAGCAGTTCGTCTGCACGCCGGTGCAGCGCATCGGTCGATTCGTTCGCCCACGGGCTCGGCTTCCACTCGATCTTGAGCTTCTCGCGGCCCTTCATCGCCGCCCAGGTGCTGGTCGCAACGACCGCAACTCCGTGCGCGATCGGACCGCTGAGCGGCTCGCCCGGTTTTGCGCCGACGATCGGAACGATCTGTTTCACGCCGGCGATTTTTTTCGCTTCGCCATCGTCGATCGTGTCGACCTCGCCGTCGAGCTGCGGCGAACGCGCGATCACCGCGAACAACGTATCTGCGCGATACGCGTCGATACCGAACTGCGCCTGCCCGGTAACGATCTCGCGCGCATCGACCACGCGCGTCGGCTTGCCGATGATCTTGTAGTCGGCCGGCTTTTTCAGCGCGCGCGGTTCCTTCGGCAGATCGAGCTTGGCTGCCGTTTCAACCAGATCGCCATAGCCGAGTTTGCGTCCGTCCGGCGCGATCACCATGCCTGATTCGGTGCGCAGTTGCCCTGCGGGTAGATCGAGCTGTGCCGAGGCGGCGACGAGCAGCAGCCAGCGCGCAGTCGCACCGGC
>VBNZ01000186.1:0-11682 GCA_005877675.1 Gammaproteobacteria bacterium
CGAAACGCAGGTCGCCAACGCGCGTGTCGCCGAACCGCAGGATCTTCCGCCACGCTGGATCTGGCAGGCCGAGCTCATCGGTAGCGCATTCGGACTCGTCATGATCGGCCTTGCGTACGCGCGCGCACGCGCATGGGCGCGCGTGACGTTCGCGACGTGTGCGACGCTGCTGAGCGCCGTGCTCGGTCTGGGCGGCCTCGTGCTCGCCGGGTTGTGGGGGTTCACCGACCATGTCTCGGCCTGGCGCAACGAAAACCTGCTGCTGTTCAGCCCGCTGTGCCTGCTGCTATTGCCGACCTGGATCGGCGCATATCGCACGCGTTGGCAACCATCCTCGTTTGCGCAATATGTTGCGCTCGCGATCGCCGCCCTCGCCGCGTTCGCCTGGTTCGCAAAAATCCTGCCGCCGTTCCACCAGGACAATTATTTGTGGATTGCACTGCTGTTGCCGCTGCACGCGGCACTGGCGTTTTGCGCGATAAAGCCTGCCAGGCGCTGACTGCGCTTTCCGCGGAGATTGCACGAGCCGCGACCGCTCCGGCATCATGCGCAATGAAGCTTCGCGCTGCAGGTAGCGATCATGGATACGCAGGTTCATCCCGCCGATATCTCGATGCATACCGACGAGCCTATGCTCGTTAATTGCGTCGCCTACGGCAAGGACGGGCGCAAGGCGCGCGATGTCACGCTCGACGACATCAGCGAGGTGCTGAAGAACCCCGATCAGTTCATCTGGGTCGGCTTGCACGAACCCGACGAGCCGCTGCTGGCCAAGCTGCAGGAGGAATTCGGCCTGCACGATCTTGCGATCGAAGACGCGCATTGCGCGCACCAGCGCCCGAAGATCGAGATCTACGACGACACGCTGTTCATGGTGCTGCACACCGCGCAGGTGCTCAAGGGCAAGATCGCGTTCGGCGAAACACATATCTTCCTCGGTGCGCGCTTCCTGCTGACAGTGCGCCACGGCGCATCGCTGTCGTATTCGGCCGCGCGCAAGAGTTGCGAGCAGACGAGCGAACTTATGGCGCTAGGCCCCAGTTACGCGCTGTATGCCGTGCTCGATTTCATCGTCGACAATTTCCTGCCCATCGTGAATACGTTCAAGCAGGAGTTGCACGAACTCGAAAAGGACATCTTCGAGGACACGTTCAAGCGTGAAGTAATCGAGCGCTTGTACCTGCTCAAGCGCGAGCTAGTCACACTGCGCCTCGCGGTGTCGCCGATGCAGGACATCCTCAATCAGCTGTCGCGCTTTCCGGGCCGCATGATCAACGAGGAAGTCAAACCCTACCTGCGCGACGTGTACGACCACGCCGCGCGCATCAGCGACGCGACCAATACGATGGGCGAGCTGCTTTCGTCGGCGATGAACGTGAACCTCGCCCTGGTGTCGGTGGCGCAGAACGAAGTGGTCAAGCGCCTTGCCGGCTGGGCCGGGCTGCTCGCCGCGCCCACGCTGATCGCGAGCTGGTACGGCATGAATTTCAAGAACATGCCCGAGCTCGGTCATGAGAACGGTTACTTCGTTCTGATCGGCGTGACCGTAGCGGTCTGTGTGGGCTTGTATCTGCTGCTGCGCCGCGCGAAGTGGCTGTAGGCGGCAAGGGACGGCAACCACGCGTTTTTCGCCCCCTGCCCACGCAACGATGAGGGAATGGCGCACCGCGCCTTGACGATCCGCATGGGTTGCAGGACATTCGCATGAGGTAAGCACCTCTCCCGGAGTCGTCATGAATGCGCTCGCAAGCAAAGTAATCTGGCCTCTCGTCGCCGTCGTCGGCGCGCTCTGCCTCGGCGTCATCGCCTTGCGCCGCGGCGAATCGATCAATGCAATCTGGCTCGTGATCGCATCGCTATGCGTGTTCGCGATCGCCTACCGTTACTACGCCAGATTTATCGCCGACAAGGTGCTGCGTCTCGACCCGACGCGGGCGACGCCGGCGCGCCTGCGCAACGACGGCCTCGACTACGTGCCGACCGACAAGTGGATCGTCTACGGCCATCACTTCGCGGCGATCGCAGGCGCCGGTCCATTGGTCGGCCCGGTGCTCGCAGCGCAGATGGGCTATCTGCCGGGCACGCTGTGGATTCTCGCCGGCGTGGTGTTTGCCGGCGCGGTACAGGATTTTATGGTGCTCGGCCTGTCGCTGCGCCGCGATGCACGCTCGCTCGGGCATATGCTGCGGGCCGAGCTCGGCAATGCCGCCGGCGTCACCTGCATGATCGGCATCCTTGCGCTGATGATGATCGTGCTCGCCGTGCTCGCGCTGGTCGTGGTCAAAGCGCTCGCAATCAGCCCCTGGGGCGTGTTCACCGTGGCCTGCACCATGCCGATCGCAGTGCTGATGGGCGTGTATCTGCGCTACTTCCGCCCCGGGCGCGTGCTCGAAGTGTCGATCATTGGTCTGGTGCTGCTGCTCGTATCGATCTGGCTCGGCGGCAAGGTCGCCGCGGATCCGGACTGGGCGAGGATGTTCACGTTCAAGGCGTCCGAGCTTGCGTGGCTCCTGATCGGCTACGGCTTCTTTGCCTCGGTGCTGCCGGTGTGGCTGCTGCTCGCGCCGCGCGATTATCTGTCGACGTTTTTGAAGATCGGTACGGTCGTCCTGCTCGCGATCGCGATCCTGTTTGCCGCGCCGTATCTGCAGATGCCCGCGGTGACCAAGTTCATCGACGGTACCGGCCCGGTGTTCCAGGGCACCTTGTTCCCGTTCCTGTTCATCACGATCGCTTGCGGCGCCGTGTCGGGCTGGCATTCGATGATCGCTTCAGGCACCACGCCCAAGCTGCTCAGCAACGAGGGCGAGGCGCGCATGGTCGGCTATGGCGGCATGTTGACCGAGTCCTTCGTCGCGATCATGGCGATGATCGCCGCGAGCGCGCTGTAGCCGGGAGTATACTTGATCGGCGTCGACGTGCAGAGCGCCGCGACGGCGATCAGCCAGTGGGGCTTCGTCGTCACACCGGACCAGTTGTCGCAGACGGCGGCGAACATCGGCGAATCGACCATTCTCTCGCGCGCCGGCGGCGCGCCGACACTCGCGGTCGGCATGGCGCAGCTGCTGCACGGCATCATCCCGGGCGAAGGCATGATGGCGTTCTGGTACCACTACGCGATCCTGTTCGAAGCGCTGTTTATTCTCACGACCGTCGACGCAGGCACGCGCGTCGGCCGCTTCATGATCCAGGAACTCGTCGGGCTGGCCGTGCCCGCGCTGAAGCAAACCGAATCGTGGATGGCGAATGTCGTCGGTTCGGGCATCTGCGTCGCGATCTGGGGCTATTTCCTGTATCAGGGCGCGGTCGATCCGCTCGGCGGCATCAACACGCTGTGGCCGCTATTCGGCATCGCCAACCAGATGCTCGCGGCGATCGCGTTGACCTTGTGTCTCGTCGTCGTGGTCAAGCAGAAACTCGAACGCTACGCCTGCGTGCCGGGCGTGCCGGCGGCGTGGCTGGTGATCTGCACCATGTCGGCCGCATGGATCAAGCTGACCGATGCGAAGATCGGCTTCCCCGCCGCCGCAGCGAAGTACGCCGATGCGATGGCGCAGGGCAAGCTGCTCGCGCCGGCGAAATCGGTCGAGGAGATGCAGCGCATCGTCACCAACAATCAGGTCGACTCGGCGCTGACCGCGTTGTTCATGCTGCTGGTCGCGGCGACGGTCGTGTTCGGCGTGCGCGCGATCCTCAAGGCGCGCGCAGCTGCGCAGCCGAGCACGAACGAGGAGCCGTACGTCGCGCTTGCCTCGGTAGCGAGCTAGGATCGGACGAATGACCGCCCTCGCACTAGCGCAGACTCAGCTGCGACATTTCTGGCGCCAGGCCGTGCGCACCGCACGCCTGGCGATCGGCGTACCCGACTACGACACCTATGTGCGCCATCTGCGCACGCATCACCCGGAACGCCCGGTGCCCAGCTATGCAGAATTTTTCGAGCAGTGTCAGGCCACGCGCTATAAGAACGGCGGCAATCGCGGCTGCTGCTGAGGATTCCGATCGAATCGTCATCCCGGCGAAGGCTGGCATCCGGTTCTTTCTGTTGATGTGGCGGCGGCAAAGCAAAAGTCGCTGGATTCCCGCTAAGAGCACGCGGGAATGACGAGCCGATCAATCCGTTCGATACCTCCCGCTCGATGCATCCCGTTTCGATGCATCCTGTGCAATGCGCCCCGTTCGATGCGTCCCGCTCGATGCGTCCCGCTTGATGCGTCCCGCTTGATGCGTCCGCTCGATGCGTCCCGCTCGATGCATCCCGTTTCGATGCATCCCGTTCAATGCGTCTCGTCCAATGCATTGCGTTCGATGCATCCTCGTTCGATGCATCGCCGAGGCTCGGTCGCTAGTTGGGAATGGATTTGATCAGTCTGTTCAGTACTTGATTACTGAGCGGATCACCTTGCCCTCGTGCATCAGGTCGAAGGCGTGATTGATTTGCTCGAGCGGGAGGGTCTCGCTGACGAATTCGTCAACCTTGAGTTCACCCGCGAGATAACGCTCGACGTAACCCGGCAACTGCGAGCGCCCCTTGACGCCGCCGAACGCGGTGCCGCGCCAGACGCGCCCGGTCACGAGCTGGAACGGCCGCGTCGCGATCTCCTGCCCCGCGCCGGCGACACCGATGATGACCGACTCGCCCCAGCCCTTGTGGCAGCATTCCAGCGCCGAGCGCATCGTGTTGACGTTGCCGATGCACTCGAACGAAAAATCGACGCCACCGTCGGTGAGATCGACCAGCACCTGCTGGATCGGCCGATCGTAGTCTTTCGGATTGACGAACTCGGTCGCGCCAAGCGCCTTCGCCATTTCCCACTTCGCCGGATTCACGTCGACGGCGATGATGCGCGACGCTTTCGCCATCACCGCGCCCTGCACGACCGCGAGCCCGATGCCACCGAGGCCAAACACCGCGACCGTCGCGCCGGGCCATACCTTGGCCGTGTTGAGCACCGCGCCGACACCGGTCGTGATGCCGCAACCGAGCAGGCACACTTTGTCGAGCGGCGCCTTCGGGTTGATCTTTGCGACGGAGATCTCGGGCAGCACGGTGTATTCGGAAAAAGTGCTGGTGCCCATGTAGTGCAGGATCGGTTTGCCGTTGAGCGAAAAACGCGAGGTGCCATCCGGCATCAAGCCCTTGCCTTGCGTCGCGCGGATTTTCTGGCACAGATTGGTGCGGCCGGACAGGCAGAACTTGCACTCGCCGCACTCCGGCGTGTAAAGCGGAATGACATGATCGCCGGGTTTGACGCTCGTCACTCCCGCGCCGACTTCTTCGACGATGCCGCCGCCCTCGTGACCGAGGATCACAGGAAACATGCCTTCGGGATCTTCGCCCGACAGCGTGAACGCATCGGTGTGGCACACGCCGCTCGCAACGATGCGCACGAGCACCTCGCCGGCTTGTGGCCCGGCAAGGTCGACTTCTTCGATCACGAGCGGTTTGCCGGCTTCAAACGCAACGGCAGCACGGGTCTTCATGCGGCATTCTCCATTTCTATACTCAAGCTCATCGTAACTCGCTGCATCCGCAGCTTGGCTTCGGGCCATTCGCTAAGCAGATGTTCGCTTCGGCGTCTTGCCTACGCGGTCCCGCGAGGCGCATTTCAGCAGCACATCGGGTCAAGCGGAAATCCGGTACTAAGGTTTTAAGCCATTCGTTTCATCCGCGCTTTTCGCGAGAGCGACAAGAAATATCCTACTTTGCAGCTAAAGCGGCGGCATGATGACGCAAATGCTCTTCCACGAAACTCGCGATGAAGAAATAGTTGTGGTTGTAGCCCCGCCGCATGCGCAGATTCAATGCCTGTCCTGCGCGCGCACAGGCGTCCGTCAGTAGATCCGGTCGCAGGCCGCCGATCATCGGGTCCATATCGCCCTGATCGACCAGGATGGTGCCGGGAAACTGTGCGCCCTGCGCGAGCAATTCGCAGGCATCGTACGGTTTCCACGCCTCGCGATCCGCACCGAGGTAGCGCTCGAACGCCTGCTGTGTCCATTGCGCCTGCGTCGGCGCGCAGATCGGTGCGAGCGCGGACACTGAGCGGTAGCGCGTGGGATGTTTCAACGCGACCGTCAGCGCCCCGTGGCCGCCCATCGAATGTCCGAAGACGCTCTCACGCTGCATATCCGCGGCAAAGTGCGCGCCGATCAACGCAGGCAGTTCGGCCGTGACATAGGTATACATTTGGAAATACCGCGACCACGGCGCCTGGGTGGCATCGAGATACATGCCGGCGCCAGCACCGAAGTACTCTTCATCCGCCTCGCCTGGAATGCCGGTGTTGCGCGGACTCGTATCCGGCACTACCAGCATCAACCCGAGTTCCGCCGCAACGCGCTGCGCGCCGGCTTTGACCGTGAAATTTTCTTCGGTGCAAGTCAGACCGGAGAAGTAGTACAGCACCGGCACGCGCTCGCGTTCCGCCTGCGCCGGCCGAAACACCGCAAAGCGCATCGGCCCGTTGCACGCAGCCGATGCGTGCCGATAGAAGCCTTGTATGCCGCCGAAGCAGCGGCTTTCGGCAATGGTTTCGATAGTTGTCATCGTCATATTGCGTGAGTGGCGTGACTTAAGGCCCTCTCCCCCGACGCAGACGGGGGAGAGGGTTGGGTGAGGGGGCCATATTCCGAAAAGCGACACCCCACACCAAGACACGGCGCCACCCCCTCATCCCTTGCCCTCTCCCGCAAGCACGCTTGGAGGAGAGGGGAGGTGATCGCCGCGCTACGCGCGACAGTGTTATTTCATTGAAGCCGGAGCGGTCCACTGCTTGATCCACGCATTCACCGTCTCATGCCACAGCACGCTGTTCTGCGGCTTGAGCACCCAGTGATTCTCATCCGGAAACGTCAGCAACTTGCTCGGAATGCCGCGACGCTGCAGTGCGGTGAATGCGGCAATGCCCTGCTCGACCGGAATGCGGANGTTGAATTTCTCGTAATCGGCCGCGTGATCCCATGGCGTGCCGCCGTTCTCCCATTCGGAGAACCACAGCTCCTCGGTCGAATAGCCCATCATGCGATTGTCGAACACGCCGTCGTGATCGACCAGGCACTTCCACGGCTGTGGCCAGTTGCCGGCGATCCAGTAAACCATGTAGCCGCCGTAAGACGCGCCGAGCGCGCACGCGCGCGAACCATCGAGAAAGGTGTACTTCTGCAGCGCCGCGTCCCAGCCCTTCTTCAAATCTTCGAGCGGCTTGCCGCCCCAATCGCCCGAAATCGAATCGGTGAATTTCTGGCCGAAGCCGGTCGAGCCGTGGAAATTCACCATCACGACCGCGAAACCCTGGCCCGCATAGGTCTGCGGATTCCAGCGATAGCTCCAGTCATTGCCCCACGCGCCCTGGGGCCCGCCGTGGATCAGGTAAGCGACCGGATATTTCTTGGTCTTGTCGAATCCAGCCGGGCGTACAACATAGCCCTGCACGTTTTCGCCGTTTGCACCGGCAAACGTGAAGGATTCAAAATCGCCGGTCGCAACACCGGCGAGACGCGCTGCATTCAACTGCGTGAGCCGCGTTGCCTTGCCGCCCTTGGCATCGAGACGGAACAGGTCGGCCGGCGACTTCAGCGTCGCGCGCGCGAATACGATCGTGTCGCCCGCGAGACTGAAGCCGTGTATCGCTCCCGCGCCTGCAAGTTTGGTCGCCTTGCCGCTGGCGATGTCGATCGCAAACAGCGGATTCTCGCCATTGTCGTTTGCCGTCGCATACAACGTCTTGCCGTCCTTTGACAGCTGCAGATCGCCGGCGGACCGATCCCATTGCGGATCGATCTCGCGCGATTTGCCACTCGCCAGATCGAGCGCCATGATGCCGAAGCGATCGGCCTCGAACGTCGGGCGTTTCATCGCGAGGTAGTACAGCGTCTTGCCATCGGCCGACGGCACCGGGTGCGCGTCCCACGCCGTGTTCGATGCGGTCAGATTGCGCGGCGCCGCCGAACCATCCGCCGGCACGGAGAAGATATCGAAGTTGGTCGACCACGGCTCGCTCGCGCCGGCGACGCGCACATCGAAGTACACGCTCTTGCTGTCGGGCGAGAATGCATACTCGCCATCGTCGCCAAACGGCTTCGACGGAATATCGCCGTCGATGCCCTGCGACAGCAGCTTCGGCGCGGCCGCAACCTTGCCATCGGCGCCGATTGCGGCAATGTATAATTGTGAACGCGCACCGTCGGCCCACGTATCCCAGTGGCGGATGAAGACCTTGTCATAGACGACGCCACTGGCCTTGTTCGCGGTCTTCGCGTCGCGCTGCTTCTTGATGCAGGCGGGCGCATCGGCCTCCTTCGCACAGTCGGCGAATGTATCGATCGACAGCGCGATCGCCTTGCCATCGGGCGCTAGCTTGAAATTGTTGACGTCGACCGGCAGGTTCGTCACCTGCAGCGCGGGCGTGCCCGGCTTGCGGCTCCACACCTGCATCGCGTCGCCGCCTTTGGAGAGAAAGTACACGCTCGATCCATCGGCCGACCAGCGCGGACTCGTTGCGTTGACGCCGACATCGGTCAGGCGCTGCGCGGGTGCGTTGGCATGTGCAAGATCGAGCAGCCAGATGCCGTTCTTGCCCTTGTTCGCCGCGTAGTCGGTCTCGCGCACCTGATACGCGAGCCACTTGCCATCGGGCGACAACTGCGGCTCGCTCGCGCGATCGAACATGACCAGATCGTGCACGTCGAACGGGTGCGGCGCGGCGAACGCGTTCGCGCTCAGCGCCAGCGTGGCAAAAATTAGCGATTTCATGCAGAGCCTCCTCCCACAGGAAGACGGAGGATACGTGGTCGCCGCGCAAGGCGGAAGTCGCAGCAGTAACGGCCGCAGGCCGTAGCTGCGTACCCAGCGCCGTCGAACCTTCAGGGCGCCTTTGCCGGCACGCGCCCGTAGCGGTCTTCGAGCCGTACGATGTCGTCCTCGCCGAAGTAATCCCCGCACTGCACCTCGATCAGATGGATGTCCTGATCGCTCGGATTTTCCAGGCGATGCAGCGTTTCCATCGGGATGTAGCAGGACTCGTTGCGCTGAAGCAGAAATTCCTTGTCGCCGACGCGCACCTTGGCGGTGCCGTGCACGACGGTCCAGTGCTCACTGCGGCGATGATGCAGCTGCAGGCTCAGCACCTGCCCCGGCTTGACCGTAAGGCGTTTGACCTTGCAGTCGTTCTCGTCCTCGAGCACGGTGTAGCTGCCCCAGGGCCGATGCACGGTCTGGTGATGCGTCGCCGCGCTGTGATTGTCGCTGCGCAGCTGCTCGACCACCTGCTTTACCTGCTGCGCATGCTCACGATCGGACACGAGCACGGCGTCGGCGGTATCGATGATGACGAGATCCTTGACCCCGACCGCCGCAACCATGCGCTTGCCGCTCTGGATGTAGCAGTTCTCGCTCGCGATCACGACCGCCTTGCCGTGGACGCGATTGCCGGCAGCATCGGGTTGCGTGTCGTCCGAGACGATTTCGCTGACTGCCTTCCACGACCCGATGTCGCTCCAGTCGAAACTTGCCGCAACCACGGCGCGACGCGAAGCGCGCTCCATGATGGCGTAGTCGATCGAGATATCGGGCATCGCAGCGAAAGCCTCGCGGCTGTATTCAACCGGGCTTTCGTGACTGATCGCGCTGGCGTGGCATGCACGCACCGCGGCGAGCACATCCGGACACGCGGACTGCGCCGCTTCGAGCAACGCATCCGCGCGAAAACAGAACATGCCCGAATTCCACACATATTCGCCGCTCGCGAGATACTCACGCGCCTTGTCCAGGCTGGGCTTTTCGACGAATGCCGCGATCTCCCGTTCGGCGTTTTCGCCGATTTGCGCGCCCAGGCGGATATACCCAAAGCCGGTATCGGGATGCGTAGGCGGAATGCCGAACATGACCAGCCAGCCATCTTGCGCAAGCGCCTGCGCGCGCGCGACGTCGGCGGCAAACGCATCGAGATTCTGGATCAGATGATCGGCGGGAAGCAGCAGCAGCATCGCCGCTCCGCCGAAATGTTCATGTGCGTGCAGCGCCGCGAGCAGGATCGCTGGCGCGGTATTGCGTCCCGCAGGCTCGAGCAAGAAGCGCATGCAATCAAGTTCGGTGCCAGGGTGGCGTGCGTATTCGTCGCGGTTGAGAAAATAGAAATCGCGCCCGGTGACCGTCAGCACATTGCCCTCGGTTGCAACGCGCAGCGCGCGGCTCAAGGTCTTATGCAGCAGCGATTCGCCGTCCTGCATGCGCATGAACGGCTTGGGATAGGCGCTGCGCGAAACGGGCCACAAGCGCGTGCCGGCGCCGCCGGAAAGAATTACAGGTAGCAACATTTCCACTTATCCACTTTTGCCAATTTCTATCTTTCCACCATCTCCGCGAGCGTATCGTCGAGTCCCGCCTGCCAGTCCGGCAGATGCAGATCGAATCGCTCGCGCAATGCGCTCGTATCGAGTACGGAATACGCCGGGCGGCGTGCCTTGGTCGGAAAGTCCGCCGTGCGAATGGCAGCGACTTCGGGTACGCGTGCGAGCAGGCCCGCACGCCCTGCCCGTTCGATGATCGCCCGCGCAAATCCGCACCAGGTCGTTTCGCCCGCCGCGGCAAGATGATAGGTGCCATTGTAGCGCGCGCGCCTCTGCCGATCAGCAAGCGTGCTCCAACGCGCCAGCAGCGCCGCGGTTGACGCGGCGATCAGACGGCTCGATGTCGGTGCGCCGTGCTGATCGTCGACCACGGTCAGGCTGCCTTTCGACGATTCGGTGCGCTCGCGCGCGAGGCGCAGCATTGTGCGTAGAAAATTGTGTCCGCGCGCCGCATAGACCCATGCGGTGCGCAGAATCAGATGATCGCAGCCGGAGTCGCGTAATGCCTGCTCGCCGGCGAGCTTAGTCCGCCCATAGACGCCAAGCGGCCCCGTTGCATCGTCCTCGCGATACGGGCGAGCCCCCTGCCCGTCGAACACATAGTCCGTCGAATAGTGGACGACAAACGCACCGCTCTGCTTTGCCCACGCACCGATCTCGCCGAGCGCATCGCCATTGATGCGCTGCGCGAGTTCCGATTCGTCCTCAGCGCGATCGACCGCGGTATACGCCGCGGCATTGACCATGATGTCCCATTGTGTACTTTTCAGCGCCTGCGCGAGCGAGACAGCATCACCGAGGTCGGCCGCCAGGCAATCAGCACCACCGGGCAGCTTGCCGCTGCGCGTCGCCGGCTGGAGTTCACCGAGCGGCGCAAGCGCCCGTTGCAGCTCGTAACCGACCTGACCATTGGCGCCGAGCAGCAGGATTTTCATTTTGCGCCTGCTGCGCCTGTCGTAGCGCCCACGCCGATCGATCGATCGAGAAACGTCAGCATCTTTTCGTATAGGGCACGTGTGTGGGCCTCATTGTAAAAGCCATGCCCCTCGTTGCTCTCGTAGATCCACTCGTGCGCAATTCCACGCTTGAGCAATGTGTTGTGCAGATTCTCGCCCTGGATTGACGGGACCCGTTTGTCTTCGCCGCCGACCACGAGCATGACCTTGGCCTTGAGCGCGTCAAGATGCGCAATTGGCGAGCGGTTCCACAGGTCGGCCTCGTCTTCGCCGAGCACCTGCTTCAAGTAATTTACGCTCTTGGAGGATTGCGTCATATCGCCGCGCGAGTGCATCAGGCGCAGATCGTAGACGCCGGCGTTGCCGATCGCGCATT
>VBNZ01000186.1:12017-12589 GCA_005877675.1 Gammaproteobacteria bacterium
CGCGCCTTGAATGCGATCGGCTCCATCGACGCGAGCTGTTCGACCTTAAATCCGGGCTGGCGATCGAACAGTTTGGAAACCTTCTTCTTGTCTGCCTCATAAAGATAGTACGCGCCTGGATCAGCATCGGCGTAAACCAGCACGACCGCTTTCTTGCCATCGAGAGAAGCGCTGGTAAACACAACGCTTTCGCCGGGAAACTGCTTTATCAGTGTGGCGAGGAGGCTGGCCTCCGCGGCTGATTTGTCAAGCAGCGCGAACGATGGGCGCCCTTGATTGGTGCGGATTGCAAACACATCGAGCCCATCAAACGTCGGCAGCAACTCCGCCTCGCTCGAATCCTTCGCCGACCACAGCGTCGCGAACTTGCGCGTCTTCGTATCCCAGCGGCAGATTCCGCCGAGTCCGCCGCGACCGCAGTTGACATAGACGCCTTCATTGCTGCGGTCGAACATGATTGGCAACAGACCCTCGCCATCCTTGCCCTCGTCCCAAACCTGCTCCCAGTCGCTGCCTTGCGCGCGATAAAACACTTTGCGCATCTGATCATTGTCCCGGCCATACGCGAAGCG
>VBNZ01000186.1:12633-13334 GCA_005877675.1 Gammaproteobacteria bacterium
ATCAATCTTGTGGGCCTCGGGAAACGCGCCGACAAAACTATCGCTATGGCCGGGACCGTTAAGCGGATAGCTGGATATCAGAGCGAAGTTGGGCTGCTCGCGCAACGGTGCAATGAACGAACCCAGCGCGTACTCAGGCTCGGCCTGCTTGTTGTGCGACGAGCCTGAATTGCCTTTGCCGGCGCGGTAGCCGAACAGGATTGCGGCATCGGTGCCATCGCCCTTGACCGTATACAGCTCGCCATTGGCTATGGGGCGATCATACCCGCCGACCTGCTCCCCGATGGTGTACATCACGCGATCGGGCGATGCCCAGTAGAAATCGTTGATCTGCGAACCTTCACGTGCGCCGAGATTCTTGCCCTGCATGTCGGCAAGATGGATCAAACCCAGCACGGTGCGACCGCCGACGATCGACGTCACTGCCAGATACTCGCCATTCGGCGAAATCTTCACTTCTTTGTATTGCGGATGCTTGGCGAAATTCTCAAGCGGAATTTCCGCGGCGCCTGCACCACCCGTAGTGATCGCTAGTAGAAATACGGCGGGAAAAACGCTTCTTGCAAAACTCATTAGGACTACCCCCTGTTGTGGTCTTAATACGTCGCGGAAGGCGCCGCGACAAAATCAGCTGTAGCTCGGCAATCTTTTCCGCGGCACTTCGCGTAGAAGCGGCGCCTTTGCATCCTTGTCAGACAGCT
>VBNZ01000186.1:13418-17109 GCA_005877675.1 Gammaproteobacteria bacterium
TCGGAGAGTACGGCAAAGCCGTGCGCGAAACCTTCGGGTATCCAGAAATGGCGCTTGTTTGCCGCACTCAGCACCGCTGCCGCCCAGCGCCCGAAGGACGGCGAGCCGTGACGGATATCGACCGCAACATCGTAAACCTCACCTTCGAGCACGCTGACGAGCTTGCCCTGCGGATTGGGCCACTGATAATGCAAGCCGCGCAGCACGCCATGCGCGGAGCGCGACACATTGGTCTGCACGAAACGCAGGTCGAGCCCCGCACTTTTATACTTTTCCGCATTGTAACTTTCGTAAAAAAAACCGCGCGCGTCGCCGAATACCTTCGGCTCGATGATCAGGCAGCCGGGCAGATCGGTTTCAATCAACTTCATGCGCGCGTCCCTGCTTGACCAGCTGCTGCAGATATTGTCCGTAACCGTTCTTCGCCAGCGGCGCGGCGAGGCGCAGCACCTGCTCGGCGTCGATCCAGCCGTTGAGGAAAGCGATTTCTTCGGGGCAGCAGACCTTGAGACCCTGCCGGTTCTCGATTGTCTCGATGTAGTTCGATGCTTCGGTCAGCGATTCGTGCGTGCCGGTATCGAGCCAGGCATAGCCGCGACCGAGTTTCTCCAGCATCAATGACCGATCATCGAGATAGCAACGGTTGAGGTCTGTGATCTCCAGTTCGCCGCGCGGCGACGGTTTCAGCGCCGCGGCAAAATCGCAGGCACGATGATCGTAGAAGTACAGGCCGGTGACGGCATAGTTCGATTTGGGCTGCTGCGGCTTTTCTTCGAGTCCGATCACCGTGCCCGCGTCATTGAATTCCGCCACGCCATAGCGCTCTGGATCGCGCACCCAATAGCCGAACACCGTTGCACCCGATGTGCGTTTCGCCGCGCCACGCAACAGCTCGGTCAAACCGTGACCGTAAAAAATATTGTCGCCGAGGATCAGACAGCTCGGCTGTCCGCTCACGAATTCGCGGCCGATGACAAATGCCTGCGCGAGTCCGTCCGGCGTAGGCTGCACCGCGTAGCGAATACTGATGCCCCACTGCGATCCATCGCCGAGCAGCTTCTGGAACAGCGCCTGCTCATGCGGCGTATTGATCACGAGCACATCGCGCACGCCCGCGAGCATCAGCGTGGACAGCGGATAGTAGATCATCGGCTTGTCGTACACCGGCAACAGCTGCTTGCTGATGACCTGGGTCAGCGGATACAAGCGCGTGCCGGAGCCACCCGCAAGAATGATGCCTTTTGCAATTTGCGGCATTATATATTTATCCATAAATCAAATGCATAACATCATCATTTCGGCGAAAGCACAATCCGGCCCCTGATCCTTCATCGCCCCAGATCAAGGAACTGGATTCCCGCCTACGCGGATTGATGAGCAAACGCTAACCAACGCCGAGTCTTTCCATACGATAACTCCCGTCCAGTACGCGCTGGCACCATGCTTCGTGGGCCAAATACCAGTCGACAGTTTTCTCGATGCCGCTCTCGAACGATTCCGTCTGCTTCCAGCCGAGCTCGCGCTTTATCTTCGACGCATCGATCGCGTAACGACGGTCATGACCCGGGCGATCCTTGACGTACGTGATCAGCGATTCACGCTTCGCGCCGCCGGCAAGCGGCCGGCGCGCGTCGAGCAGCGCGCAGATCGTCCTGACCACGTGAATGTTCTCGCGCTCGGCATCGCCGCCGACGTTGTATACCTCGCCCGCGCTGCCCGCTTCGAGCACGCGCAGGATCGCGCTCACGTGGTCGCCGACGAACAGCCAGTCGCGCACGTTGCGGCCGTCGCCGTACACGGGCAGCTTTTCGCCGACGAGCGCCTTGTGGATCATCAGCGGGATGAGTTTTTCCGGAAACTGATGTGGACCGTAGTTGTTCGAGCAATTCGTCGTCAGCGTCGGCAGGCCATAGGTGTGGTGGAACGCGCGCACCAGATGATCCGAGGCGGCCTTCGAGGCGGAGTACGGCGAATTCGGTGCGTAAGCGGTCTCCTCGGTAAACTTGCCTTCGGCACCGAGCGAACCGTAGACCTCGTCGGTCGACACGTGCAGAAAGCGGAATGCTCCGCGCTGCGTCTCGTCCAGCCTGCGCCAATGCGCGAGTGTCGATTCGAGCAGACCGAGCGTGCCGACGACATTGGTGTGCACGAACGCGGCCGGACCGTCGATCGAACGGTCGACATGCGACTCCGCGGCGAAATTCACCACCGCGCCGGGTTGGTGCTCGGTCAGCAGCTTCGCCACAAGTTCGCGATCGCCGATGTCGCCTTGTACAAACACCGTGTCGAGGTTGCCGGCGTAGGTGAGCTTGTCGAGATTCACGACGCGCGTGCCGTTGGCCGCCGCAGCCAACACGAAATTGCCGCCGATAAAGCCGGCGCCGCCAGTGACGAGAACGGTTTTCATTGAGTAGGTATGCCCTGCAGCTGCTTGATCGACACCGCCGGATACGGCGGGTCGCATATTCTAGCGTAGTTGCGCGACCGACGCCGGAAACTTCAAGCAAATTAGCGCAGTAGCCGCTATTTGCGCTGGCGGATCGCGCGCCGCGATCGTCACAAATCCTAAAGGGATTGCCGCGCCCTGCTACACTGCCCACCGGACGGATTTTTTCTGACGGGATGCTCACCGAAGTCGCCCTGGTCGTTTTCCTGGCCCTGCTCAACGGGTTCTTCGCGCTCAGCGAGATGGCGCTGATGACCTCGCGCAAGCTGCGCTTGAAGCGCCTCGCGCAGACTTCGCGTCGCGCGCAGATCGCGCTCGATCTCGCGCACCAGCCCGAGCAATTCCTCTCGACTGTGCAGGTGTTCATCACCTTGCTCAGCATCGGCACCGGCACTGCGCTCGGTGCGCGCATCGGCGAGGAAATCGCTGTCGAGCTCGATCACCTGCACCTGCCCTGGTTAGCCGAATATGCGCTGCCGCTCGGCGTCGTGCTCAGCGTTTCGGGCATTACGTTTGCGAACATGCTGCTGGGTGAACTGCTGCCCAAGCGCCTCGCGCTGGTCGCGCCGGAGAAATTCGCCGTCGCGGTCGCGGTGCCGATGCGCGTGCTGACCTTTCTCGCGATGCCTTTCGCCTTCGTGCTGATCTGGATCACGCGCCGACTGCTGCATCTGTTCAAGCTCGACCAGGCCAGCGACGAGCGCGTGAGCGAAGAGGAGATCCGCCTGCTCGTGTCCGAAGGCGCCGAGCAGGGCGTGATCGACAGCGACGAGCGCAATATGGTCAATCGCGTGCTGCGCCTCGGCGATCGCAGCGTCGACAGTCTGATGACGCCGCGTCCGCGCATCGCCTGGCTCGATCTGTCCGCACCGCTGGCCGAGAACCTTGCGACGATGCGCGAGTCTTCGCATTCGCGTTATCCGGTCTATCGCGGCAGCGACAAGGACGTGGCCGGCGTGCTGCAGGTCAAGAATCTGATCGACCTGCTCGATGATCCTAAAATGAATCCGCCCAAGGCTGATCTGTTCAAGAAGCTGGCCAAGCCCGTGTACGTGCCCGACACTGCACGCGCGCTCGACCTGCTCGAAGAATTGCGCGAAGCCGAAACACCGCTCGCCCTGGTCGTCGACGAATACGGCGACATCGCCGGCCTCGTCACTCTCAACGACCTGCTCGGCGCAGTCGTCGGTAAGGGCGCAACGCCGACCGTCGATGCCGGGTCGAATGTCGCCTCGGACGCACCGA
>VBNZ01000186.1:17133-21103 GCA_005877675.1 Gammaproteobacteria bacterium
TGGCTGATCGACGGCGCGCTCGGGATCGACGACCTGCGCGAACTCACCGGTATCGCACGCCTGCCGCACGAGGAGGACGATGACTACCGCACTGTCGCCGGCATGATCATGGCGCAGTTCGGCCATATTCCACAGCCGGCCGAACACTTCGACTGGTCGGGTTACCGCTTCGAGGTCGTCGATCTCGATGGCGCGCGCATCGACAAGGTGCTCGTATGCAAGCTTGGCGAGGTCTCGGCGTCGGAGGACGATTCGGGCTGACCACGTCAGCGGGAATTGAGCTTATAGCTCTTCATTCCGGCGAAAGGCGGAGCCCGGCGTCCTGCTAACTTTTACGGTAGACGAGTGCCGGCAGACGCGCGAAGAGCAAGGAGCTGGATTTCCGGCTTTCGCCAGAATGACGGCAGAAAAATAGGCTCAGGACTCAGGACTCAGGACTCAGGGCTCAGGACTCGGCCTTATCTTTCGCAACGCGCGCCATCCTTTGTGCATCATCGAAAATGCCGCGCAAGATGCGCACTTCGCGCTGATCCAGATTGGCATGGCCGAACAATCGGCGCAGACGGCGTTCGATCGTCACCGGCGAGCGGCCTTTGTGAAAATCGATGTCGATGAGCATCTGCGACAGGTGGCCGAAGAAGTGCTCCATCTGCTCGGCTGTCGCAGGCGGGTCGGATTTGCCGGAAGCCGCCACGTTCGACGCCGAGGCGAGCGCACTCGCGACCTGCGCAACGGGTTCGCCGTGCAGCTCAAACAAACTCAACCGCAGCTCGTACGCCAGCACCTGCACCGCCTGCGCGAGATTGAGCGAGGAATAGGTCGGGTCGCTTGGAATATGCACGGCGGCGTTGCAGCGCATGAGTTCGTCATTTTCCAGACCCGTGCGCTCGTTGCCGAACACGATCGCCACTTCGCCGCCCGCCAGCGCCGCGTGCGCCTGCGCGGCAGCAGCGCGCGGCGCAAGCTCGGGCAACTGCACGCCGCGCCGGCGCGCCGTACAGCCGAGCACATAGGTGCAATCGGCTATCGCCTCGCCGAGTGTCGGTACGACGACAATGCGCTCGAGCACATCGTCCGCGCCCGCCGCCATCGCGGTCGTTTCGGCATGCGGATACTTGTGTGGCGCGACCAATACGAGCCGCGCAAATCCCATCGTGCGAATCGCGCGCGCTGCCGCGCCGATATTGCCGGGGTGCGATGTACGTACGAGGACGAAACGGATTTTTGCGGCGCTGAGCGCCGGGGACTGCAGGTTGGTGGAAGTCGACATGGCGTGAATGCTACCGCACAAGCCGACCCGGATCCGACTTGCCGAGCCGCGCAACTTGCCCGCAGACCTAGGCCCAGAGCCCTTCTCGTGCTACCCTGCGCACCGCCGCGCGAGCCGCGGCACGTTCTTTTCAAGTCCTCGATTGGAGTTCAGCATGCCACGTCCCGCCGTCAACGTTGCGGTCAAAGCCGCGCGCGCCGCCGGAAACATCATCCTGCGCTACATGAACCGCGTGGAAGGCCTCGCGGTCGAGGAAAAGTCGCGCCACGACTACGTCAGCGAAGTCGATCGCATGGCCGAAGCGGAAATTGTCAAGGAACTGCGTCGCGCCTATCCCGACCACGGCATTATCGCTGAGGAATCCGGTCAAAAAGGCAAGACCGACAAAGTCTGGATCATCGACCCGCTCGACGGCACGCACAATTACCTGCGCGGCTTCCCGCACTTCTCGGTATCGATCGGATTTCGCGACCACGGCGATCTCGTCTATGGCGTGGTTTACGATCCGCTGCGCGACGAAATCTTCACAGCAAGCAAGGGGGATGGCGCTTTTCTCAACGATCGCCGCATCCGTGTAAGCAAGCGCGAATCGCTGCAAGGTGCGCTGATCGCGACGGGCTTTCCCTACCGCCAGCGCGAGCATCGCGATGCGCAGTTTGCGATGACCAAGGCCCTGCTCGGGGAAGCGCAGGACATTCGCCGCACTGGCTCCGCCGCACTCGATTTCGCGTACGTCGCCGCTGGACGCCTGGATGGCTATTTTGAAATCGGCCTGCAGCCCTGGGACATGGCCGCAGGCGTACTGCTCGTGCGCGAAGCCGGCGGCCAGTGTACCGATTTCGCCGGGCGCAACGGCATGCCGGCGTCGGGCAACGTTATCGCAGGAAATCACTTTATCGCGGCAGCAATGGCGAAGGTGATAGCAGCGGAAGCGACGCCGGGGTTGCTGCACGCCTGACGCGCTTTTGTTTCTGCGCGCACGACTCTTGCACGAGCAAGAGAAAGTCACCCATTCGCCGCAGGCGATTGGTTGCTTTGCCTTAAAGGCGACGCAAGAATCAAGGGCAAGGAACTCGATTCCCGCCTTCGCGGGAATGACGAGCTAGAGCGAGCTAAGCGCGCGCTGCGCGCGGCTCCGCGTCGACGACAGCCGATGCGCGATCTAGCGCCGCCGCGAGATCGGCGGCCAAATCCTCCGTCGCCTCGATACCCACCGACAGGCGCAGCAAGCCATCGCCGATACCGGCGACACGGCGAGCCTGCGCATCCATCGCGGCATGCGTCATGGTTGCCGGATGCGCGACGAGCGATTCGACGCCGCCGAGCGATTCGGCCAGTGTGAAGCACTGCAAGCCGTCGACGAAGGCCTCGACCGCAGACGTACCGCCGGCCAGATCGAAGCTCAGCATAGCGCCGAAGCCCTTCTGCTGGCGTGCGGCGAGCGCGTGACCGGGATGGCTGGCGAGGCCGGGGAAATACACATTTTCCACCGCCGGGTGCGCGTCTAGCAGTTCGGCCAGCGCCGTCGCGTTTTCCTGATGCGCGCGCAGACGCGGCTGCAACGTGCGCAGCCCGCGCAGCGTGAGATAGCTGTCGAACGGCGCACCCGACAGGCCCAGGCAATTGCACCACCACGCAAGCTGTTCGCCGACCGCAGCGTCCTTCCACACAACCGCGCCGCCGACCACGTCGGAATGGCCATTGAGATACTTTGTGGTCGAATGCGTGACGATGTCCGCGCCCAGCGCGATCGGCTGCTGCAACGCCGGCGACAGAAAGGTATTGTCGACTACGACCAGCGCGCCGACCTCATGCGACAGGCGCGCCACCGCGGCGATATCGACGATACGCAGCAGCGGATTGCTCGGCGTCTCGATCCATACGATCTTCGGCTTGCGCGCGAGCGCGGCGGCGAGCGCAACCGTGTCGGAGAAATCCACGACGGCGACTTGATACAGACCGCGTTTGGCTTGATTGACGAACAGGCGATAGCTGCCGCCGTAGCAATCGTGCGGCACGACGATCAGATCACCGGGGCTGAGTTGCGCGGTGATCAGCGTGATCGCCGCCATGCCCGAGGCGGTCACCACGCCGCCGGCGCCGCCTTCGAGATCGGCGAGCGCGCCGGCGAGCACATCGCGTGTGGGATTGCCCGAGCGCGTGTAGTCGTAGGCGCGCTTCTGCGCGTAGCCGGCGAAGCTGAAATTCGTGGAGAGGTACAGCGGCGGCATCACCGCGCCGTGCGCCGCGTCGCGGTCGACACCGGCGCGCGCCGCGATCGTGGCCGCCGCGTGCGTACAGTGCGGCTCGCGCGTTCCGATGTCGTGGGTCTTGCTCACTGCCTGCTCTCCAAAGCTTGCTGCAACAGGGTGGCGACGGCGCTCACTTCTTTCAGAAAAGCATCGTGGCCATAAATGGAATCAATTTCGACGAGCTCGCAGTCGCGCACACGCGAGGCGTACTCGCGCAGCAGCGATAGCGGCACGGTCAGATCTTCGCGCACGGCGAACACAGTGGTCGGTACGCGAATCGCTGCAGGATCGATCGTGTGTGCATCGAGCGAGCGCCCCAGACAGCGATAGGCGTCGGCGTCGAAGCGACGCACGAACTTCGCACCATGGTGGTCGACCCACCCAGTGACACCATTCGCATCGATCGGCGCGAGGTCGCCGCCGAAGCGCTGCTCGAGACTTTCCGGTG
>VBNZ01000187.1 GCA_005877675.1 Gammaproteobacteria bacterium
GACTTCTCGCGCGCGCGCATGGATGCGACCGATAAGGAGTTGCGCGAGGAACGTGCCGGCGTCGAGCACCTGTTCGCCAAGTGACGGCAGGATGCCGGCATCCCGTGCAGGCTATGGACGGCCGATGACACGGGATCAAGTTTTATAGGCTGCAATCATCCCGTGCGGTACATGGATCTACGGCGACGCGGGATCCAGTTCTGAGGGATCAAATCATCCCGTACAGACCATGGATGGTCGACGACATCGGATTTAAGTTCAAAGCCGGCCGCGCCCAGCGTTGCCGGCTTTTTTTATTGCCGATCGCGCGGTCTCGACCAGTTTGTTGCAGACGCACAGCGCTGCGCTCGGCTAGACTCGCCCGACTTTTTCCACGGATAGACGCTATGAAAAGACTCGTCATCGCTACCAGCCTGCTTGTGTTCGCGTCCGGCGCCTTCGCCAGTGAAGGCATGTGGACGCCGGACAATCTGCCCAAGGGCGAGCTCAAAACCAAGTTCAAGTTCGAGCCGACGCCTGCCTGGGCTGAGCACGCGCAGCGCGCCGCCGTGCGCATCGCGGGCGGCTGCTCTGCGTCAATTCCTGCGTGCAGCAGCTGTCGAACAAGGACAAGGACTTCATCAAGTCGGGCTTCTACGCCAAGATCGAGGCGGACGAGGTGAAGTGCCCCGAGATCGAACTCAACCGCCTTGATTCGATCGCCGACGTCACGGCACGCGTGAAGCAGGCGACCGAAGGCAAGACCGGCGCCGACTACAGCAAGGCCGAAAAAGGTGTGAAGTCCGAGATTGAGAAAGAATGCGCCGGCAACGACGCAGCGAATACACGCTGCGACGTGGTCATGCTGTACCACGGCGGCGTCTACGATGTATACAAATATCATCGCTACCAGGACGTGCGTCTGGTATTCGCGCCGGAGCTCGCGATGGCCTTTTTTGGCGGCGACCCGGACAACTTCAATTTCCCGCGCTACGACCTCGATATGGGCGTGCTGCGTGCGTACGAAAACGGCAAGCCTGCGGTCGTGAAGGATTTCTTCCCGTTCTCCAAGGCCGGCGCCGAAAATGGCGAGCTGACTGTCGTAGTCGGCAATCCGGGTGGCACCGATCGCCAGCTCACGATCAATCAGCTCGAAACCACGCGCGACGCCGATCTGATCCCGGCGCTGATGCTGCTGTCCGAGCGTCGTGGCATGCTCGAGCAGTTCCGCAGCGAGAGCGCCGAGAACCATCGCATCGCGCAGAGCGACCTGTTCGGCGTCGAGAATTCATACAAGGCGCTGCGCGGGCGCCTGCTTGCGCTGCAGGATCCGGAAGTATTCAACCTCAAGCGCAAGCAGGAAACCGAACTGCGCGACTACGTCAATGCCGACGCGGCGCGCAAGGCCAAGTACGGCGCGGCCTGGGACGAAATCGCCAAGGCCGAGGCCACCTATCGCAGTCTTGAAACGCGTTACAAGAACAGCGGTGTCGGCAGCCGCTATTTCGGCTACGCGCGCACGCTCGTGCGCGGTGCCGCCGAACGCAAGAAGCCCAACCCCGAGCGCCTGCGCGAATTCACCGAATCGCGCCTGCCAAGTCTGACGCAGAGCCTGTTCTCGACCGCGCCGATCTATCCGAACTACGAAAAGGTGAAGGCCGCGTTCTCTCTGACCAAGGTCCGCGAGCAGCTCGGCGCCGACGATGCGTTCGTCAAAAAGCTGCTCGGCAAGGAGTCACCGGAAGCGATGGCAGAGCGGCTCGTCGACGGTACCAAGCTCGGTGACGTCGCCGTGCGCAAAGCATTGTGGGAAGGTGGTGCGGATGCGATCGCCAAGTCTGACGATCCGTTCATCGTGCTGGCGCGTGATATCGATCCTGAATCGCGCGCGATCCGCAAGCAGATGGAGGATCAGGTCGAATCGGTGATCGACAAGAATTCCGAATTGATCGCCGCTGCGCGTTTCGAGAAGTACGGTACCAGTGTCTACCCGGATGCGACCTTCACGCAGCGTTTCTCGTTCGGAGAGGTCAAGGGCTGGGAAGTGAAGGGCAAGTTCGTGCAGCCGTTCACCGACATCGCGGGCGCGTTTGCGCGTGCGACCGGCTTCGAGCCGTTCGCCTTGCCGCAGACCTGGCTCGACGCGCAGAAGTCGCTCAACATGAAGCAGCGTTTCGACTTCGTCACGACCAATGACATCATCGGCGGCAATTCGGGCAGCCCGATGATCAATCGCAACGCCGAAGTCGTCGGCCTCGTGTTCGACGGCAACATCGAATCGCTTGGCGGCGAGTACTGGTTCGACGAGCGCGTCAACCGTACCGTCGCCGTGCATTCGGGCGCGATCCTCGAGGCGCTGCGCAAAGTATACAAGGCCGATCGTCTGGCCAAGGAACTTGAAGCAGCGCGCAAGAAATAACGCGCCCCGCTTCTGTCATCTAAACGGGCTGGCCGCCATGCGACCGGCCCGTTTCGTTTTCGTCGCGCCTTCTCTTCAGCTCAGCACGCGCTCGCTCTCGGTCATCGCCTCGCCGACGTTCGGTTGTCCTGCACCGGTCACGATCAGGTCGCGCAGGCTGCCGTTGATGTAGGTACTCCAGCCGTCCGAACAGGCGTCGTAGCACTCGTAGTGCGGCACCAGGCCGATGTGGGTGAAGCGCAATTGCGTCTGATCGCTTTTTTTTGCGATTTCAAAACTGATTTTCGTGTCGGTCCACTCAGTCTCGTCGCGCGTGAAGCTGAAATAGTTCTGCAGCACGCTCCAAACGACTTTGCGGTTCGGGACAAATTCGACGATTTTGATCTTGCAGCGGTGGACGTCCTTGTAGTGATAGTCGAATTCGGCGCCGAGCCGGTCGGTTTCGCCTTCAATCGATTCCGATCACCAGCCGCGCACGTTGTTGATCGCCGCGAAAACCTGTTCCGGTGTCTGGCCGACCGTGAAAGATGTGGTGAAGTTTTCTTGCGTCATGTCGTTCTCCTCGTTCAATGCAGGTGTTCGACCAGCTCGTCGAGAAAACTGGTCCAGCCTCCGCGGTGCATCGCGGCGAATTCCTCGTTCGGCAGGCCGTCGTGGGTCAGGGTCAGCTCGGTCTTGCCGTCGCGCACGGCGAACTCGATCAGCACGGCCGATTCCTTTCCGGCGGTCCATTCGCTGACCCAGGTGAATTCGAGCGCACGCGCCGAGTCGACGCGCAGATAGCGGCCGTAGTGGTGGTTGAGCTTGCTCGCGCCGAACATCGCGACGTAGAACAGGCCGCCTTCACGTACGTCGAACGAGCAGGGCTGGTCTTTGGCGAACCATGTCTTGAGGCTGGCCTGATCGGTCCAGGCGCGGAACACTTTCTCCGGCGAGGCGGCGTAGCTGCGCGTAACGCGCACCGAGGACGGACCCATTGCGGCCGGGTTGCGACCCTGATCAATTGGTTTCATGACTGCATTCACGGCTTACTCCTGACTTTCACTGTTGTTGAGAAATTCCTCGAGCGCATCAAGTCGCTCGCTCCAGAAACGTTCGTATTGCGAGGTCCAGCGCACGACCTCGCGCAGCGGCGCTCCGCGTAGATGCAGAAAGTGCTCGCGACCCAGGCGCTCGCGTCGGATCAAGCCCGAGCGCTCCAGCACCTTCAGATGCTTCGATACGGCGTTGAGAGACATGTCGAACGGCAACGCAAGATCAGTCACGCGCGTACGCCCGCGCGCGAGACGCGCGATGATGCGGCGCCGAGTCGGATCGGCAAGAGCGGCGAAAGCAAGATCGAGGCTGGCCATGCCTAAATATTCAACCAAAAGGTTGATTATGTCAACGAGAAAATCCGTGGCATGTTTGCGCACGCCACGAATTCATTCGTTACGGGCTCAACGAGCCGTTAGTGCGGGCCATTAATGCCAGTGACCGCGCACCCAGTGGCCGCGATACCAGGTACCGCTCACCCAGACGGAGCCGACGTACGGACGCACGTAGTAATCGGTGTAGTAGGGCGTGTAACCGTCGGAATAGTACTCGTGGTAGTAGTAAGGGCGCGCGCTGTAGCCGTAATAGGGTCGCGATGGATAGTAGGCGCAGCCCGCCGCGCCGAGCGCTCCAGTCAGCGCGACGCCGAGCAACAGAACTTTGCGTAGGACGTTCATGTCGGTCTCCTAAAGCCTCTCTTAGCTTTGACCGTAAAGAACGCGGCGGTGCTCGCGCCGTTTACCGTTTTTTCGTCACGATCCAGCGCGCGTTCAGCGTGATGGCGCCGGTATCGAAACCCGGCTAGAGTCTGAATCGGGTGTCGTCGTTGGAGAGCGGAGATGAGCTACGAGTCCGAGTACCGTCGTTCGATCGAGCAGCCCGAAGCGTTCTGGGCCGAGCAGGCGCAGGCGATTTACTGGCACAAGCCGCCGCAGAAGATTCTCGAGTACGCGAATCCGCCGTTTCGCAGCTGGTTTGCCGATGGCGAAACCAATCTCTGCTACAACGCAGTTGATCGCCATCTCGATGTGCGCGGCGAGCAGACTGCGATCGTCGCGATTTCGACCGAAACCAACACCGAGCGCGTCGTCAGCTATCGCGAGTTGCACCGCGAAGTGAACACGTTCGCCGCGGTGTTGCGCTCGCTCGGCGTCGGTAAGGGCGAGCGCATCGTGATCTACATGCCGAACATGGCCGAAGCCGTGTTCGCCGTGCTCGCGTGCGCGCGCGTGGGCGCGATCCACTCGGTCGTGTTTGGCGGCTTCGCTGCGCACAATCTCGCCGTGCGCATCGACGATGCGCAACCGAAGCTGCTGATCTGCGCCGATGCGGGCATGCGCGGTGGCAAGGTGATTCCGTACAAGCCGCTGGTCGACGCCGCGCTGGCCGAAGCGCAGTTTTCGCCACCGCATGTTCTGATCGTGTCGCGCGGGCTCGATACCAATCTGCGGTACATCGCCGGCCGTGATCTGGACTATGCCGGATTGCGCGCAAAGCACGAAGGCGAGCAGGTGCCATGCGCATGGCTCGAAGCGAACGAGCCGAGCTATATCCTGTACACCTCGGGCACGACCGGCAAGCCCAAGGGCGTGCAGCGCGATGTCGGTGGTTACGCGGTCGCGCTTGCGCTGTCGATGCGCACGATCTTCGACGTCGGGCCGGGGCAGGTGATGTTTTCGACCTCCGATGTCGGTTGGGCCGTCGGCCACAGCTACAACATCTACGGTCCGCTGATCGCCGGCGCAACCGCACTGCTTTACGAAGGCCTGCCGATCAGCCCCGACGCGGGCATCTGGTGGCGTCTGTGCGAGAAATACCGCGTACGCTCGATGTTCTCGTCGCCCACTGCGATCCGCGTGCTCA
>VBNZ01000188.1:0-593 GCA_005877675.1 Gammaproteobacteria bacterium
GGCAGATACGCGCTGCCGTCGACGAACTCGTAGGTGCGCGGCAGCGGCGCGGCGAGCGCCATGGGATCGAAGGCGAATACGGCCTCGCCGTTGATGGTCTGCGCCTTGCCCGCGTCGTTGAGCAGTTCGTAGACGCGATTTAAGCGTGGCGCGGCATCGCTCCAGTTTTCCAGCGCGTTTTGCAGCGTGCGCGCGGTATCGCTCACGCGCACCACGCGGGTCAGATCGCGGCTGACTACGATCAAAGTGCCGTCCCTGCCGCCTTCCTTCAAACTTGCAAGTTTCATTTTTATACTTTTCCAGAACCGTTGAAATTCCTCTTGAGCCCCTGCCAGCAGCGCCAATAATCGTGCTGCAGCTGCGGCGATTCCAGCGCTTGCTTGGTCGGGTGGATCACCGCGCGCGTCTCGAACATGAAGGCCATCGTGTCGACGATATGATCGGGCTTCGACGCGTCCGCTGCGCTCGCCTTGTCGAAGCTCGCCGCATCGGGTCCATGCCCGCTCATGCAGTTATGCAGGCTCGCCCCGCCGGGCACGAAGCCGCCGGCCTTGGCATCGTAGGCGCCATGCACGAGCCCCATGAACTCGCTC
>VBNZ01000188.1:605-1250 GCA_005877675.1 Gammaproteobacteria bacterium
CGGCGGACGGAAGGTGTCTTCGGCGACAAGCCAGCGCGGCGGGAAGATGACGAAATCCAGGTTCGCCGTGCCGGGCGTGTCGCTCGGCGAGGTGAGCACGGTGAAGATCGATGGATCAGGATGATCGTAGCTGATCGAACCGATCGTGTTGAAGCGGCGCAGATCGTATTTGTACGGCGCGTAGTTGCCATGCCAACCGACCACGTCGAGCGGCGAGTGATCGATCTTGGCCGACCACAGGTTGCCCTGGAATTTCGCGATCAGCTCGAAGTCCCCGTCGACGTCTTCGTACGCCGCGACCGGCGTGAGAAAATCGCGCGCATTGGCGAGCCCGTTCGAGCCGATCGGGCCAAGTTCGGGCAGGCGCAGCAAGGCACCGAAATTCTCCGCGACATAGCCGCGTGCTTCGGGGTCGAGCAGTTCGATGCGAAAGCGCACGCCGCGCGGGATCACGGCGATTTCCTGCGGTTCGATTTCAAGCACACCGAGCTCGGTCGCGATTTTCAGGCGTCCGAGCTGCGGCACGATCAACAGCTCGCCATCGGCGTCGTAGAAAAACCGGCCCTGCATCGAGCGATTTGCCGCATAGATATGCACGCCGATGCCGCTCTGTGTCGCGGCGCCGCCGTTGCCCGCGACGGTGAT
>VBNZ01000188.1:1271-5987 GCA_005877675.1 Gammaproteobacteria bacterium
GGCGCGGACGGCAGCGGCAACGGGTCCCAGCGCAACTGATCCGGCGGCGTCGGCACCTCGTCGAACACATTGTGGAATTTTCTACTTTGTCGCATCGCGAACGGCTGGTGTCGCGCAGCAGGGCGGATGCGATACAGCCAGCTGCGCCGATTCGTATGGCGCGGCGCGGTAAATGCGGTACCCGAAAGCTGTTCCGCATACAGCCCATGCGCGACGCGCTGCGGCGAATTGCGTCCTTCGGGCAGCGTGCCCGCGATCGCCTCGCTCGCGAATTCGTTGGCGAAGCCAGACTGGTAGGCCATGCCGGTGGACATGCGTGCGGAATCGACCTCACCTCTGTTCATGTGTCTTGTGCCTATCGGTATCTCGGCCTGGATGAAAGCTTGCAGCGACTATCGGCAATCCACGGCGGACGCGCGGCAGTAATTCCTTTTCCATGTCGATTCGATCGTCTGTGTCGCCGGTATCCACCGACCTGGCGCGCGCGGCAAGATCAGCGTGGACAAAGGTGCTCCAGCGCGTGATGTCGCTCCAGGGGAGATGGTCGCGGCGAAGGAGGAAAAACGCAGGTTTTTTGCCTTCGACAGCCACGAAATGATCGCGGGAGACCACGACAACGGGCGCTTCGAGGCCGCCCGCAAACATCGTTGAGGCGTAATTGTCCTCGCCGATGACGGCATCGCTGACGACCGTCTTTCCGACGAAGCGAAGCTCCGCGCCACCGCTGTAGATCGCACGCGCCCGGGTGTTTCGCTGCACGATGAGGAACGGGCCCGCGTTGACATCGGAGCTTATGATCGCCCCCAAGACTTCCAGGTCGCCAGTGACGACAAGTCCGATTTGGCTTGCATCGCCGCCGAACGCGAAATCGCCGGGCGCGCGAGAGCGGATGGCGAACAATTTCTCCAGCGCGTGCGCATCATCGAGCAGCAGATCGCCCTTCACACACACGTCACCTTCTATCACGCCGACCACTCTGCCCGCAGGCGGTTCGCCGTTGCCATATATGTCGAACACGCGCCGCAACTGGAAACGCTCGATCGCTTGAGCTTCACTGATGAATTCCGGCTTTTGCATCGCGCAACGCCTCTCGACTCCATTGACCGCAGTCGCAAACATCAGCAGTAACGTCGCAGCGACGAGATTGCCCGCACGGTGCATCACAACACGCCGCGCTCCATCTGCTCGCGTTCGATCGATTCGAACAGCGCCTGGAAGTTGCCTTCGCCGAAGCCGGTGTTGCCCTTGCGCTGGATGATCTCGAAGAAGATCGGGCCGACGCAATTCTTAGTGAATATCTGCAGCAGCAGTTTCTTTTTCGTTTCCGTATCGGCGTCGATCAAGATCTTGTCCTGCTTCATGCGCGCGACATCCTCGCCGTGATTGGGGATGCGCTGGTCGATCACGCTGTAGTACGCATTCGGCGTATCGAGAAAAGCGATGCCCTGCGCGCGCATTGCTTCGACCGTCGCGTAGATGTCGTCGGTGAAACAGGCGATATGCTGGATGCCCTCGCCGTTGTACTGCTCCAGATACTCGTTGATCTGGCTCTTCGGATCGGGCGATTCGTTGAGCGGGATGCGCACCATGCCGTCGGGCGCGGTCATCGCCTTCGACAACAGGCCGGTCTTCGCGCCCTTGATGTCGAAGTAGCGGATTTCGCGGAATTGGAACAGGCGTTCGTAGTAGTCCGCCCACTTCGCCATATTGCCGAAGTAGAGATTGTGCGTGAGGTGATCGATGAAGGTGAGGCCGAAACCCTTCGGCATCTTCTCCGCGCCGGGCAGCCATTCCCAGTCGGGATCGTGGATCGTGCCCTTGTCGTCGTAGCGATCGACGATGTAGAGCATGCAGCCGCCGATGCCTTCGATCACCGGCGCAGCGACGGCTTTGCTCGTCTCCTTATTCTCGATCGACTTGGCCCCGTTCTTGAGCGCCTGCACGCGTACCCACTCGGCCAGCTTGGCCACGCGAATCGCGAAGCCGCAGGCGCAGGGACCGTGCTTCTTCGCGAAGTCGGCCGCGAACGAATCGGGATCCTCGTTGATCAGGAAGGTCGCATCGTTCTGACGGTAGTTGTAGATCGGCCGCGTCTTGTGCCGCGCGACCTGCACGAAGCCCATCTTGCGGAACAGCTCATGCAGTTTCGCAGGCTCGGGCGAAGCGAATTCGACGAACTCGAAGCCGTCGATGCCCATCGGGTTCTCAAACTGCACCGGCTGCGTGCCGGTGCTCGGGAGAGGCTGTGCGCTCATAATCGTGCTCCATGCGCTGCGCGAAGAACTCCACGCGCGGCGCTTGCAATCGTGAATGATTCCAATAAGATAGTTTCAAATGTAACCATTTGCAAGCACCCTTCGACAGGCTCAGGGCGAACGGATCGGATCATGACCAACACAAGTCACGTCGAACATCATGTGCTCGAACTCGAGCGCTTCCTGCCCTATCGCCTGTCAGTGCTGTCGAACACGGTGAGCCAGGCGATCGCAGAGCTGTATGAGCGCCGCTTTGCGCTGTCGATTACCGAATGGCGCGTGATGGCTGTGCTCGGCCGCTACGAGGATTTATCCGCGCGCGAAGTCGCCGAGCGCACGGCGATGGACAAGGTCGCGGTCAGCCGCGCGCTTGCGCGCCTGATCGAAGCCGGCCGCGTACGGCGCCTCACCGCGACGCACGACAAGCGCCAGTCGGTACTGCGACTCACGCCGAAAGGCTGGAAGGTCTACGACGAGGTCGCGCCGCTTGCGCTCGAACACGAACGCCGCCTGCTCGCGCACCTCGATGCGGACGAACAGCGCTGGCTGACGCGCATACTCGACAAGCTGTGGCAGGCGGAGCTGGAGGAGATCGCGCGGTAACTCCTGCTCGTCATTCCGGCGAAAGCCGAAATCCAGTGCCTTTTGCTTTCTTGACTTACCAAAAGATCAGGCACTAGATCCCGTGTCATCGGCCATCCATAACCTGCACGGGATGACTTAGTCCTGAAGTCATCTCACGCCATGCATCAGCTTGTTGATCAGCGGCGAGACTAGAAACAGCACAACGCCGGAGCCGACCAGCGACCAGAAGCCGAAGGTATAGCCGGACAGGGCCGAGGCGACGGTCATGCCCGTCTCACCCGAGACTTCGCTCGCGAACAAGCCTGACAGATTGTTGCCGTTGGCGACCGAGAGGAACCAGCCGCCCATTGCGAACGCGACATAGCGCGCGGGCGCGAGCTTGGTCACCATCGACAGTCCGATCGGCGACAGGCACAGCTCGCCGACCGACTGGATCACATAGACCATGAACAGCGTCCAGAACGGAACCTTCTGTCCTGCGTCGACGAGATAGGTCAAGGCAAACATCAGCAGCAGGAAAGCGAAGCCGTTGAAGATCAGGCCGAGGCCGAACTTGCGCGCTATCGACGGCTCGACATCGCGCGCGCCCATGCTGACCCAGACCCAGGCGACGATCGGTGCGAACGCGATGATCGCGAGCGGATTGACCGACTGGAACCAGCCGACCGGAAATTCCCAGGCGCCAAAATCGCGACGTACGATCTTCTCGGCCAGGAAGTTGAACGAACTGCCGGCCTGCTCGAAGAACATCCAGAACAGCACGTTGAACACGAAGATGATCAGCATCGCGATCACTTTGTCGCGTGCGACTGCACCCTCGCGTGCGCCCTCGATCAGCAGCATCACCGCGAGGCCGATAAAAAGTATACCGAGGATCCATGCGAGCGCCGTCGCGCCGAGCTGCGCGATCAGGTAATACGTCAGCGGCACGCCGGCGACGAGATAAAGCGCAACGAGCCCGAGCGTGCGCGTGCTGCCCGCATCAGTCGGCGGCGCGCCGATCCCGTGCAGCTGGCGTCGTCCGAACCAGAACCACAGAAACGACAGGATCATGCCGATGCCGGTCACGGCAAACACGACTTTGTAGTTTTGCACCAGCGGGGTATCGGTGAGCACGCTTGCGAACCACGCGGTGATCAGCGGCGAGAAGAAGCTGCCGAGATTGATGCCCATATAGAAGATCGTGAAGCCCGCATCGCGACGCCGATCGCCTTGCGTATACAACTCGCCGACCATCGTCGAGATATTCGGCTTGAACAGGCCGTTGCCGATGATCACGAGCGCGAGGCCGAGGATGAAGACCTGCTGGTTCGGAATCATCATCACGAACAGACCCGAACCCATCACGACGGCGCCGGTAAGAATCGAGCGCTGATGCCCGATCAGCCGGTCGGCAATAAAGCCGCCGAACAGGCCTGCGGCGTAGACGAGGGCAAGGTAAGCGCCATAAGTGCGATTGGCCCAACCCTCGCCCGCATGATCGCCGTTGAAGAACTGCGCGACGATATACAGCGTCAGCGCCCAGCGCATGCCGTAGAACGAGAAGCGCTCCCAGAACTCGGTCATGAACAACATCCACAGCGGCGCGGGATGTCCGAGTCTTTCAGGGAATGTGCGCACTACCGCGTCGTGTGCGCTCACTTCGCTGCTCGTTGTCGCCCCTGGTGCTGCCATGTTCTGCTCCGCTATGTCTCGCGCGCGCTATGCGCGTGGCTGAAGGAGGCGCCGTGCGGCGCCGCTGAGGGCCAAAGGTGTAACCGCTTCCCCGGGCCGCGTCAAACAAAACACGTGATGCGGCGCCGCATCAGGTGCCGATGACGGTGCGTACTTCGAGCAATTCAGGGAAGAAAGTCAGCTCGAGCGCCTTCTTCAAAAA
>VBNZ01000189.1:0-2335 GCA_005877675.1 Gammaproteobacteria bacterium
AGAAGTCCGCTCGTATTTCGTGGAGCCATTGGCTGAACTTTGTATTCTTCAACCCAGCGCTACTAGGGATCGACTGATAGCGCTGGCGACACATGCAGTCCACCAAGCGAACAGGGCAGTCGTAAATGGCTATCCAGATAGCCTGAAACAGGATTGGGACCCAAAACAGAAGAAGGCGAACTTCATTCTTTCGCGAAGTGCGGCAGATATTCAATTGAATAAGTTGGGCTCCAGATGGGCCACTTTCGAGAAATTTCGCAAAGCTCTGTCGACTGTGGATACTGAAACTTACAGGCAAGCAACATCCAATTTTCGAAATCGCGCAAGTCACGGTATCGCGCCACGTTTTGACGTCGGGCACGTCAATTTTGTAACGCGCACATACGTGCCTGCGGAGGGAGACAAGATTGAGCCGGCCGGGGTAGTTTTCCGAGTATCTACACGCGTGAATGAGGGATTTGTGCAATATGACTACGGCGGCACTCCTCCGCTTGGCATGGCCGAGGTGCTGGAGCTGAACATCGAACAATTTTTACGATCTTTTGAGGCAATGGATGCGTATCAAACGTTGTTGGCAGAATTATTGACGGCAATGAAAGCTAGCAAGTAGCTAGGTAGACTGCGTCCAAAATCGCAGCACCAGTCAAGTAACAAATAGCTGCCTGCCCTGCTTTTGATGGTAGCAAGGTAAAAGTATACTCCGTACTGCTCGATTGCCGGCTACCGCGATGTTTCGTCTCGGTGCGGGGATGATCCCGCACCAGTCACCGTTCTGGATCAACGGGAACTAGGGTCAGAGTGCACTTTCCCCAGAGCGGCAAGCGCGATCAAGAACTCCGCCGTGCCCGCATCTCGTCGATCAACTCTGTCAGCACTTTGTCCTGCGCGGCTAGGTGCGCCTGAATCTGCATCGCTTCATGCAATACCGCTTCGGCATCGTCATAGGTTTCGAGCGCGCGCTTATCCGACGCAGCACCGTCGACCTTCTGACCGACGATGATGATCGACAACAGCACCAGTTGGAGGAAGGTCTGCGCGATCCAGGCGATCAGCGGCGCCGTGCCGCCGCGAATGGCTTCCGGCAGGCTGATGAGGGCGAGAACGCCAAACAGGTAAGCGCACCACATGGTGCCGACCGCGCCGGTTATCCTCACCGCAAGGAATGCGTTGAACCGCTGGATCGCTCCTTCGTGCGGCAGCAAGTCCCTGGCTTTGAATGGTGGATGCTCCTTGCGTTTGGATATGCGCGGATGCGGGACGTGACGGAAGATCACCTTCGTGCCGCATTCCGGGCAGGTGTGCGCATCCGCAGCCACCTTCGCTCCACATTTGGGGCATGTAGACATATCCCGCTCCTGTTCGAAATAGAAAAAGCGTCAGATTTATTTCCCAAAGCGCGCTAGGATCGCCGCCGCAAAAACGTCGATTTCACCTCGCCTCGTTCGTCGTCTGGATACAAGCGGTAATCTGGTCGAGGCCAGTGTAGCCGTGCGTGAATCCATACAGGAGACCAATGATGCGATTTCTTTCACTGATCCGGGTGCAGGAAAACACCGGCAAACAGCCCAGCGAGCGGTTGATGAGCGAGATGGGCAAGCTCATGACCGAAATGAAGAGCGCCGGCAAGCTGCTCGATACGGCGGGCCTTGCGCCGACTGCAAAGAGCAAGCGTATCCGCCTCCGCGGCGGCAAAATGAGCGTCATCGACGGGCCGTTCACCGAGACGAAGGAAATGATCGGCGGCTACGCCATGCTCGATGCGGGGTCGCTAGACGAGGCGATTGCTCTGACCGAGCGCTTCGTCGAGTTGCATGTCGCGGACGGCTGGGAGATAGAGTGCGAAGTGCGGCAGGTGTTCGAGCCCGACTTTTCCTAGCATCGGTTCGAGCAAGAAAGCGAACCGCATCGACTGCGATATCGACTGCGATGCGGTTCGCTTCGTTGAACGCGCGGCGTACGCACGACCTCGCTGTCGAAATTCCGCTGCCCAAGTTCCGAAAAGCGCGTAGGTGGGTTGAGCGCAAATAGCGAATGGCGTCAGAGCGCGTTTGCGCTACGTGGCAAGAACTCGAATTGCCACGTCGCCGATCCGCACGATTTGCCCCGCGCGTGTCTTTGCAGGTTTCGTAGGGAATGGAATCAGAGCGCCTTTCCGCTACGCGGCAAGAACTCGAATTGCCTGATCGCCGATCCGCACGACTTGCCCCGCGCGTATCTTGCAGGTCTTGCGCAGTTCGACTGCGCCATCGACGGTTACTGCACCGCTCGCGACGATCGCTTTGCCCATGCCGCCGCTGTCGCAGATACCAGTCAGCTTGAGCAGGTGATGCAGTTC
>VBNZ01000189.1:2448-4774 GCA_005877675.1 Gammaproteobacteria bacterium
TGGGAATTCGATTTCGGTCATTTCTTTGCTGCTGCAATTTCCGCCGGATGCGGCGCGTGGTTCGCCGGTCGTCAGGCAGCGTAAACGAGTTTGCGCAGGCTGTGAATTGCGACGCGTAACCGCCGGCGGTTGACCTCGTTCCACCTTACCCGTAAAAAGTAGGCATCGAACGAGGGGAGCAGATCGTGGCGATTTCAGGCGCAGGCGGCACACCCGGCGGCATCGGGCAATTTCTGTTCGGCTTCGCGTTGGCCGTAGTCGGCGGCTGGCTGCTGCTCAATCAGGTCACCGTGATGAGCGGTGGATGGATGCTGTGGGGTTACGACTCGTTCGGCCTCTCGCTGATTCCCTTTATCCTCGGCGTCGGTATTCTGTTCTTCGACGGCAAATCGGTGATCGGCTGGCTGCTGGCGACGGCAGGCTTGCTGATCGTGATCGTCGGCGTGATCGCGAATATGCACATCTATTTCCGGCCGACGAGCCTGTTCAATACACTGCTGATGCTGGTGCTGCTGTTCGGCGGCGTGGGGCTGATCGCGCGTTCGCTACGCGCGCAAGCTTAGAGGCCCCATCGAGCACGCTGCGACGATGGTTGATCGTGTCGATCGCGAGTAGGCCCTAGAGGTTTGCGAGTACCGGAAAAGCCTGTCTACGATGCATGAAACGAAATGGTTTTCTGGCTCGTCATTCCGCGTGCTCTGCGACCGCGGCAGGTCTGCGAGTACTGGAAGAGTCTGTCTACGGTGGCAACGGTGGCATGAAACGAAATGGCCTTCTGGCTCGTCATTCCCGCGTGCTCTTAGCGGGAATCCAGTGCCCTTTGGCAGGTCTGGACTTGCGCTTTCGCGGGAATGACCTGCTGCGCTTCACCTCAATCCGCTAGCAGGTTTGGATCGATCACTCCAGGAAACGACATGAACCATAGGATCGCTTGCATCGCTTTGTGCCTCTGTGTTGCCGGGAATGCCGCAGGGCGCGGCGCCGTGGACGACGAGCGCGAAATCCGCCGCGTCGAAGCCGAGTTGTGTCACGCGTTCGAAATCGGCGACGCGCAGACTCTGCGCAAGGACCTGGACGCGACGTTCACGCTGACCAGTTCGCGCGGCGAAGTGACCGATCTCGCGCAGAATCTCGACGAAGTCGCCAAGCGCGAACCGCGCTACGACGAGTTCCGCAATCACGATCAGAAAGTGCGTCTGTACGGCGATGCGGCGATCATTACGGGCATCACGACGATTAAAGGCACCTCGGAAGGGAAAGCCTTCGCCGCGGATTTTCAGTTCACCGACACATACGTGCGCCACGCTGGTCGCTGGCTGCTCGCGGCGAGTCACGCGAGCCGGCTGCCTGCCAGCAAGTGATGGGCACCGAGTTCGGCGAAGCGAGGTGAATCGGTGTCAGCGCATCCGCTCGACAACCCAATCTGGAAATCCCTGATTTCGCGCCATCGCTCAATCGCTTTGCGCGACGGCGATGTGGCGCGTTATCCGGCGCAGGTCGCGCCGTTTCTCGGTGTCGCGAACGCAGACACCGATGCCGCTGCGGCGATCGCTGCGCTCGTACCTGCCGACGACACGGTGTTGCTGCTGGGCCGCGCACCCGCGCTGCCGCAAGGTTGGAAACTCGACCAGCTCGCGATGCTGGCGCAGATGGTATGCGCCGCGCGCATCGGCGAAGTCGACGGGCCCGATATCATCGCGCTGGGCGAAGCGCATCGCGCCGACGTGCTCGCGCTGACCGCACTCGTGTACCCGCATTACTTCCGCCCGCGCACGATGGATCTCGGGCGCTACTTCGGCATCTACATCGATGGGCGGCTCGCAGCGATGATCGGCGAGCGCATGGGTACTCAGGAATGGACCGAGATCAGTGCGGTCTGCGTGCATCCGGATTTCAACGGACGCAGCTACGGGCGGCGCCTGCTTGCGTTTCTCTCCAACGACAATCACGCGCGCGGGTGCACGCCATTCCTGCACGTGAGCCAGCAGAATCTCGCGGCGGTGCAACTGTATCTGGGCAATGGCTATGCGCTGCGCCGCGAGATTCCGTTCTGGTCCTTGAAAGCCGAGGGCCTAGGCGCTACCGAGTAATTCATGCACGCGGATGAAAATACGCCGTGCACCTTGTATCGGCGAATGGTGCAGTGATCGCCATTCGCTCGTCGGCGCGGCAGGACTGGGAGCGGCTAATTGCTTGCGAAGCTGCGTGCGCCCGCGTCGATCGCGCCAACGTTCAGCACCTGCTCGAACGGCGCCGCCACGCCGAAATAATGGCCTTGGCCCCAAGGTACATTGAGTTCACGCAGGCATGCGGCGATCTCCGCGCT
>VBNZ01000189.1:4782-6718 GCA_005877675.1 Gammaproteobacteria bacterium
AGTTCGTAATCGCGCGAGCGTGCGGCGACGCCGCGCACGAACGAACCGTCGATCTTGATGATATCGAACGGCAGTTCGCGCAGACGCTCGAAACTCTGCATGCCGACGCCGAAATCGTCGAGTGCGATCAGACAGCCACGCTGGCGCAGTTCGTCGAGCAGGCGGCGCGCATCGCCAAAATGCGCGATCGCTTCGCTCTCGGTGATCTCGAAGCACAGCGACGATGGCGCGATCGGCGCGTGATCCAGTTCGCTGAGTATGAAATCGCGGAAGCGATCAGACAGCAGGCTGCGTCCGGTGAGATTGACGCCCAGGCGCAGCAATCCGACGCCCTGCGGCAACGAGCGTAGTTTTTTGAACAGACAGTCGATCACTGCAATGTCGAGTTCGGCCGAGCGCGAGCGCGCTTCGAGCTCGCGAATGAACGTGCCCGGCATCAGCAGCTTGCCGTTGTCGTCGCGCAGGCGGCAGAGAATCTCGCCGTAACGGATCGGCCGGTCGGCCGGCTCGTCGAGGCGTTTGATCGGTTGGAAATACAGTTCGACCTCGCGCGCCTGTACGCGCGAGAGCGCGAGCGAGCCGAGCGCGAGCGCGTCGCGGCTTGCCGAACTCGCACCCGAAACCATCGCCAGGCGCGCGCGCACCGGACTGGTCTCGCCGCGCAGGGCGGCGTCCTGCGCCGCGGTCGATGCGGCATCGAGCGCGGCGTCGATCTGCTGCCGCGTAACGCCTTCGAGTGCGGCAACACCAAGATATGGCGTGAGGCGCAAGCTCTCGCCGGCGTAACGAAAATCGTAGCGTTCAAGGCGATTGAGGACTTCGTTCCATGTCGTCGCGCCCGTACGCCGCGCAAGCAGCGCAAACTGGCCTACGCCCATGTGAAAACTATCGACGACCGCGGACAAGTGCGCGGCGACGTCCTGCATCAGCGCTTCCTGCGCACGCAGACCAAAACCGCCCGCGAGGCGGTCGAGATTGGCAAGGCTCAGATAGGCGATTTCGCCAGGCGGCAACGGCATGTGCTGCACCCGCTCCCGCAGGCCGTTCAAATTGCGCAGTCCGGTGATCGCTTCGTGCTGCGATTCTTCGCGCAAATGATCGAGCAAGCCCTCGCCATCGCGCTGCATGAGCAGCAGCACGATGATCAGCAATTGCAGCACGCTCAGTTCGAACGCGACTTTGAGCAGCCCGAGCAAACCGACTGCGCCCTCGACAAGTGGTGACGCCTGCGCCAGCGCGACGACGAGCAGGAGTTGCACGGATATAAGCAGCGGCATGACCAGGCGCAGGTTCATGCGCAACGCGCACCAGGTGAGCACCGCGACGAGCGCGAAGCGGTAGTTGACGCTGTCGAGGGCTAACGCAACGAACAGGTTCACGCCGATGCCGGCGATCAGCAGGGACCAAACGAATCCATCGACCGCACGGAGTTGTGCGCGCGGGCGAGCCTTCTCGTTCATCAGCAACAGCAAAGGCAGGGTGATGATCGAGACACCGAAGTGCTTGGCGAAAAACACTTGCGCTGCGTCGTTCAACGTCGCGGAAAGATTGACGGCCGGATCGACCCAGGCGGTTGCGAAATCCATTGCAGACCAGCCGAAGGGGTAGAGCAGCAAGCCGACAATCGCAAAGTGCGCAACGTCATCGCGGCTGACCTCGCGAGGTGTCGCAGGCGGCCAGCCCATCAGCCGCGCGCACCATATTGTCCAGAAATACATGACAAGTTGGAAGGGCAATCCGATCGCGAGCTGGATACCGCTGTATCCCATCACGACCGCGCGGAACACCCAGCCGAGGTAGACACAGACGAACGCGATGCGCAGATAGAGGCGGTCGCGGAACAACATCGCCAGTGCGAGCAATACGCCGGTGTGCAGATGCGCGAGCGAGGCTGACGCGTGTACGCCGTACAGATCGATCTCGTACGAAATCGGCC
>VBNZ01000189.1:6985-13438 GCA_005877675.1 Gammaproteobacteria bacterium
GATGAAATACATGAAGACATCGCGTTGCGTCGTCGTCGCTGGCATATCCGATGCGAAGACGCGGGGCAGGTCGGCAGGATCGCCACCCGCGGCCCATTGCTTCGCGCGCAGCGCCCAGGCATCGAGATCGGCCGCGGCGTATCCGGTTGCGATGCCGGATTCGCTGCGCATCAGTCGCGCGTAGACGAATTCGCCGGTGACATCGGCGAACGAGGGATACTTGGGCGAGTCGGTGAATACCGTCGGCACGCGATACTTGCGCGCGAGTTGGAGATATTCGGCGCACTTGAAACTCGGGTGTCGCACTTCGAGCACGTGGCGCAGCGCGTAGCCGTCGAGATCGCGCGGCAGCTGGTCGAGAAATGCAGCAAGATCGGCGCTCTCGAACGCCTTGTACGGCGGCAGCTGCCATAGGATCGGCCCGAGGCGATCGCCGAACTCGGCGAGTCCGCCGAATACGAAGTCGTCGATCGCCTTGCCGGCATCGGCGAGCGTCTTGCGGTCGGTCGTGTAGCGCGGCGCCTTGAGCGAAAACATGAAGCCTTCGGGCGTCTCGCTGCGCCAGCGTGCATACGTCGGCGGCTTCTGCGGCGCGTAGTAGGTGCCGTTGATCTCGATCGCGCGCAACTGCCGGCTGGCATATTCAAGCTCGCGTTTCTGCGTTAGCTTGGCCGGGTAGAAATTGTTGCGCCATGGCGCGTAGGTCCAACCGCCGATGCCGATGCGGATGCGCGAATCCGCGTCGAGAGTTGGAAAATCGAGCATGGGCGCGGCGGCTTTCGTCGGCATCTGACGAACTCAAAGGGGAGGGCGGCTGATTCTATGGCGGATTGCCCGCGGGCGCGCTAGTGCCGACAATGCGTATCGACTGATGGGAAATATATTGATGAGCGCAGACGACAAACGCCTGGCGATCGAGCAACTGCAGAAAGGCATCATCCAGCACCGCGCCGGACAGCTTAGCCTCGCGCAAAGTCACTATCAGCGCGCGGCGAAGCTCGATCCTTCCAATGCGAGCACCTGGCACCTGCTCGGTGTGTGCGCGCTGCAGGGCGGCAATCTGCCGGTGGCGGCGAAGCATCTGCGCGCCTGCATCAAGCTCAGTCCCGGATTTGCCGAGGCGCACAACAATCTGGGCGTGGCGCTGCGGCGCATGGGACGGCATGCGGAATCGGTTGGTGCATTTCGCGGTGCACTGGACGCGCGCGAGCGTTACGTCGAGGCGGCTTACAATCTCGGCCTCGCATACGAAGCAAACGGCAAACTCGTCGAAGCCGAGAAGACCTATCGCCAGGGGTTGAGCTGGCGCGTCGACGATCCGCATATTGCTCTCGCGCTCGGCAACCTTCTGCGCCACTTCGGCCGATTTGAAGAAGCGCTGCCGCTGTTGCAACTCGCGCGTGGCGCGCAGGCGGGTAGCGCGCAAGCGAATGGCAGTCTGGCCGAGCTGCTGGTGGAACTCGGGCGCGGGCGCGAAGCGATCGCCTACGCGCAGACCGCGACGTCGCTGCAACCCGATCGTGCAATGTGGTGGAGCATACTCGGCGTGGCCGAACGCCTGCGCCACAATATCGATGGCGCGGTCGTGGCCTTGCGCAAAGCCGCTGCGCTCGCGCCGGACGACGCGGACATTTCCGCTGAGCTGGGACTCACGCTCGCAGAAAGCGGTGACATCGAGGTGGCACGCGAGACGCTAGCGCGTGTGCGGCCGGACACGCGGCATGGCGAGCGCCTGCGCTGGGCGCGGTTGCTCTCGCTGCCTTCGGTATATCGCGACGAGGGCGTTTCGCCCAGGGGCTGGATGAGATCGCCGCGACGCTGCAGCTCGACACGCCGGTACGGCGCCAGCATGCCTACGAAGCGATATGCGGCATGGCCACGTTTCGTTTGCACTATCAGGATCGCGACAATACCGAACTGCAATGCCGTTTCGGCGACCTCGTGCAGCGCGTGCTCGGGGCCTGTGCGCCGCAGCTACTGCAGCCTTGCACGTGGCGCGCGCGCGCGCATGGCGGGCGCGTGCGCGTCGGCGTCGTCAGCAGCCATCTGATGCAGCACACGGTATCGCGATATTTTCGCGAGCTGATCTGCGGACTCGATCCCACGCGCTTCGACGTGCGCGTGTGGTACGGCGGCGAGGCGCGCGATGCGAGCACACAGAAGATCGCGCAGCGCGTCGCAGCGTTCGAGCAGGTTCACGACGATGCGCTCGCGCTCGCTGCAAAAATTCGCGCGGCGCAACTCGATGTGCTGATCTATCCCGAAACCGGCATGGATCCGCGTCATCACGTGCTCGGCGCGCTGCGCCTCGCTCCGGTGCAATGCGTGCTGTACGGCCACCCCGCGACGAGCGGGCTGGCGAACGTCGATTATTTCATCAGCGGCGCCGCACTCGAGCCGCCGGATGCGCAGCGGCACTATCGCGAAAAACTCGTGCAGCTGCCGGCGCTCGGCGCATGCCCGCAGGCGCCGTCAGCTGCGGGCGATGGCGCCTGGCTCGATGCGCATGCGCAAGGCGCGCCGCTGGCGTTGTGCCTGCAGAATCATCTGAAGCTCGCGCCGGCATTCGACGCCGTGCTCGCTGACATCGCCGCGCGCAGCGGCGCGCGTATCGGATTCTTCGCGCGCAACAGCGGCGTGGCGGGATTGTTCCGCGCGCGCATCGAAGGGGCGTTCCGCGAACACGGGCTCGATCCCGCACGCGCGCTCGTGTTCTTGCCAGCGCAGGAATATTCGAGCTATCTCGGTGCCGTCGCGCGCGCGGCGCTGATCCTCGACTCGCCCGGATTCTCCGGCGGCGCGACCAGCCTCGATGCCTTCGGCGTCGGCGCACCCGTGCTCGCATGGCAAGGCGCAATGGCGCGCGGCCGCCAAACCTCGGGCATGCTCGCGCTGATGGGCATCGACGAACTCGTCGCATCGAACGCGAGCGATTATGCGGACCAAGCTGTGGCGCTGCTTGCGGACGGAGCTCGCCGCGATGCGTTGCGGGCACAGATTAGACAGCGCGATCTGGCTTTGTTTGAGCACGCTTCAGTCACGGAAGGCTTTATGGATTTCCTGGAGAGCGCCAGTACACCGGCGGACTAACTCGTTCTCAATCCAGCACAACTCCGGCGAATCGTCCACGTGTTTGGTGCTGCCATGATCCGTTTTATTGTCGGATTACGTTTTTCTGCACTATCCAGGTATGGATGGACATGCGCGCCATCGCTCGCAAGCCACGGTAGGCACACACACCTTCTTACGCGCCAGGTACCCTATGCTGAGATATGCCGCTGCTGGTTCGATAGGTATCTATCAACAGTATATTTCGCCGTACAAGGGATTTCGTTGTGCCTATCGCGCGCTCACTGGCAGACACTCCTGCTCACAGTTTGCCAAGCGGCTGGTGCTGCGACATGGCGTCATAGCCCTGTGGCAGGGGATGCCGGCGCAATTCACGCGCTGTCGGGAGTCGTACCTGGCCGTGCTCGCAATGGCAATGGATGAAGATCTGGCCGGAGGCACGAAGCGCGATGGAAAAAAGCCCTTCTACCTCGGCGATATCGCAAGCTGGGGCTTGGACTGTGGCGATTGCTCGGCTATTGAAATCGGCGCATGCGATTTCTAAACCATGTGCGCCACTGCCTACCGCTATTTCTCATCGGTCGAGGCAGATGATCGAGACGACCGCCGAGGTTGCGATGCGACCGCTGCAGCACGTCTACCGCGCCGGCGACGATCCGATGCAGGCCATTGGCCGCGTGGCCGGCGAGCTCAACCAGATCCTGCTCGGCGACGAAGTGGGCCTTGCATGCCGTAGTAGTGAGCCGCCTGACGGGGTTTCATATTTTTTGCTCTCTCAATGGGCAAATGCGCGATGGGCAGCGGCTAATTGCTCGTATTGCTCAGACGCACCGTGCAGGCCGGCCAGAGACTTGCCGCCCGCACCAACCTGATGCGCGGTCAACAGTCTGAACCCAACACCGGCGTACGGTGATCCCAAGCCCGCACTGGACTGTATATACGCATTGCCAATGCCGCGCATGCCATCGAAAGCGGTGAAGTTGTATGTGTCGTACAAAGTCGAGCTCGAGCCTTGTGATACGACGATCAGATACTTGACGGACGAAGTCCAGCCACCAAGCGCTACTTTAGTCGAGTCACCATCGACATAACCCGCAACATAGGTTGTTCCATCGCTAGCGGTATACGTTGTGTTGAAGATGACCCAATCTGAAAAACTAATGCCGAACGTTGAGCTAAAGCTCAGGAGCCACTCGCCATATAGATTTGTCTTCGGATCAGCCCCGCTGTAGGCGTAGGTGAGGTGCTGAATAGGCGTACTGCCGCCGGGGAAGTAAAGCGTGCCGTGTTCAATAGAATCAAAAACGATCCTGATGGCGCCGCCAGCGCCTACATTGACGGGTGGCTTGCCGGTGTAAATGCAGCCCAAGCATTGTCCACCTGATGTTGTTGAATCGAATGTTGCGGTAAAGATGTTGGCCTTATCGTCATAGGTTCCGGCAGACGTATACCAAATCGGCTTACCGCTTGAGTCATAGACATACGATGCCACGGCCATCACGTTATTCTGGTAATCGATGTTGAACCCGCGTCCCGATTCCGCAGGGTTGTACCAAAATCCGGGTGTGGGCATGAAGCCAAATGCGGTATTGCAAAAACAGCAGATGAGCACCGCGAAGCTTGCAACAGCGAAAAAAACTCTGCGCATAACACGACTCCCCCTTCGTTGGCTAAGTAGACTTGAACTTCAGGAAAAGCGCCCTTCGATTACGAGCCATTTCTTCGACTGAGACGTATGTGCCTATGCTGTGCGCATGACGTACGTTTATGCAGCCATTCTTGCGCAGGCAAAATGGTCATCCAACTGTTAGGAATGACAGGTAGCAGATCGGCACTGCGGAAAAAGGGGACGGAGGTGATTCTGGAAGGGAAAAGGGACGGAGGTAGTTATGCGTACGCTTTGTGCGACGTGAAAGGATAGGGGGCCGAGGTAATTGGATTTCCTTAACACCTCGTCCCCAATCGGTTTTTTCTTGCGTTACCGCTGAGAGCGGGCTAAAGGACGCAAATAAACAAAAAAAACCGCGCCGTAGCGCGGTTTGAGTTTGCGGTATACCGCAAAAGAATAATTGGCGTCCCCAGGGGGATTCGAACCCCCGTTACCGCCGTGAAAGGGCGATGTCCTGGGCCTCTAGACGATGGGGACGCCGGAAACCGTGCTCTTGCGAGCCTGAGAGTGGTGGAGCTAATCGGGATCGAACCGATGACCTCTACAATGCCATTGTAGCGCTCTCCCAGCTGAGCTATAGCCCCACTTGTCGCGCGAAGCGGCCAGGATTGCTTCGCGTTGCCTGACGGTTATACCGCCGCGGCGTCCGCACCATATCGGAACGGAGCCGTAAATTATAGCGGGTAATTCCGACAGGGAAAAGCCCCTATGCGTTCGCGGCAGCCGCCTTGCTCTTGGCCAGCAGCAGCCAGGTATCGACGACAGTATCGGGATTGAGCGATACCGACTCGATGCCCTGTTCGAGCAGCCACTGCGCCAGATCCGGATGATCGCTCGGACCCTGGCCGCAGATGCCGATGTACTTGCCCTTGGCCTTGGCGGTCTTGATCGCAAGGCTCAGCAGCTTCTTCACCGCCGCATCGCGTTCGTCGAACAGGTGCGCGACGATCGAGGAGTCGCGATCCAGGCCGAGCGTAAGCTGGGTCAGATCGTTCGAGCCGATTGAGAAGCCATCGAAGATTTCGAGAAATTCCTCGGCCAGCAGCGCGTTCGACGGCAGCTCGCACATCATGATGATCTTGAGATCGTCCTGACCTTGCTTCAGTCCGTTTTCGGCGAGTACTTCGATCACCTTGCGGCCTTCCTCGAGCGTGCGCACGAAGGGGATCATCACCCACGCATTGGTGAGGCCCATCTCCTCGCGCACTTTCTTCATCGCGCGACATTCGAGCGCGAACGCGGGCTTGAAACTCGGATCGACGTAGCGGCTCGCGCCACGGAAGCCGATCATCGGATTTTCTTCGTGCGGCTCGTAACGCTTGCCGCCGATCAGGTTGGCGTATTCGTCCGATTTGAAATCGGATAGCCGCACGATCACCGGGTTCGGCGCGAACGCGGCGGTGATGGTCGCGATGCCTTCGGCGAGCCGATCGACATAGAACTGCACCGGATCGCCGTAGCCGGCGAGCTTCTCGTCGATCTTGTGGCGCGTTTCCTTGTCCTGCTGCGCGTATTCGAGCAGCGCTTTCGGATGAATTCCGATGTGACTTGCGATGATCATTTCCAGACGCGCGAGGCCGACACCTGCGTTCGGCAGCATGGCGAAGTCGAATGCGCGCTCGGGATTGGCAACGTTCATCATGATCTTGAGCGGCGCCGGCGGCATGTGCGTCAGATCGGCGGTGACCTTCTCGAATTCGAGTTTGCCCGAGTAG
>VBNZ01000190.1:0-1135 GCA_005877675.1 Gammaproteobacteria bacterium
CGCTATCGCAAAGTATATTTTGGCTCGTCTTGGCGTCGTTGCCGTTGTTCTTGGTCTTGCCTGCGGCTCTTAAGCGCGGCGTAGCATTCTGGCCGGCGCTGGCGCTCGCGTGCGCCGTCACTATTGCAGCGTATTTTCTGCTGATCTGGGTGCTGGCCCGCTTTGATGTGCGTGTGTAAAAGTTCGAGGCATTCGGCGATCGGGCGATAGTCCGTGACTTCCGCTACGCGTCGTCCAAAACATTCGAAGCTATAAGACCTGACATGCGTTCAGGCCGACCGCTGCGTTGCAGTCGCGCTACCATGGTGTGCATCGCGGCAGCTGCCGCTTACCAACCACAAGGTCAGCATGTCCAATCAAAGTATTCCAACACTTTACGAGTGGCTAGGCGGCATTGACGCGCTTAGCCGCCTGACAACGCGGTTCTACGAGCACGTAAAGAACGACGCGCTGTTAGGGTCTATCTTTGCGCACATGAGCGCGGATCATCCAATCCACGTTGCCGCGTTTCTAGGGGAGGTTCTTGGCGGTCCGGACACGTATTCCAAACAGCACGGCGGTCATCCGCACATGATCCAGCAACACCTCAACCACCACCTCGCTCAGGATCAGAGGCGACGCTGGGTGAGCCTGCTGCTGGAAACGGCAGACGAACTCGGCATGCCCGATGATCCCGAGTTTCGCTCCGCCTTGGTCGGCTATTTGGAGTGGGGCTCGCGCCTGGCGGTCATAAATTCGCAACCTGGCGCCACGGTCGACCCACATGCGCCAATGCCCAAGTGGGGTTGGGGCGAGGTCAAGGGTCCGTACACCGGTTGAGCTGCGTACATGCGGACCAATATTTCATCCAGGCCGCAACGCTTCGCGGGCGCAGTTTAATTCAGGCGTTATCTGGCGCGAGACATGTGATAGCCGCTCCCAACATCGGACTTGCCACCCCGGCGGACGCGCAGTCGATCGCGATACTCTCTCGCGATCAGATCGAGCAAGGTCTTCGGTGGTCGTGGACCGCGAGCCGGGTTCGCCGTGCAATCGCAGACCGCAGCACTAACGTCATCGTGGCGCGGGAGGGGGCCGTCATCGTTGGGTTCGCCTTGATGGAGTACAAATCCGATCGCGCGCACCTCCTTCTTCT
>VBNZ01000190.1:1148-1806 GCA_005877675.1 Gammaproteobacteria bacterium
CGCAGGCATCACCGCAGTTCAAGTGGAAGCACGTGCCTCAAATACCGTTGCTATGGCGTTCTATGCGAAGCTGGGTTTCGAGCAAGTCAATGCCACCCCGCGCTCCTATCAGGGCATGGAGACCGCGGTGCATTTGGTCAAGGGGTTTCCGCATGACGCCGCATAGCAGTTCGCGCACGCACACGGTCGCGATTTACCACTGTAAACTGACACGCCTCGCCGCAACGGCTGCTTAACTTCAAGCCTCAGGCGACCAGAGGAGCCCGGTGATCAACACAATCCGTGGTCTTGTCGATGCCCATGGGTCCGCAGGCGTCGGCACCAAGAACGAGTGGCGCTGCGTCTTCAACCTGGCCGCCTGGCGCGAGTTCGATGCACTCACCACCGGCAGCAGACGATGCGAGCTGCCCGCAGAGAAGAGCGCAGTGCGCGGGCTGATGGCGCGCGTCAAGGCCTACGACATCGTGGACCTCGAAATAGATCTCTCTGTCGCCGGGCTCGTGACTAAAGTTACGCGATTGCTTGCTACCGGACTAAACGACCCTGAGCTGGAAAACATCGCATCCGCTCTCAGGAAGCCGATAACCGCGACTCACCCGGTGCTGGGCCTGCTGGAATACCAACGGGAATGCGGTCGGTACGTCGGCCGGGCCCAGTG
>VBNZ01000190.1:1939-2422 GCA_005877675.1 Gammaproteobacteria bacterium
AGAATGGAACCTGGCTGGAAGAAGACGAAACCGATTACACCGAAGAGGGTCTTCTGGAACGCATCACACCTCAGTCAATCCACTTCGGTGAATCGGGTCGTATTACGTTCTGGCATGCCGGTGGTGATCTCTTCGGTAACCATGACATCGAAGTGCGAGCGGACGAAGAGCGGGGCGTGACGGAAGTCGGGCTCGCCGGCTGATGCCTTGTCGCATAACAACGCGTCAGGCCGAGTCGAAAGATACCTACACGTAATATATTCGTTGCACGCAACCGCCTTCGGTAGTGCGTGAACTCAAGCGGCAAGTTTTCGATGACGAGGTTTCCAAACCGATTCAGTGTGAGGAGTTTTCATGAGTCCCGCAAAGAAGAACACGCGCAAGTCCGTCAGCAGCGTCAACGCAAGCGGTAGGACGTCCAAGGGATTTACGCAAGAGGAGCGCGCCGCGATGAAGGCGCGCGCGCAAGAAATGAAAGCGGAA
>VBNZ01000190.1:2459-4772 GCA_005877675.1 Gammaproteobacteria bacterium
TGCCATCATCAAAGCCAGCGCGCCAACCCTCTCGCCGAAGACCTGGTACGGGATGCCCGCGTATGCGAAGGGCGACAAAGTCGTCTGCTTCTTCCAAAGCGCACAAAAGTTCAATACTCGATACGCAACGTTCGGATTTAGCGCCACGGCGAAGCTCGACGAAGGCGCCATGTGGCCGGTCGCCTTCGCGCTGAAGGAGCTGACCGCCGCCGCAGAAGCAAAGATCGGTGCGCTGGTGAAGAAGGCCGCGAGTTGAACGTTTCACTCACAGCAGCCCAAAGCTGACTGTTCATTCAAACGAACCGCGGCGATGGTCGCAGTGACTGACGACAGATCTACGCCATGAGCGCAATCCATCCATGCGAGCTTCCCGCAAACGCGCTGCTACGAAAGTACGCAAGCGAGGGCTATGCCGATTGCTACGTCACGACGGTCGGCGCGCGCGTGCAACACGCGGAATTTGTCGCCGCGTTTTATACGACTACTCTTTTCAAAATGGAGCGCGTGATCCTTCGCCTCGCCGGCTTGGCGTCGACCGATCAGCAGGCGCGCGAGCTCGCTACGGGCGCGCGCGATACATTCGCAGCGTGGCGCGTGGAGGCAAGAGACGTCGATCAGCTCTTGCTGTCCGACATCAGGGGTCGAACGAAATCCTGGCTCATGCTCACTCGAACGCCTGATGATGCAGCCGTCCCGCAGACGCAGCTGTTCTTCGGCTCAGCGGTGGTCCCGCGCCTGAATGCCGTCACCGGGCAACGAGAAATGGGACTGATGTTTCGCGCGCTGCTCGGCTTGCATAAGCTGTATTCTCGGGCTCTGCTCGGATCGGCACGCCGGCGCTTGATGGCAGACAGGCGCAACGGCGATTGATTGTCGTACACGCGAAAGTGACGTCCATGACTCGGTCCGCATCGACCATCGAACAAGCGACCGCCGCGCTGCGCGCGCGCGAACCTATCTTTCATCATGCCGAGTTTGGCACGTCGCGCGCGGACTTCGCAGCGATGCTGGCGCCGGGATTCTGGGAGGTCGGCGCATCGGGCCGTAAGTATTCGAAGTCGGTCGTACTCGATACGCTGGAAGCGCGGCATGCCGCGCCGGTGCAGGAAAATTTTTCCGTCATGGATTTCGCCTGCCAGGAGATCGCGCCGGATTTGTATCTTGTGACTTATCGGCTCGACCAGGGCGGTCGCCTGAGCCGGCGTGCGACGATCTGGCGCTATTTCGAATCGAGTTGGAAGATCGTTTATCACCAGGGCACGCTGATCGCAGCGTGACCCGGATTAGACGCGAACGGTTAGCGCGAAGGAGGAGCGCACAGCGCCCCTCCCAGATCGCGATATTTCAGTCGCCGATAATGCGCAGACCGAAATACATGGCTGCGTTGGTAACGTATTGCGCGCTGCCGGAAAGGTTCAGACGCACGGTCGTGGGCTTCTTGAAGAAGTCCTTGGCCTGCGCATCGCTCAGTCCGTAGCTCTCGACCAGCGCCTTGCGACTCAGAAATCCGGCGATGCACACTGCCGAATCGCGCTTGCGCTCACTGATGCTGATGCCCGCAGGCAGCGGCACCTGGAAATGCTGCGACGAGGTCATGCCGGTGAGCAGTGAGCCGCCGAACGGCGCGCCCGTGGTGGGGTCGATCAGGCCCGGCGTTGCGAGCACCGGATTCTCCACCGTCAGCGTCGGATTGATGTTGAGTCGCGCCACAACCGCGGACGCGGTGGGATTGCTGTAGCTCACATTCAGCACCGGCGAGAACCAGTAGCACAGCAGCGAATTCGCCGCGTTCGCGGGCAAGGTGACGTGACCGAGATTGGTGAAATTGAAAGTCGTGAGCGCGGGTGCGGGCGCGAGCGTCTGGCAGGCCGCAGGCGGCGCAACGCCGCTGCAGTCGCTTTCGAGCAGCACGCTCATGTCGGTGAGGCCGAGCCATTGCAAACTGCGTCCGAACGAATCGCTGTCGCCGACATCGGCATCGGTGACGCCAGCGCTGGCGATGCCGCCCGACGTCGCACCCTGCAGCGCGAAACGCGATGCAGCCATCGGCGCGGAATGCGGAATATCGGCGGAGGCCAGCGACTCATCCGACGTCGGTGGCGTAGCGGCCTGACCGATCGCAGCGACGCCAGCAAGAATCATTGCAGCCAGAATCGTATAACGGGGAAAACGGTGCATGTTGTATTCCTTTGCAGTTATGGAATGGACGGTTGTGCTCGCCGCAGCAGATGTGTTTATCTGCATGACAGGTCGCGTCGGTACAGGTGCAAGCGCACGCGGCGAGGCCACCTGTTCAAGCCTACGGGTTCAGAT
>VBNZ01000190.1:4810-9501 GCA_005877675.1 Gammaproteobacteria bacterium
AGCGCGCCAGCGTGTGGGCGCCGCGACACGAGTGGCCTCGCAGCCGTCCTGTCGATTGGCCCTGTATGATGCGGGCGTTTGCGCATCCAATTTGCGCGGTGCGTGCGCATCGCTCGCTCCGCCGTCTTCACCATCCCGGAGGTTTGCTTGAAACCCATGCTCGTCGCGGCCGCGGCCGCCCTGTGCGTCTCGACCGCCACGCTCGCCAGTGCGGCGGGCAATACGAAAATTCCCGCCGCGGCGGTGAAAACTGCGGAGCAATTGCGCGATCAGGCGCTCAACGACGACATCGCCTACAAATTTCTCGAGGGCCTCACGACCGAGATCGGTCCGCGCCTCGCTGCGAGCGACAACGACGCGCGCGCGCGCGAGTGGGTCATTGCGAAGTTCAAGGCGCTCGGCTTCGACAAGGTCTATTCGGAGCCGGTGACCTATCCGAAGTGGGTGCGGCGGCATGAATCCGGCGAGATCGTCTCGCCGTTCCCGCAGCGCCTCGTGCTGACCGCGCTCGGCCACTCATTCGGCACGCCCGCAGGCGGCCTCACCAGCGAAGTCGTACGTGTCGCCGACATGGCGGCGCTCAAGGAAATCGATGCGGATAAAATAGAAGGCAAAATTGTATACATCGGCTTCCGCATGCAGCCGCATCGTGACGGCCACGATTACGGCACGGCCTCGAACATCCGGGTCGAAGGCCCTCCGCTGGCGGCGAGCAAAGGCGCGGCCGCGTTCCTGCTGCGCTCGGCCGGCACCGATGCGCACACGCGCGCGGCGCACACCGGCGTGACGCGTTTTGCCGACGCCTCGGCCAAAGGCATTCCCGCCGCGGCGCTGTCGAATCCCGATGCCGATCAGCTCGAACGCGAACTCGCCTACGGCAAGCCGGTCACGCTCAAGCTTGATCTCGACGTTGGTTTCGAAGGCGACTACACCAGCGCCAATGTGATCGGCGAAATCACCGGACGCAAGCATCCGAACGAAGTCGTCGCGCTCGGCGGTCATCTGGATTCGTGGGATCCGGGCACCGGCGCGATCGACGATGGTGCGGGCGTCGCGATCGCGACCGGCGCGGCGCATCTCGTCGCACAGTTGAAACAGCGGCCCGACCGCACGATCCGTGTGATCGCGTTTGCGAACGAGGAAGCCGGTCTTTATGGCGGCAAAGCCTATGGCGAGAAGCACGCCAAGGACGTGGCCAAACATCAGCTCGGCAGCGAATCCGACTTCGGCGCAGCGCCGGTCTGGCGCATGAGCGCGAGCGTCAAGCCCGAAGCGCGCGAAGCCGTCGCGCAGATCGCAAACGTGCTCAAGCCGCTCGGTGTCGAGTACGACGACAAAGCGGACGCGGGCGGCGGCCCAGACTTATCCGACATGCATAAGCGCGGCATGGCGGCACTGACGCTGGTCCAGGACGGCACGCATTACTTCGATTTGCATCACACGTCGAACGACACGTTCGACAAGGTCGATGCGAAGGAACTCGCGCAGAACGTCGCGGTGTACGCTGCCTGGATCTACCTGGCAGCACAGGCCGAAGGCGATTTCGGCTCGGCGCCGGGAGCATTCAAGGACAGCAAGGGCGAATAGTAAAGACGACACTGCCATAACGTTCGCTCTGAGATATCGAAGGGCGAACGTGGCGCCACTCGGCCGTTCGTGGTTGGATACCTCATCGCGAACGGTAGAGTTTCAAGGAGAAAGCAGCGATGAGCGATCCAGCGAGCTATCCCTACGCGACACATCTCGACATCAAGTTTCCTGCGCTCAGCCTCGTCGATGTGCCGGGGCTGATCAAATCGGTCACGGACCAGTGGTACAACCAGACCCTGTGCAAGGTGAACGATGCGGTCGTGCGCCTTGGCGTGATGCAGGGCGAATACCACTGGCACAAGCACGATAACGACGATGAGTTTTTCTTCGTGCTCGACGGGCATTTCATCATCGATCTGGAGGACTCCGTTCAGAGCTCTCCGGGGCAGGGTGCCCCAGCCGCAACTGTCCGCTCGATCGATCTGCAGCCGCGGCAGGGATTCGTGGTGCCCAAGGGTGTCGTGCATCGCACCCGCGCGCCCGATCGCGCGGTGATCCTGATGGTCGAGAACGCGGGGATTATTCCGACCGGAGACGACTAGCGCGCGTGCTGTCGCCAGAACTCGGCGAACAGCACTGCCGCGCTCGCAGACACATTGAGGCTTTCGACTGCGCCGCTGCCGGGCACGGTGAGACGCAGGTCGGCGCGATCGAGCAATGCCGTCGACATGCCCTCGCCTTCGGCGCCGAGAATCAAAGCAAGGCGCTGAGGCATTCCACTTTTATACAATTCCACTCCCGCACGAGGCACCGTCGCGGCGATGGTGAAGCCCGCCTCGTGCAGCACCGCGGCGACGTCCTCGCGCGCCTGCGCCTGCGCGAGCGGCACGCTTTCCGCGCCACCTTCGGCCACACGCAGCGCGGCGCCCGAGAGCGCCGGCGCGCCCGCCGGCAGGATCAAGCCGCGCACGCCGAAATTCGCCGCACTGCGCAGGATCGCGCCGACGTTATGCGGATTGCCGACGCCATCGAGCCAGACCAGCAGCGCCGGCTGCTCGCGCACGCAGGCGCGCGCAAGCTCGGCCACCGCCAGCGGGGCGTGACGTCGCAACTCGAAACACACGCCTTCGTGATGCTGCGCTTCGGTCAGACGATCAAGGTCGTCGTTCTCGACCACACGATAGCCGAGGCGGTGCTTCACGCACCAGGCGAGCACGGGCTTGAATTCGCCGATGCGCGCCTCGGTCAGATAGACCTTGCGCAAATCCTGCGGCCGTTTGGCGAACGCGGCGAGACAGGCGTTGCGGCCATAGATGCGCATTTCGATATCGCGGCGTTGAACGGGCGCGGATGCCGGCGCATCGCGCATCGCAGGCGCGCTACTTCGCGGTGCTTCGCGCGGTGGCGCAGTGAATTTCGACGTGGCTTCAGGCGGCACCATCGGGCGTGATTTCGGCGCGGCTTCGCCGGCCTTGGCCGGCTTGATGCGCGCGTTCGCCCAGGGGTTGTCGCGCGGCGGATTTTTCTTGTCCATAAGCCTATGCTACCTGCTATGCAGATCGAAGTTGTCGAAGCCGACATCACGACGCTGCGCGTCGATGCCATCGTCAATGCAGCGAACGAGACATTGCTCGGTGGCGGCGGCGTCGATGGCGCCATCCATCGTGCTGCAGGCCCGGAATTGCTGGTGGCCTGCCGCAGCTTGCCGCAAGTGCGCCCGCATGTGCGTTGCCCCACCGGCGAAGCCCGCATCACGCCAGGATTCAAACTGCCGGCGAAATTCGTAATCCACACCGTCGGGCCGATCTGGCACGGCGGCGACGCGGACGAGCCGACGCTGCTCGCCAGTTGTTATCGCAACGCGCTCGCACTTGCGCATGAGCACGAACTGCACAGCCTCGCGTTTCCTGCAATCAGCTGCGGCGTGTTCGGCTATCCAGTCGAGCAGGCCGTCGCGATTGCGGTGCGCGAGGTGCGTGGATGGTCGACGACACTGCCGGAGCGCGCGATCTTTTGCTGCTTTAGCGCGGAGATGGCCGCGACGTACGTCGATGCGGGGGCGAGAGGCACTGGATTCCCGCCTTCGCGGCAATAACGAGCAAGAAAGCAAACGGGCGCTCGAGGCGCCCGCTTGCAAGCTGCATTGTATACGGCTAGCTCAGGCCGCTTTCGCGCGCGTCCATTGACCCAGCGCGGCCAGGCCGTTCTCTTTCGCGCGCGCGGCGACGACCTTCTGCGCATCGGCAAAGTTCTTCACCATGTCGCCCGACCACAGCTTGAGCGCGGCCTGCTGCATCGCGCGGCCGTACGAGAACGACAGCGGCCACGGATGCGGGCCCATCCGGTTCATCGCGTTGAGATGCGCGGTCGACTGCTCGTCGGTCTGTCCGCCGGAGAGGAAGACGATGCCGGGCAGCAGCGTCGGCACCGAGGCCTTGAGGCAGCGCACGGTCGCTTCGGCGACGTCTTCGACACTGACCTGCTCGGGGCAGCTCTTGCCAGGGATCACCATGCTGGCTTTCAGGATCGTGCCTTCGAGCATGACGTTCTGCTCGTACAGCGAGCCGAACAGTGAGCGCAGTGTCGCCTCCGTCACGTCGTAGCAGACTTCGATGTCGTGGTCGCCGTCCATCAGCACTTCAGGTTCGACCATCGGCACGAGGCCGGCTTCCTGGCACAGTGCGGCGTAGCGCGCGAGCGCGTGGCAGTTGGCTTCGATGCAGGTGCCGCTCGGCATGTCGTCGCCGATATTGATCACGGCGCGCCACTTGGCGAACTTCGCGCCGAGCCGGGCGTATTCGTTGAGGCGCTCGCGCAGGCCGTCGAGGCCTTCAGTCACCAGTTCGCCCGGAAAGCCGGCGAGCGCCTGTGGGCCCTTGTCGACCTTGATGCCCGGCAGGATGCCGTTGTCGAGCATGACCTTGGTAAACGGCACGCCGGCCTTGGTCGATTGACGGATCGTTTCGTCGTACAGAATCGCGCCGGAGATGTGCTCGCCCAGCTTGGGCACGGTCAGCAGCATTTCGCGGTAGGCGCGACGGTTCTCTTCGGTGTTTTCGATCTTGACAGAGTCGAAACGTTTCTTGATCGTGGCGTTGGATTCATCGATCGCGATGATGCCCTTGCCGGGCGCGACCATGGCCTGGGCTATGCTTTCCAGA
>VBNZ01000191.1:0-2503 GCA_005877675.1 Gammaproteobacteria bacterium
ATCTTGCTGACGTTGCGCTGGCGTGCGAAGGCGAGCACTTCGTGTGCCACGCTTTCGGCCGAAAGATTGGCGGTCTCCGCGCCAAGCGATTCGGCGAGCTTGAGCGTCTGCAACACGCGGTCGCGTGCAGCTTTTGGCAGGCGCGTGAGACTTGGTGTCTCGACATACACGGCCAGCCATTGCGCATGCAGTGCGAACGCGAGGCGTCGCGCCGAACGCACGAGCCGCTCCGATAACGGATCGGGTCCGACACACACGAGGACACGCTCACCCGCCGGCCATGTGTCGGCGATCGCGTGCGCCGAACGATATTCGCGCATCGATGTGTCGACGCGATCCGCGGTCGCGCGCAGAGCGAGCTGGCGCAGCGCGATGAGATTGCCCTTACGGAAGAACGAATTCAGCGCATGCCGGACCTTTTCCTCGACGTATACTTTTCCTTCGCGCAATCGCTGCAGCAGCTCGGCTGGAGGCAGGTCGACGAGTTCGACGTCGTCGGCTGCGTCGAATACGCGATCCGGCACCGTCTCCTTCACTTCGACGCCGGTGATCTGCGCGATCACGTCATTGAGGCTTTCGATGTGCTGCACGTTGACTGTGGTGTAGACGTCGATGCCCGCGCCGAGCAGTTCCTCGACATCCATCCAGCGCTTGGGATGGCGCGCGCCGAGATGGTTGCTGTGCGCCAGTTCGTCGACCACGATCAGTTTCGGCGCGCGCCGCAGCGCGGCGTCGAGATCGAATTCGGCCAGCGCGATGCCGCGATATTCGAGCTTCTGTGGCGGCAGGATTTCAAGACCTTGCAGCAGCGCTTCCGTTTCCGGGCGACCATGCAATTCGACGTAGCCGACAACAACATCGACCCCGGCCGCGCGCTGTGCACGCGCGGCTTCGAGCATCGCGTAGCTCTTGCCGACGCCAGGCGCGGCGCCGAAAAAAATCTTCAGGCGCCCGCGTCGTGCGCGCGCCTCATCGCCGCGAATGCGCGCGAGCAGGGCGTCGGGGTCGGCGCGGCGTTCGTCAGGCTGCGATGGCATGCGTCATTGTCGCACGCGGCGCGCAACGCGTTAGGGTTGCTGCGGCGTCGTTCGCAGCGCAACGACGTCGTGCGCCCGCACGCTGCCTTGTACGACGACGGCGTCGGCGCAATTCGCCGCATCGAGGCGGGTAATGCGGACGAGGCCGACGTTTGCGATACGCGTCATGGACTCGATCTTCGGGGCTGCGATCACGATGCGCCGCTGCACCGCCATCTCCGCGCCGACGATGGGATTCGAATCACCTTGGAAGCAGATCAGGAGCCCGCCGTCGTGCGTCTGGCTGATCTGGCCGACAAGGGGGACCTCCTGCATGCGCAGAGGGGGCGATTGCGAGCAGCAGGCAGGCAGAGGCACGCATCATTCGCGGACGAAACATATATTTTTAACCTTAGATTAGCGTTGATCGAGTGCAAGATTGAGTCGGAGCACATTGACGCGCGGCTCGCCGAGCACGCCAAATTGACGCCCTTCGGTGGCTTGCGCGACGAGTTGCGCGACATCGCCGGCGGCCATGCCGCGCACGCGTGCGACGCGCGCGAACTGGTATTGCGCGGCAGCCGGCGAGATATGCGGATCGAGCCCCGAGCCCGACGCGGTGACGAGGTCGACCGGCACCGGCGCAGCATTGCCCGGATCGGCCGCATGCAACGCGTCGATGCGCTGCTTGACGGCATCCGTCAACGCGCTATTGGTCGGGCCGAGGTTCGAGCCGGTCGATGAGGCGGCATTGTTTGGCGACGGCGTCGTCGCCGACGGGCGTGGCCAGAAGTACTTCGGATCAGCGAACGGCTGGCCGATCAGCTCCGAACCGAGCGGCTTGTCGTTGGGTCCGATCAGGCTGCCGTTGGCGGCATGCGTGAACGTCAGCTGCGCGACGCCGGTGACTACGAGCGGATATACCACACCGGTAATCACACTGAATGCGAGCAGCAGGCCGAGTGCGGGGCGAAGTAGAGTTCTCATGGCGATCACCAATCAGAAATGCAGAATCACATCGAACAGCGCCGTGGCCTGACTGCGTTTTTTGCCGGCGTCGTAGGCGGGCACGTCGTAGGAGTGCTCGTAGCGCAATTCCGGGCGCAGCTCGATGTCCTGCGAAACCCAGTGCGTCACGCCGATCGTATGGCTCGTGTAGCGCGTCGCGTAACCGGTGCGCTGACCATCGGCATCCTTGTACCACTCGTTGCGGATCACCAGCATATTCGCCGGGTTCAGCTCGATGTTGAAATAATTGACCACGCCGTAGGCTGCACTCTGCCCGGGTTTGCCACCCGGCTGGTTGATCACATAGATGCGATAGCCTTCCGTCAGCGTGTGCACGTTCAGACTGAAGCGATGGCCCCAGGTCAGCACGAATTCCTGCAGGTTGTTGTAGGTCTGATCCTTGCCGTTGTACGACTCGACGCACGGATACAGCATGTCGTCGTTTGACGCCGACACCCAGCGCACGCAGCCTTGTAGCG
>VBNZ01000191.1:2526-3061 GCA_005877675.1 Gammaproteobacteria bacterium
TCATCGCCGCCGTGCAGGCCGTACTGGATCGTCCATTGATCCGACAGCTTCGTCGTCGCCAGCACGCCGACATTGGTATAGGCGTCGACCGTGTACAGGATCGAATGCGTCAGCAGGTAATTGTTCGGCGCGAACTGCGCTTCGATATCCGGCAGCGACAGGTAGCGGCCGATGGTCAGCGTCGTGCCCTGCGCGAGTCGCGGGAAGTACAACTCGGCGTACCAGATCATCGGATCGTCGCCATAGGTCTTGCCGGCGACACCAGCGTTCGCGGCGATCGGCTGGTTCGGATTCGGATGGTTCAGCAGCTGATCGCTGAGCACGCCCTTCATCGTCGTGTAGTGGTAATCGTAGCCGTAGAGATTGTCGAAGTGGAAACCCCAGTCGAAGTGATCGGTCTGCACGGTGTCCGGCACGCGCTCGATGCGCAGCAGAAACTGGTTGAATTCCACCCGGTTCGGACGCGTCGCATACGAAAGCGGATAGTTGTTGAAGCTCGACGTGCTGAGGTTCGCGGATGGGTTGATCCAGCCAT
>VBNZ01000191.1:3108-10328 GCA_005877675.1 Gammaproteobacteria bacterium
GCTCGACGCGGTGGTCGGCCATCCAGTGGCCGAACGCCGTGCAAGCGAGCGCTTTTTCGAGCGGATACTGCGAATTCCCGTTCGGCACGCCGATCGGATAGTCCATGCCGCCGAGTTGCCATTCCGACGACGGAAACGGCGGCGACGAAAACGGCGATTCCATCGCGCGACGCTGCGGCGCCGGTGCGTTCGGATCGACCGGCGCGGGGTTCATATCCTCGTGATACGCCGCGGCGAGACGGCTCAGGAATCCCGCCGAGCAATCGCTGCTCGAACCGGCTGCAGGCGTCGCGTCCTGTTCCGGTGCGGTGGCCGCGTGCGCGGAACAGACGAAAAGCAGGGGCAGTGCAGCGGCAATGGGGGTTTTGCACATGATCTTCATGTCTATTTGTATATTTTTATTTCAGGCGAGATGCAGCAGGACGAGCAGCATGTCGATGAGTTTGATGCCGACAAACGGCACGATCAGCCCGGTCACGCCGTAGACGAGCAGGTTGCGGCGCAGCAGTTCGCCCGCGCCGACTGCGCGATACGCGACGCCCTTGAGCGCGAGCGGAATCAGAAAAATGATGATCAATGCATTGAATATCACGGCGGAGAGAATCGCACTCTGCGACGTGGCCAGATGCATGATGTTGAGCGCGTTCAGCGCCGGATACGTCGTCGCGAATGCGGCTGGGATGATCGCGAAATACTTGGCGACGTCGTTGGCGATCGAAAACGTCGTCAGCGAGCCGCGCGTGATCAACAATTGTTTTCCGATCTCGACGACTTCGATGAGCTTGGTCGGATTCGAGTCGAGGTCGACCATATTGCCGGCTTCCTTCGCCGCCTGCGTGCCGCTGTTCATCGCGACCGCGACATCGGCCTGGGCGAGCGCTGGCGCGTCGTTGGTGCCGTCGCCGCACATCGCGACGAGACGGCCTTCGGCCTGGATGTCGCGAATCAGTTTCAGCTTCGCCTCGGGTGTCGCTTCGGCGAGGTAATCGTCGACGCCAGCCTCGGCGGCGATCGATGCGGCGGTCAGCGGATTGTCGCCGGTGATCATGACCGTGCGGATGCCCATGCGACGCAGCTCGGCGAAGCGTTCGCGGATGCCGCCTTTGACGATATCTTTGAGTTCGATCACGCCGAGTGCGTGCGCATCCTCCGCGACGATCAGGGGTGTACCGCCCTTGCGCGCGATGTCTTCGGCCACTTTCGTGACGGCTTGCGGCAATTCTCCGCCCAGCCCCGCCAGGTGGTTGCGCACCGCGTCGAGCGCACCCTTGCGCACCTTGCTTGCGCCGATGTCGACGCCGCTCATGCGTGTTTGCGCGGTGAATGGCACGAAAACGAAGCCGGTTCCGGTCAGCTCGCGCTCGCGCAGACCGAATTGCTCCTTGGCCAGCACCACGATGCTACGGCCTTCGGGCGTTTCATCGGCCAGCGACGCGAGTTGCGCCGCATTCGCCAGCGCGCTGCTGTCCACGCCAGGTGCCGGATGAAAGGCGACCGCCTGACGGTTGCCGAGGGTGATCGTGCCAGTCTTGTCGAGTAGCAGCACGTCGACGTCGCCTGCGGCTTCGACCGCCCGGCCGGACATCGCGATTACGTTCGCCTGAATCATGCGATCCATGCCGGCAATGCCGATTGCCGACAGCAGGCCGCCGATCGTGGTCGGGATCAGGCACACGAGCAGCGCAACCAGCACCGTGATCGTGACTGGCTCGCCGTGACCTGAGCTCGCGACCGCGTACAGCGAATATGGCAGCAGCGTCGCGCAAGCGAGCAGGAATATCAACGAGAACTTCGCCAGCAATATGGTCAGCGCGATTTCATTCGGTGTCTTGCGCCGCGAGGCGCCTTCGACCATCGCGATCATGCGATCGAGAAAACTTTCGCCCGGATTGCTCGTGATGCGCACGATGATCGCGTCCGACAGCACGCGCGTGCCGCCGGTCACCGAACTGCGATCGCCGCCGGATTCGCGGATCACCGGAGCCGATTCGCCCGTCACTGCGGACTCATCGACCGTTGCCGCACCCTCGATGACCTCACCGTCGCCTGGGATGAACTCGCCAGCCTTGACGATCACGAGATCGCCCGCGATCACGTCGCGCCGCGCACCGCGCAGTGAGGCCGCCTGCGCCTTGCCGCGACCTTCGGCGATCGCTTCGGCGAAGTTTGCGAAGAGCAAGGTGAACCACAGCCACAGGGCGACGCCGAGTATGAAACCGGCCGGCGCTTCGCCGCGGCTTACGAGCGCTTGAATCCACAACAACGTGGTCGCGATGCTGCAGACGAATACGACAAACATCACCGGATTGCGGAATTGCACGCGTGGCGATAGCTTACGGAACGCATCCGCAATGGCGGGTACGAGCAATGCCCGGTCGAGCGCGCTGGCGGGAGCGGTAGTCATGGTCAATGTCCTGGAACAGCAGCGAGAGATTCGGCGATCGGGCCGAGCGCGAGTGCGGGCAGGAAGGTCAGTGCGCCGATCACGATCACCGTGCAGGCGAGCAGCGTGATGAACAGCGGCGTGTGCGTGGGCAGCGTGCCGGCCGAGGCGGGCACTCTTCGCCGCGAGCGAGCCCGCGATCGCGAGCATGCCGATCGCGAGCGGAAAGCGCGCGAAGAACATGCAGATGCCGAGCAGCGTGTTCCAGAACGGCGTGTTCGCCGAGAGTCCGCCGAATGCGCTGCCGTTGTTGTTCGAGGCCGACGACAGCGCGTACAGGATTTCGCTGAAGCCGTGGATACCCGGATTGGCGATGCCCGCGAGCCCGGCCGGCGCGAGCACCGCGATCGCCGTGCCGACGACGACGAGCGCGCACGGAATCAGTACGACCAGGCTCGCCATCTTCATCTCGTGCGCTTCGATTTTTTTGCCGAGGTATTCCGGCGTACGTCCGACCATGAGCCCGGCGATGAACACGGCGACCACGGCGAACGCGATGAGGCCGTACAGACCCGAACCGACGCCGCCGAAGATCACTTCGCCGAGCTGGATCAGCCACATCGGTACGAGGCCGCCAAGCGGCGTGAACGAATCGTGCATCGCATTGACCGAGCCGTTCGAAGCGGCCGTGGTCGCGCTCGCCCACAGGGTTGAATTAACGATGCCGAAGCGCGTCTCCTTGCCTTCCATATTGCCGCCGGCCTGCAGCGCGGACGCATGCTGATCGACGTTCAATCCGGCGAGCGCGGGATTGCCGGCCTGTTCTGCGAGCGTGCAGCCGAGCAGGAGCGGCACGAAGATCACAAGCATCGCCGCGAGTAGCGCCCAGCCCTGCCGCGTATCCCCGACCATCCTGCCGAACGTGTAGCACAGCGCAGCCGGAATCAGCAGGATCGCCAGCATCTCGAGGAAGTTGCTCAGCGGCGTCGGGTTCTCGTATGGGTGCGCCGAGTTGACGTTGTAGTAACCGCCACCATTCGTGCCGAGCTGCTTGATCGCGATCTGCGATGCGGCGGGGCCGAGCGGCAGCGACTGTTCGGTGATTTTGGTCTCATGGACCAGATCTTTGCCGGTCGCGTCTTTCATCGCGTTGCCATCGGCGTCCTTGACCGTTTCGCTCGCCGTCGTCGCCTCGACCAGCGGCACGCTCGCGTAGGGCTTGAAATTCTGCGGCACGCCTTGTTGCACCAGCACGAGCGCGAGCACGAACGACAGCGGCAGCAACACGTACAGCGTGCTGCGCGTCATATCGACCCAGAAATTGCCGATGCCTTGCGCGCTCTTGCGCGTGAAGCCGCGGGTCAGCGCAATCAGCACCGCGATGCCGGTCGCAGCTGAAAGAAAATTCTGCACGGTGAGCGCAAGCATCTGCGTTGCATAACTCATCGTCGACTCGCCGCCGTAGCCTTGCCAGTTTGTATTCGTGGCAAAGCTGACCGCGGTATTGAACGCCGAGTCCGCACTCACTGCGCCCATGCCTTGCGGATTCAATGGCAGCCATTGCTGCACGCGTTGCAACAGGTATACGGCGAGCAGGCCGGCGACGTTGAATACCAGCATTGCGGCGGCGTAGCGCTTCCAGCCCATGTCCTCGTCGGCCTTCACGCCCGCCAGGCGATACAGCAAGCGCTCGATCGGCGCACCAAGGCGCGTGAGGCGATTGGGTGCATCGGCAAACGCGAGCGCCATGTAAGCACCGAGCGGCTTGACCAACGCGAGCAGCACGGCGAGATACAGGCCGAGCTGCAGATAGTCGTTCGCGGTCATTCGAACCACTCCGGTTTGAGCAGGGCGGCGGTCAGGTATGCGCTCAGCGCAAGCGCGATCAGCGCGGCGATCCAGTAGGTGAGCGTCATTTGCGTTTACTCGGGCAAAGCGCGAAATACATGGCGGTGAGCACCGCACTCATCAGCGCGACTGCGAGCAGGAATGTGCTCACTTCGGCGGCTCCAGTCGCCCGCATAGGCGCAGGAAACCCCACGTCGAAACGACGAGGAGAGCGATCAGAGCGAGATAGAAGAAATCCATGCTGGCATCCCGTTGTCGAACGGGCGCCACTGTAGGATTTCGAAAATCAGAATGGCGTAAGAATCGCTACGCTCGGCATATAAAACGCATATAGATGCATCGCATAGCCGCGGAGCCGGCGTGCGATGCGCGGCTTAAGGCAGGGGCGATGCGGCTTTAGGCCTCGTAAGACTGGTCCCGGGAGTAGACCCTCGCCGACAGCTGTGGGAAGGGCGTGAGTCTCGCAATCGTCTTAAGTCGGTTGCCACACGACAGCGTCAGGCGCGCCCCAGGTTGCGCTGCGCGAAATACGCGATGATCAGCCCTAGCAGCCACATCGCAACCAGATTTGCGACGAAGTCGTAGGTATCCATTTGCGGAGCCTTGCCGATCATCGATAGCGGCACGACGACCCAGTTCATCACGAAGAACACGATCGTGCCGTAGACGAATCCGGCTGCGATCCAATTGCGTGCAAGCCAGCGCATGCGTACCGCTGCGATGACGAAGATCATTGCGATCAGCACGGACATCAGCAATTGCATCAGCATGCCGAATGCTGCCACCGGCACGCCGCCGACGCGCGCGATATCGAGTCCGACCACGCCGCCGGCGATGTAGCGCATCACGGCCAGCGGACTGATCCAAGCCTGCGTCTTGATGAAATGGATGATCTCCGGCGCAAATACATCAATCGTGCCGGCAATCAATCCCCCATAAAGTATCGCCTTCAGCGCTTTCTGATTCATCGAGTCTCCCCACCGGATGGTTGGCCGATTTTCGCCGCTGCGCCCCCGTGCGCGCGGCTGCCAGAAGTACTGGACGCGGTACCAGCGAATTTCGTCGCGCGATGTGTTTGCCGACGCTGGCGTCAATCACCACCGCCGCCGCCACAACCACCACAGCCGCTGCCGCCGCCGCTGCATCCGCTGCTCGAGTCGCTCGACGAGCAGCCACTGGAGTCGCTGCCCGACGCGGGCACGCGCGCCTCGTGATATGCGGCGTAGGCCGTGGTCGCCATGATCGCGGTGCCGGCGAGTGCGACGGCGAGCGGCAACTCGCCACTACGCGGCGCGCGCGCCGTATGCGCGTGCTGCGCCAGCAGTTGTGCGAGCGCGCGATCGCCCGCGCGCGAGCGTGTGCCGGCCTTGACCGCGGCGGTGATCAGACTCACGACCGCGGTAATCAGAATCAGCGCGAACAGGAATCCGATCGGCTTGCCGCGCGACCATCCGAGGTAGAGTTTGATCGCGCCGAACAGGATCAACGCCGCCGGGAGCAACAGCGGCAGCCAGGTTGCGCGCGCGCGCGCGGCGGCGTCGAGCAGCAGGCCACGCGTTTCGAGGTTCGCCTGCGTAGGTCGCAGGTCGACGTCGAGACGTCGCGCGAGTTTGGCGGGTTGTCCCTCAACGCGCAGATGCTGATAGACGCGGTTGAGCAGGGGATTCAAGTTGTCTGCGTTCTGTCCCGTCGCGACGAGGCGCCCCGCCGCCGCATCCCATTCCACTGCGCCACGATCCATCAGCTCGGCCACCGCCGCATCGAGCACGCGCGTGTTGCCGCCGGCGAGGTAGGCGATCTGCAACGTGTCGAGTCCGAAGGCGCTGTCGCTGCTGCCGTTCTCGCGCAATGCGCGTCGCCAGAGACTGGTTGCGATCGCGCAGCCAACCGCCAGCGCGAGATACAACGCGAGGAATGCACCGCCGCCCCAATCGAATGGGTTGGCATCTTGCGCCTGTACCACGGGCGCAACGCACAGGAGCAGCAGTGCGAACATCGCGGCGATGCGCGCACGCGCCGCAGGCAGGCGCGGGCGTGGCAGCAGCAGGTGGCGCTCGCGGTCGATCCAACGGAAACGCGCGGCGTTGCGGAAGCGCTCGGCGGTGCCGGGCCAAAACCGCTCCGGCGGCGCGCCGAAATGCGCGTGATACGCGGCGAGCGTATCGGCGTAACACTCACGGAACTTCGCCGTCTCGTCGGCATTGCCGCGCGTCGGCTCGTGGTGCAGATCGCAGCCGAGTACCTGCGGGCAAAATACGCTCCAGTAGTCGCGCGTGTAGGTCAGATGCAGATGCCAGACCTGATCGACTATCTCGCTCGGCGTCATATAGCGGCCCACGCTGACCGCAAGGAAGCAGAATTTGCGGTACTCGTCGATCGCCTTGCGTGCCTCGTCGCGCGTCCAGCCTTGTTCACGCGCGAGACGCGCGGTGAAGTCGAGTCCCTGGTCGGCGGATTCGAACGGATGCGCACAGAGGCGCTGCCAGAGTTCGGATTGCGCCGACGTGCCGAATGCGTGGGCCGAAGCGTTCATGAACCTTACCTCCGCTGACGGAAGCGCCGAGCGCAGGCTAGCCGCTCGACGTTGCGATTGGACCATCAATCCCAAGTGTACCTGCGGGACTGAATCTCAGCTGCGGTTCACTGCGTGCCGCCCGCTTTCGCTTGATCCTTCGCCGCTCGCGAGCCGGCCATGCTCGATGCTTTGTCGCTGACCGAATTCGTCACCGTCCACGGCGTGCCGTCGGGCTTGAGATACAGCTTCTGCATCTCGTCGAGATGGAACGGGCGTGAGCCGATGCGGCCGAAGATCGCGATCTGGTTGCCGGATTCGTCGACACCGCGATCGCGTTCGAGTCCGCGCGACAGGGACAGCGCGGGGTTCTTGGTCGGATACCACGCGATCAGCTGCGGCTTCGGATCGGGGCTGAAGCCATAGAACTTCGGCTGCGATTCCGGGCTCGTCAGCTGCAACACCTTGAGGCCGTTC
>VBNZ01000192.1:0-1550 GCA_005877675.1 Gammaproteobacteria bacterium
TTCCTCGCTTCGCTCGGGCCGTTGCTAGGCTCGGCCTTCCCGGCCTCACCAAGCAACCCGGCCCTTCGCATCCTGCTACGGGCGTTCGGCCTCGCGCGCGATGCGCTTCAACGCATCGCGCGCGAGGCCTCACCCCTCTCGAAATACAAAGCGGGCGGCGCCGATCTGTACGACGTCCTCGTGGCGCAGCTGGCGTTCCCGCACCTTCTCCGCGTTGACGCGCGTACCGTGTTTGCTGTTCAGATCGACAATCGTGAAGCCACCCATGCTCACTGCAATCTGCGCATGCTTGGCGTCTACGCCGGGGCCGACGATGCGGATTTCATTCGCCGCATCGGCGCCGATATTGGTCGGCTTGAGCGCCAAGGCGTAGCTCTGCTTGCCGGCTTCCGGATTCTGCGGCACCAGGCGCGCGGCACGGAACACCTGCGTCGCCCCGCCCGCTGGCGCCCCCGCCGCGGCAAGCGCGGGTTCGGGCAGATTGATCGCCGACATCACCTGGGTCTTGTTTGGCGGCGCATCGCTCAGCACCGCGGCGACTTCGTTCGTGCGCATCTCGGCCAGCGTATTGGCAATCGCGGCGAGGTCAGCGCCCGCGAGCGTCTGTCGTTGCGTGGTGCCCGGCACGCTGATCTGCGCAGCCGCCGCCGCAGCTTCATCCTGCATTGCTGTCAGTTCGGATTCGTCGCTGAACGGTTCGAGGAAGCGCTTCTTCAGTGCGCTCGCCTGTTCGTGCGCCTGCGTGCGCTCCTTGATCGTGCCCTCGATTTCACCAAGGCGTCGCTTGAATTCTTTCTCGTCGAATTCGCCGAGCTTGCGGCGCAGTTCAAGCTCCTGCTGGTCGAGCTTGATTGCTTCGTGATCGGTCTCGATGCGCTGCGTAAGCTCACGCAGCTTGGCGTATTGCGCGCGCGCCGCGTCCTTGAGCGGAGCGGCTTGTTCGTCGAGCGCGGCGCGCCGCTTCTCATAGTCGCCACGCACGCGGTTGTATACCGCATCGGCGAATTCCTGCTTGACGCCGTCGAGCGCCTTGAGCCGCTCATCCAGGATGTCGTGATCCTTCTTGATCGCATTGAGCGCATCGATCGAACTCGCGTCGATTGCGGCCAAGGCTTGCTGCCACTGGTTTTCCTGCTGTGCCATAAGACCCGCTCCCGCGAGATTGGAGTTCTAGACTGCGATCAACTCGACTTCGATCGTGCCGAAACGCAGGCGATCGCCGGGCTTGAGACGCATTTCGACGCCGGTCCCAATGCGTTCTTCATTGAGATAGGTGCCGTTCGGCGTCGGAGCATCTTCGCGCACAAAGTATACTCCGTCGCGCGCAAGTAATCTGGCGTGACGTCGCGACAGGGTGCGATTGGCATCGTACGGTCCGAGATTGATCTCGGGCGTGGTGCCGGTGGCTGGGTCCGGGCGGCCGACAAGAAAATCCTCGCGCCCGCGCGCGAAGGCGATCAGCTCGCCGCTCGCGACGTGCCGCAATGCGTACTGGCGCGCGGCCGGCGCTGGCGCTGCGGGCGACGAAGCCGGCGCAGGTGCCGCAGGCA
>VBNZ01000192.1:1609-2934 GCA_005877675.1 Gammaproteobacteria bacterium
GCGACCACCGGTGCCGAGACCGCGCGCGGCGGTGCAGCAGGCGCCGTCGGGGCGCGCTCCAGCAGGCGGCGCATCAAACCGAGCGCGATTTCCGGATTATCGGCGATCACTTCGGCCAGCGACTCGCGCGTCAGACGCAGCAGGCGCGTGGCCTCGGCCGCAGTAGCGGTCGCCTGGCGGCGCTTGCCTTCGGTGAGGAAATCGAAGCCAAAGCAATCGCCTGGCCCGAGTAGTTCGGAGGCGCTGCCGTGCACGAGTTCGACCAGGCCCGACTCGATCAGGTACATCTCGGCGCCGGCGTCGCCTTCGCTGTACACGACCTTGCCTGCACCAATCGCGACGAATGAGTCCTTGCTGTTCATGTGAGCCACGGGACGCGGCTGTGCCGCAACCGTCCGATTATGCCGACCGGCTTGCGCAGCAAGCAACTGCCAGTCGCTGGGTTTGTCTTGCGGCCGCAAAGGGGCGGTTGCTATAATTCTCAGGCTTAGCTGATGGCACTTTAACCGCGCGGATTCCCACTCGCGGACGGTCTATCAGCGCCGAAACCCAAGCCCTTCCCGTGCAGAACTCCATCGTTCATGGCCGACGTATCGCCGTTCGGACCGTGACCTTCCAATTCGGTGTCGTCGCATTGGTCGGCCTCGGATTTTGTGTCTCGGGCTGGCAGGCAGCGACGGCAGCATGGGCGGGTGGCGCAGTCATCGCCGCGGGCAATGCGCTATTCGCGTGGCGGCTGTTTGCGGACGGCATCGCTCCGACGCGGCGGATTGCGCGTTCGGTTTATGCCGCCGAGGCGTTGAAGTGGGCATGGCTGGCACTCGCGCTGTATCTGGCGATTGCTGTCATCAAGCTGCCGTTCCTGCCGTTTGTGGCGGGGATCGCCGCGGCACAAGTGGCTTTCTGGATCTCGCTCGCGGTGATCCGCTGAGCGGTATTCGACAACAGTTTTTCTTAGGAAATACCTAGACAATGTTGGCAGTCAGCGAACATGAAGCTCCCGAAGCCGGCGGCATGACGGAGTACATCCAGCACCATCTGCATCACCTGCAATGGAAGCTGGGCGATGGCGCGTTCTGGACGCTCAACATCGACACGCTGTTTTTCACTTTCGTGCTGGCCGCGGCGTTCTGCGCGCTGTTCATCGGCATCGCGCGCCGTGCCAAGGTCGAGAATCCGGGCAAGGTGCAAAGCACGATCGAGATGATCGTGGTGTTCGTCGACGGCCTCGTGCGCGAAACGTTCCACGGCCAGAGCCGCCTGATCGCGCCGCTCGCGATCACGATCTTCGGCCTCGTATTCTTCATGAACTTCCTCGACATGCT
>VBNZ01000192.1:2996-9164 GCA_005877675.1 Gammaproteobacteria bacterium
ATACCACGCTCGGCATGGCGCTGACCGTGTTTCTGCTGATCCAGTACTTCGGCCTCAAGCACAAGGGCCCGAAGGTGTTCTTCGGCGAAATGGTGACCGCGCCGTTCCACGCGCACGGTACGCTGGGCAAGATCCTGCTCTCGCCCGCCAACCTGCTGCTGCGCCTGATCGAAGAGGCGGTGCGCCCGGTTTCTCTCAGCCTGCGACTGTTCGGCAATATGTACGCCGGCGAGCTGATCTTCATCCTGATCGCGGTGATGACGCTCGATGCCGCGGTGACGCACTTCTCCACTTATCTGCTCGGCCTGGGCCAGTTCATCGCCGGCTTCGCCTGGACCGTATTCCACATCCTCGTCATCACGCTGCAGGCCTTCATTTTCATGATGCTGACCATCGTGTATCTGAGCATGGCGGCCGAGCGTCACTGATTTTCCCCTTCCCCACTTTGTATTTATTTTTACAGGAGACAACCATGGAACTTACTGCACACGTAATGAGTATGACGGTCATCGCCGCCGGCCTTCTGATCGGCCTCGGCGCGCTCGGTACCGCGATCGGCTTCGCGCTGCTCGGCGGCAAGTTCCTCGAGGGCTCGTCGCGCCAGCCGGAACTGACCCCGATGCTGCAGACCAAGATGTTCATCGTCGCGGGCCTGCTCGACGCGGTGCCGATCATCGGCGTGGCGATTGCGCTGCTCCTGATCTTCGCGAACCCGTTCACGGCCGCGCTCGCCGGCAAGTAAGCCGTACCGTCGAACAACGGTGCCGCGCGAACTGTGCGGCACCTGTCAGGAGTCAGTGATGATCCCCAATATCACCTTCGTCATTCAGGGCCTCGCGTTCTTCGCAGTGGTCTGGCTGGTCATGAAATTCGGCTGGCCGCACATCATTGCGGCGATCGAAGAGCGCCAGCAGAAAATCGCCGAGGGTCTCGCGGCGGCAGATCGCGCCAAGGCCGAGCTCAAGGATGCCGACGCACGCGTCGCCGACGAGATCAAGAAGGCGCGCGCACAAGCGGCGGAAATCATCGAGAAGGCGAGCCAGCAGGCAAACCAGATCGTCGACAAAGCCAAGGCCGATGCACTGCTCGAAGCCGCGCGCGTGAAAGCAACCGCGCAGGCCGAGATCGACGGCATGGCCGGCAAGGCGCGCGAAGCGCTGCGCACCAGGTATCGACGCTTGCGGTGCAGGGCGCGTCGAAGATCCTGCAGCGCGAGATCAACCCGGACGCGCACAAGGCGCTGCTGGACCAGCTCGTGACCGAGATCTAAGCGACCATGAGCGAAACTCTGACTCTGGCCCGTCCGTATGCGCGCGCTGCATTCGAGTCCGCGCGCGCGAACAATGCGCTTGCCACCTGGTCGGCAAGCCTGCGCTTCGCCGCGCAGGCCGTTGCCGACACACGCGTCGGTGCGCTGATCGGCAATCCGCGCCTGGGCACCGACGAGCTCGTCGGCCTGCTGCTGCCGCCGGACGAGACCGCAGGTTCCGCGTTCGCGAGCTTTCTGAATCTGCTCGCGAACAATCGTCGCCTTGCATTGCTGCCGGATATCGCCGCGCTGTTCGAAGAACTCAAGCGCGAATCCGAGCACGTGCTCAAGGTCACCGTGCGCTCCGCCGCGGAGATTCCGGGCGAGCAGGCGAACGCGATCAAGCTCGCGCTGGCCAAGCGCTTCGGCCGCAGTATCGAGCTGACCCAGCGGATCGATCCGTCGGTGATCGGTGGCGCGGTGATCGATGCCGGCGACCTGGTGATCGATGGCTCGGTGCGCGGACGTCTGGCGCGGCTGGAAAGCGCGCTCACGCATTAAGAATTCAATTGAACCCGAGTGCGCGGGCAACCCGCACCCGACTAAGGAACCAAAGCAATGGCCACCACGCTCAACCCTTCTGAAATCAGCGAACTGATCCGCGCGCGGATCGATCAGGTCAAACTCGCCGCCGAGGCGCGCAACGAAGGCACCATCGTCTCGGTGTCCGACGGCATTGTGCGCATCCACGGCCTGGCCGATGTGATGGCGGGCGAAATGATCGAACTGCCGGGCAATGCCACGGCGCTCGCGTTGAACCTGGAGCGCGATTCGGTCGGCGCGGTCGTGCTCGGCGAGTACGAGCATCTGCGCGAAGGCGATACCGTCAAGACCACCGCCCGTATCCTCGAAGTGCCGACGGGTCCGGAACTGCTCGGTCGCGTCGTCGACGCGCTCGGCAATCCGATTGACGGCAAGGGTCCGCTCAATGCCAAGCATTCCGCGCCGGTGGAGAAGGTCGCGCCGGGCGTGATCTGGCGCAAGTCGGTGTCGCAGCCGGTGCAGACGGGCTATAAGTCGGTCGACTCGATGATTCCGATCGGCCGCGGCCAGCGTGAGCTGATCATCGGCGACCGCCAAACCGGCAAGACGGCGCTCGCGGTCGACGCGATCATCAATCAGAAAGGCACCGGCGTGAAGTGCATCTACGTCGCGATCGGCCAGAAGCAATCGTCGATCGCCAACGTCGTGCGCAAGCTCGAAGAGCACGACGCAATGGCGCACACGATCATCGTCGCCGCTGCCGCTTCGGACTCGGCCGCGATGCAGTACATCGCGCCCTATGCCGGCTGCGCGATGGGCGAATACTTCCGCGACAACGGCGAAGACGCGCTGATCATTTATGACGATCTGACCAAGCAGGCCTGGGCGTATCGCCAGATTTCGCTGCTGCTGCGCCGTCCGCCGGGCCGTGAAGCATATCCGGGCGACGTGTTCTACCTGCACAGCCGCCTGCTCGAACGCGCCGCGCGCGTCAACGAAGAATACGTCGAGAAGCACACCAAGGGTGCCGTCAAGGGCAAGACCGGCTCGCTCACCGCGTTGCCGATCATCGAAACGCAGGCCGGTGACGTGTCCGCGTTCGTGCCGACCAACGTGATCTCGATTACCGACGGCCAGATCTTCCTCGAGACCGACCTGTTCAACGCCGGCATCCGTCCTGCCGTCAACGCCGGCATCTCGGTGTCGCGCGTCGGTGGCGCTGCGCAGACCAAGATCATCAAGAAGCTCGCCGGCGGCGTGAAGCTCGCGCTCGCGCAGTACCGCGAACTCGCGGCGTTCGCGCAGTTCGCCTCCGATCTGGACGCGGCGACGCGTGCGCAGCTCGAACGTGGCCAGCGCGTGACCGAATTGATGAAGCAGAAGCAGTACGCGCCGTTGTCGGTCGCCAACCTCGCGATCTCGCTGTACGCGGCCGAGAAGGGTTATCTCGACGATCTGCCAGTCGCGCAGATTCTGCCCTTTGAAAAAGGCCTGCACGCTCACTTCGCCAGCAACCATGCCGACTGGGTCAAGGCCGCGAACGACAAGTCCGATTGGAATGACGCGATCGAAGCAACGCTCAAGCAGGGCATCGATGAGTTCAAGAAGACGGGTAGCTGGTGATGCAGCCGGGACTCGGGACTCGGGACTCGGGACTCGCAAAAGCGGGTTCTGAAATTCTTCGAGGCTACGAGACCAGCCGATTCATACCAAAGCAACTTATGGAACGCATTTCGAGTCCCGAGTCCCGAGTCCCGAGTCCCGAGTAAACATATGGCAGGCGCAAGAGAAATTAGAACCAAGATCAAGAGCGTGCAGAACACTCGCAAGGTGACCCGCGCGCTCGAAATGGTCTCGGCCTCGAAAATCCGCAAGGCGCAGGAGCTGATGAAGACCTCGCGTCCGTACGCGCGCGCGATGCGCCAGCTGATCGGTCATATCGCCAAGGCGAACACCGAGTACAAGCATCCGTTCCTGATCGAACGCGAGCAGGTCAAGCGCGTCGGCTACATCATCGTGTCGACCGACCGCGGTCTCTGCGGTGGCTTGAACTCGAACCTGTTCCGCAGACTGCTTACCGAAATCCGCGAGCTGCAGGACAAGGGCGTTGAGGTCGACATCGTCGCGATCGGCACCAAGGCAAACGCGTTCTTCAAGCGCCTCAAGGTCAATCTCGTCGGCAGCCTCAACCACCTCGGCGAGAAGCCGAAGGTGGAGAAGCTCGTCGGCGTGGTCAAGGTGATGCTCGATGCCTATGCCGAAAGCCGCGTCGACCGCTTGACCCTCGCCTACAACAATTTCGTCAACACGATGACGCAGAAGGCGACGCTGGATCAGCTGCTGCCGCTGCCGCCGTCGGAAGAGCTGCATACCGCGCACGATTGGGACTACATCTACGAGCCGAATGCCGAAACCGTGCTTGATCACGTGATGACGCGCTATATCGAATCGCTCGTGTATCAGGCGACGCTCGAGAATCTCGCCAGCGAACACGCCGCGCGCATGGTCGCGATGAAGTCCGCGGGCGACAACGCGAAGAAGGCGATCGACACGCTGACGCAGATCTACAACAAGGCGCGCCAGGCTGCGATCACGCAGGAAATCAGCGAAATCGTCGGCGGCGCTGCGGCGGTTTGACAAACACAACACACTGCCGTCATTCCGGCGGAAGCCGGAATCCATTTTGAACTTGGCGGCTAAAGCAGAAATGGATGCCGGCTTTTCTCCGGCATGACGGGCAAAAGAATTCAGTTTTGAGGACACCATCATGAGTCAGGGCAAGGTAGTTCAAATTATCGGCGCGGTCGTCGACGTCGAATTTCCGCGCGATCAGGTGCCGAGGGTGTACGACGCGCTCAAGGTCGCCGGCACGGCGATCACGCTCGAAGTGCAGCAGCAGCTCGGCGACGGCATCGTGCGCACGATCGCGCTCGGTTCGACCGACGGCTTGAAGCGCAATCTCGTTGCGACCAACACCGGCGCGGGCATCAAGGTACCGGTCGGCAAGGGTACGCTCGGCCGCATCATGGACGTGCTCGGCGATCCGATCGACGAGGGTGGCCCGATCGACACCAAGGACCATTGGGAAATTCATCGTCCGGCGCCGAGCTATGACGAGCAGGCAGCGGCCAACGAACTGCTCGAAACCGGCATCAAGGTCATCGATTTGGTCTGCCCGTTCGCCAAGGGCGGCAAAGTCGGCTTGTTCGGTGGCGCGGGCGTCGGCAAGACCGTGAACATGCTCGAACTGATCAACAACATCGCGACCCAGCATTCGGGCCTGTCGGTATTCGCCGGCGTCGGCGAGCGCACGCGCGAAGGCAACGACTTCTATCACGAGATGATCGAAGCAGGCGTGGTCAAGCTCGACGACCTGCCCGAATCGAAAGTGGCGATGGTGTACGGTCAGATGAACGAGCCGCCCGGCAACCGTCTGCGTGTGGCGCTCACCGGTCTGACCATGGCCGAATATTTCCGCGACGAAAAGGACACGAGCGGCAAGGGCCGCGACGTGCTGTTCTTCGTCGACAACATCTACCGCTACACGCTGGCCGGTACCGAAGTGTCCGCGCTGCTTGGCCGTATGCCGTCGGCGGTGGGTTACCAGCCGACGTTGGCCGACGAAATGGGTCGCCTACAGGAGCGCATCACCTCGACCAAGACCGGTTCGATCACCTCGATCCAGGCCGTGTATGTGCCAGCCGATGACTTGACCGACCCGTCGCCGGCAACCACCTTCGCGCACTTGGATTCGACCGTCGTGCTGTCGCGCGACATCGCCTCGCTCGGTATCTATCCTGCGGTCGATCCGCTCGATTCGACCTCGCGTCAGCTCGATCCGCTGGTGGTAGCGCTACAAGGAACTCAAGGACATCATCGCGATTCTCGGCATGGACGAGCTGTCCGAAGAGGACAAGGCCATCGTGTCGCGCGCGCGCAAGGTCGAACGCTTCTTCTCGCAGCCGTTCCACGTCGCCGAAGTGTTCACCGGCGCGCCGGGCAAGTACGTCTCGCTCAAGGAAACCATCCGCGGCTTCAAGATGATCTGCGACGGCGAGTGCGACCACCTGCCCGAGCAGGCGTTCTACATGGTCGGCGGCATCGACGAGGCCTTCGAGAAGGCCAAGAAGATGACGGAAAAGAAAGCAGCCTAAGAAGCCGGGACCCGGGACTCGGGGTTCGGAAGAGCAGATCGCTTCCTGCCTTTTCCCGAATCCCGAATCCCGAGTCCCGCATCACCGGAGCAATCACACCATGACCACCACGATTCGCTGCGACATCGTCAGCGCCGAAGCCGAAATCTTTCACGGCGAGGCGAAGATGATCGTCGCCACCGGCGAGGAAGGCGAACTCGGCATCGTGCCGCGTCACGCGCC
>VBNZ01000192.1:9172-11205 GCA_005877675.1 Gammaproteobacteria bacterium
TGCGCGTGATCGCGGAGAACGGCGACGAGCAGTTCTTCTACGTCTCCGGCGGCATCCTCGAAGTGCAGCCGCAGGTCGTCACCGTGCTGACCGACACCGCGATCCGCGCCAAGGATCTCGACGAGGCCGCCGCGCGCCGCGCCAAGGACGAAGCCGAACGCGCACTTGCCAATCGCACCGATGCGGTCGAAATCGCGCAGGCGCAAGTCGAGCTCGCCCAGGCGATCGCGCAGCTGCAGGCGATCGAGCGTCTGCGCCGCATGACCAAGCACTGAAGCAGTTTTATTTCCGCACTATGCAAAACGCCGGCCTCGCGCCGGCGTTTGGTTTTGCCGAGCCTGGCGCTCAGGCAAAATAGCGCACGATCAGCCAGATCGACGTCACCAGCGTAATCAAAGCAGTTCCCGCAGCGCCGACGAAACGCCCCGGCGCCTGCATGGTGTCGGCGCGAAAATCGAGCGCATGACACGCGCGCGCAACCACCAGTCCCGCGCCGAGCACATGGATCGCGGTCTTGCCCACACCCGATACTTCGAGCAGGCCGATCAGGACCAGTACCAGCGGCACCCATTCGATGAAATTCGCCTGCCGGCGCATCGCGCGGATCAGCTCTGTGTGGCCGCCGTCGCCGATCGGGATATTGAGCTTGCCGCGCAGGCTGCCCGCGGGAAACGCGACCGCGATGGCCATGAGTCCGAGCAAACCGGCATAGAGCATTGTCACCATAGGCATTGGCAGAATCCTGCCAGTCTGTTTGTTTAAATTGCGGCACGCACGCAACTGCACTGCCGCCCGTCCAGCAAGTCCCCTGCCCGCATTTGCGCCCGAAAAAGTCGTCTCGGCGCAGGTGTCTGCGCTATCGTAGCGGCATGAGCCCAACGACTCCGCTGCATATCGTGGTCCTCGCCGCCGGCGAGGGCAAACGCATGAAATCCGCGCGCGCCAAAGTGCTGCTGCCACTCGCCGGCCGGCCGATGCTCGCGCATGTACTCGATACTGCACGGACGCTCAATCCGGCGAAGGTGCATATCGTTTACGGTCATCGCGGCGAGCAGGTGCAGGCCGCTTTCGCGGATCAAGCTGATCTCGTCTGGGTGCACCAGGCCGAGCAGCGCGGCACCGGGCATGCGATGCAGCTCGCGATGCCGGCTATCCCCGATGGCGCGCGCGTGCTCGTGCTGTACGGTGATGTGCCGCTGCTGCGCGCGGCGATCCTGAAGCCGCTGGTCGAAGCGCCGACGAAGCTCGCGGTGCTGACGGCCGAGCTGCGCGATCCCTCCGGCTACGGACGCATCCTGTTCGATGCATCCGGCCGCGTGCACGGCATCGTCGAGGAGAAGGACTGCACGCCGGAACAACAGGCGATCCGCACGATCAACTCCGGCGTGGTCGCGGCCGACGCCGCAGCGCTGCGCGGCTGGCTGGCGCGACTGAGTGATCGCAATGCACAGCGCGAATTTTATCTGACCGACGTGTTCGGTTTCGCGACGCAGGATGGCGCATCCGCGCTCGCGATCGCCTGCGCCGACGCAAATGCGATCGCCGGTGCCAACGACGCCTGGCAACTGGCGCAACTCGAACGACATTATCAGCTGCGTACCGCGCGCAACCTGATGGCGCAGGGTGTGCGCATCGCCGATCCCGCGCGCTTCGATCTGCGCGGCAGCGTCACTGCAGGACACGACGTCGAAATCGATGTCGATGTCGTGCTCGAAGGTCGCGTTGCGCTCGGCGACGACGTACGCATCGGCGCGTTCTGCCGCATCAAGGATGCGACGCTCGCTGCCGGCACCCAAGTGCACGCACACAGCGATCTCGATGGCGTCGTCACGCACGGGCCCTGTGTCATAGGTCCTTACGCGCGCCTGCGTCCCGGCAGCGAGCTTGCCGCAGGGGCGCATGTCGGCAATTTTGTCGAAGTGAAAAATTCCACAATTGGACAAAATTCCAAGGCCAATCATTTGACTTATCTTGGCGACGCGACGATCGGCAGCGAGGTCAATGTCGGTGCAGGCACGATCACCTGCAATTAC
>VBNZ01000192.1:11218-13179 GCA_005877675.1 Gammaproteobacteria bacterium
TTTATCGGCTCCAACACCGCGCTCGTCGCGCCGGTGACGATCGGCAATAGCGCGACGATCGGCGCCGGCTCGACCATCGGCAAGAACGCCCCTGCGGGCGCGCTCACCGTCGCGCGCGCCAAGCAGATGACGATACCCGGCTGGAAGCGGCCGAAGAAGTCATGAACCGGTTTGCACCGCTCGGCTTGACACGCCGCTCGGGTTGGATTGCGCGCCATACGGCGCGCGCGTGAAGCGGCTAAAATAGCGCGCTGCATTCGAGGACAAGCGCATGTGTGGAATAGTCGGCGCCGCTGCGCGGCGCGATGTGGTCTCAACTCTGATCGACGGGCTCAAAGCGCTCGAATATCGCGGTTACGATTCCGCCGGTATCGCGCTGCTGACCGATCACGGCCTCGAACGCGTGCGCACCAAGGGCAAGGTGCGCGAGCTCGAGGCGCTGCATGCCTCGCAACCGATCGCCGGCTTCACCGGCATCGCGCATACGCGCTGGGCCACGCATGGCGCGCCGAGCACGATCAACGCGCACCCGCTCGCCTCGCGCAACACGGTTGCCGTCGTGCATAACGGCATCATCGAGAACCACGAGGCGCTGCGCACTGAACTGAAATCTCTCGGCTACGAATTCACGAGCGAAACCGACACCGAAGTCATCGCACATCTGATTGAGCACTACCATTCGGCCGGCGCCTGCCTGCTTGACGCCGTGCGCAAGGCGCTCGCGCGCCTGCGCGGCGCCTACGCGATCGCCGCGATCTCGACGCGCGAACCCGGTCGCGTCGTCGGTGCGCGCCGCGGCAGTCCGCTCGTCGTGGGACTGTCGGACAATGAACAATTCATTGCCTCGGATATCCACGCGTTGTTGCCGGTCACGCGGCGATTTGTCTACCTCGCCGAGGGCGATGTCGCCGATGCGACGATCGATGGTGTAAAAATATACGATGAGCGTGGTGCGCCGGTTGAGCGTCCGATCAAGCAGGCGCATTTTGGCGCCGACGCGGTCGAACGCGGCGAATATCGTCACTACATGCTCAAGGAAATCCACGAGCAGCCGCAGGCGATCGCCGATACGCTCGAAGGGCGCATTGCCAACGACAAGATTCTGCCGAACATCTTCGGCGTCGATGCCGAAGCACTGCTCGCACGTGTACGCCATGTGCAAATTGTCGCCTGCGGCACGAGCTTTCACGCGGGTCTCGTCGCGCGTTACTGGCTCGAATCGCTGACTGGGATTCCATGCAATGTCGAGGTCGCGAGCGAGTTTCGCTACCGCGACGTGGTCGTGCCGAAAGACAGCCTGTTTCTCGCCGTATCGCAGTCGGGCGAAACCGCCGACACGCTCGCTGCTCTGGCGCACGCGAAAAAACTCGGTCAACGGCGCACGTTGGGGATCTGCAATGTCGCAACCAGCTCGATGGTGAGGCAGACCGAGCTCACGTATCTCACGCGCGCCGGTACCGAGATCGGTGTCGCGTCGACCAAGGCGTTTACGACGCAACTGACGGCGCTGTTCTTGCTTGTGCTGTCTCTCGCCAAGTCGCGTGGCCGGCTTAGCGCGGAAGACGAGGCGCGCTGGTTGCGCGACCTGCCGCGCGTGGTCGCCGAAGCGCTCAAGGGCGAAGCGGAGATCGCCAAGCTCGCCGAGCGTTTCGTCAGCAAGCACCACACGCTATTCCTCGGCCGCGGCGCGAACTACCCGGTCGCGCTCGAAGGCGCGCTCAAGCTCAAGGAAATTTCCTATATTCACGCCGAAGGCTATCCCGCGGGTGAGCTCAAACACGGCCCGCTCGCGCTGGTCGACGAAGACATGCCGGTCATCGCGGTTGCGCCGAACAACCAGCTGCTCGAAAAGCTGAAATCGAACTTGGAAGAAGTGCGCGCGCGTGGCGGCGAACTGTTCGTGTTTGCCGACCGCGGCGTCGAGATTTCCGAACGCCACGTCGGCGATCAGCGCGGCGCGG
>VBNZ01000126.1:0-5198 GCA_005877675.1 Gammaproteobacteria bacterium
GCGGAAAAATCCATGTTCATGCACCTCACCCTGGTGCCATATATCAAGGCGGCGGGCGAGATCAAAACCAAGCCGACGCAGCATTCGGTCAAGGAACTGCGCTCGATCGGTATCCAGGCGGACGTGCTGCTGTGCCGCAGCGAGGCGCCACTGCCGGAATCGGATCGGCGCAAGATCGCGCTGTTCACCAACGTGCCGGAGAAAGCGGTCATCAGCGCGATCGACGTCGACACGATCTACAAACTGCCGATGTGGCTGCATCAGCAGGGACTCGACGATCTCGTCGTGTCGCAATTGAAGCTCGATGCCAAGCCGGCGAACCTGGTCGAGTGGGAACGCACGGTCGATGCGATCGAGCATCCCAAGCACGAAGTCAACATCGCGATCATCGGCAAGTACGTCGAGCACAAGGACGCGTACAAGTCGCTGTCCGAAGCGCTGCGCCACGGCGGCCTCAAACAATCCACGCACGTCAATCTGCAGTGGATGGAGTCGGAGGAAATCGAGGCGCGCGGCCCGGAGATGCTGCACAACGTCGACGGCATACTCGTACCCGGCGGTTTCGGCAAGCGCGGCTTCGAAGGCAAGATCGCAGCGGCAAAATTCGCGCGCGAATCGAAGATTCCATATTTCGGCATCTGCTACGGCATGCACGCGGCGGTGGTCGATTTCGCACGCAACATCGCCGGCCTGCCCGGTGCGAATTCGTCCGAAAACGATCGGCACTGCGTCGATCCGGTGATTGCGCTGATCACCGAGTGGACCACCGCGAGCGGTGCGGTGGAGACGCGCAGCGAGGAATCCGATCTGGGCGGCACGATGCGTCTCGGCGCGCAGGAATGCAAGCTCACGCCCGGCACGCTCGCGCGCGAGATGTACGGCCAGGAGGTGATCCGCGAGCGTCACCGTCATCGCTACGAATTCAACAACAACTATCGCAAGCGCTTTGAGGAACTCGGCCTCGTGGTCTCAGGTACGTCGATGGACGATCTGCTGGTAGAGATGATCGAATTCTCGCCGCAGAAACATCCCTGGTTCGTCGCCGGACAGTTCCATCCCGAATTCACCTCGACGCCGCGCGACGGCCACCCGCTGTTCAATGGCTTTATCCAGGCCGCGCGCGACTATCGCGCCGTGCGTACCGCGCCGCGACTGGCGGAGGCGGTAGCGTGAGTCGCCGCGGCGCTACGTGCCTTTTGCCGTCATTCCCGCGAAAGCGGGAATCCAGTGCCTCAGCTTTCGCGTCGAAGATGATGCGCGGGATTGACGAGTCAAGAGCTATCGCGCCATGAAGCTATGCGGTTTTGAAGTCGGGCTCGACCAGCCGCTGTTTCTGATCGCCGGTACCTGCGTCGTCGAATCGCTGCAGATGTCGCTCGACACGGCAGGCACGCTCAAGGAAATCACAGCGAAGCTGGGAATTCCATTTATATACAAATCCAGTTTCGACAAGGCCAACCGCACGTCGTCTGGCAGCTTCCGCGGCCCGGGTATGGAAGAGGGCCTACGCATCCTCGGCGAAGTGAAAAGGCAGATCGGCGTACCGGTACTGACCGACGTGCACGAATACACGCCGATGGGCGAAGTCGCGAGCGTGGTCGACGTGCTGCAGACGCCGGCATTTCTGTGTCGCCAGACCGACTTCATCCAGAACGTCGCGCGTGCGGGCCGCCCGGTCAATATCAAGAAGGGCCAGTTTCTCGCGCCGTGGGATATGAAGCACGTGGCCGAGAAAGCCAAGGCAGTCGGCAACAACGACATCATGGTGTGCGAGCGCGGCGCAAGCTTCGGCTACAACAACCTCGTTTCCGACCCGCGCAGCCTAGCGGTGATGCGCGAAACCGGCTGTCCGGTCGTGTTCGACGCGACCCATTCGGTGCAGCTGCCGGGGGGGCAGGGCGGCAGCTCGGGCGGACAGCGCGAATTCGTCCCGGTGCTGTCGCGTGCAGCCGTTGCGGTTGGTATCGCCGGTATCTTTATGGAAACGCATATCGACCCGAGCAAGGCGCTCAGCGACGGGCCGAATGCGTGGCCGCTGGGGAAGATGGAAGCTTTGCTCGAAACGCTGATCTCGATCGATCGCAGCGTAAAGAAAGCGGGCTTGCTCGAAACGATTTCCTGATAAGCATGAATCCACAATGACGCAAATTACACAAATCCACGCGCGCGAAATCCTCGACTCGCGCGGCAATCCCACGCTCGAAGCGGAAGTGACACTCGCCGATGGTTCGATCGGCCGCGCGGCGGTGCCGAGCGGCGCCTCGACCGGCTCGCGCGAAGCGGTCGAACTGCGCGATGGCGACAAGACGCGTTGTCTCGGCAAGGGCGTGAAGAACGCGGTTGCCAACGTCAGTACGACGATCGCCACTGCGCTTAAGGGTTTCGATGCGCTCGATCAGACAGGCCTCGACGCGAAATTGATCGCGCTCGACGGCACGCCGAACAAGGGCAAGCTCGGCGCGAATGCGCTGCTTGGTGTGTCGCTCGCCAATGCGCACGCAGCCGCGGCATCGAAGAACCAGCCGCTGTGGAAGTACCTCAACACGGCGCTCGCCAACGGCGCGCCGCTGCATCTGCCCGTACCGATGATGAATATCGTCAACGGCGGCGCGCATGCCGACAACAATGTCGACATGCAGGAATTCATGGTGCTGCCGGTCGGCTTGCCGAGCTTCTCGGAGGCGTTGCGCGCGGGCACGGAAATTTTTTATGCGCTGAAGTCGGTGCTGAAGAGCAAGGGCCTCAACACTGCGGTCGGCGACGAAGGCGGCTTCGCGCCCGATCTGAAATCTAACGAGCAGGCGATCGAGACGATCCTCGAAGCGATCGCCAAAACCGGCTACAAGGCCGGCAAGGATGTCTATCTCGGGCTCGATGTCGCGAGCTCGGAGTTCTTCAAGGACGGCGCCTATCACCTCGAAGGCGAGGGCAAGGTATTTACGCCTGCGCAGCTGATCGAGGTTTATGCGGACTGGTGTGCTAGATACCCGATCATAACGATCGAAGACGGCATGGCCGAAGGCGACTGGGATGGTTGGAAAGGGCTGACCGACAAGCTCGGCAAGAAGATCCAGTTGGTCGGCGACGATTTGTTCGTGACCAATCCGGCGATCTTTCGCGAAGGCATCGACAAGCACATCGCGAACGCGATTCTGATCAAGGTCAATCAGATCGGCACGCTTTCCGAGACGCTCGAAGCGATCGCGATGGCGGACAAGGCAAATTATGCCGCGATCGTATCGCATCGTTCCGGTGAGACCGAAGATACGACGATCGCTGATATCTCGGTCGCGACCACCGCGACGCAGATCAAGACCGGCTCGCTGTGCCGCTCCGATCGCGTGGCGAAGTACAACCAGCTGCTGCGCATCGAAGGCGCGCTCGGCAGCGCGGCGAAATACGCCGGGCGCAATGCGTTTCCGAATCTGCCAGGACTTGTAGCCTAAGCGACCGTGCTGCGACTCGTTGCTCTGATCCTGCTGGCCCTGCTGCTGGCCCTCGGCGTCAAGCTGTGGGCTGGCGACTGGGGTCTGCGTGAGATCGCGCACCTGAAGGCGCAGATTGCCGAGCAGAAGGCGGAGAACGCGCAGCTCAAGCAGCGCAACGACATGCTCGCGGCCGATGTCGCGGACCTGCGCAGCGGCAAGGAGGCAGTCGAAGAACGTGCGCGCGCTGAGCTCGGCCTGATCAAATCCGATGAGGTGTTCTACCAGGTCGTCGAGGATCCGAACGCAAAGCCGAAGGACGATGCCAAGCACTGATCCGTCTGCGCGCCCCGCGCTGTGGTGTGTGGTGCCGGCTGCGGGCCGCGGCACCCGCTTCCGCAGCGCGATTCCCAAGCAATACCTGCCGCTCGCGGGCAAGTCGCTGCTGCTGCACACGCTCGAACGCCTGGCCGCGCATCCGCACATAGCCGGGCTCGTCGTTGCGTTGGCGCCGGGCGATGCGCATTGGCCGCAGCTCACGCAGATCGCGGGCAAGCCTGTGCGAATTGCCGATGGCGGAGATGAGCGGGCCGACTCCGTGCTTGCGGGCCTGCACGCACTCGCGCGCGATCTGCGCGCGGATGATTTCGTGCTCGTGCACGATGCCGCGCGACCGTGCGTGCGCGCCGAGGATATTTCGCAGCTTATCGAACTTGGCATGCCTGCCGGTGGCGCGCTGCTGGCCGCGCCGTTGCGCGATACGCTCAAGCGCGCCGACGCGGATGGTCGCAGCGCCACCACCGAGTCGCGCGAATCGCGCTGGCGCGCGTTGACGCCGCAGCTGTTCCGCCATGGCGAGCTCGTTGCGGCGCTGGAGTCCGCCCGCGCAGCCGGCATCGCGGTGACCGACGAGGCGATGGCGATGGAGCGTGCCGGGCATCGCCCCTTGCTAGTCGAAGGCGCGGAAAGCAATATCAAGGTCACGACGCCGGCCGATTTTGCGTTGGCGGAGTTTCTGCTCGCGAGGGAAGTCTGATGCGGATCGGCCAAGGCATCGACGTGCATGCATTCGGACCCGGCGATCACGTCGTGCTCGGCGGCGTGCGCATTGCGCACACGCAGGGCGTCGTCGCGCATTCGGACGGGGATGTCGTGATCCATGCGCTGTGCGATGCCATACTCGGTGCGCTCGCGCTCGGCAGCGCGGCGAAATACGCCGGGCGCAATGCCAGTCGCATGTTCTTGCGCCACTGTGTCGAAATGATGCAGCAGCATGGCTGCGCGCTTGGCAACGCCGATATCAGCGTCGTGTGCGAGCGGCCGAAGATCGCGCCGCATGCCGCGGCGATGCGCGAGCATCTGGCCGCGGATTTGAACTGCGGTGTCGGCCAGATCGGCATCAAGGCGACGACTAGCGAGAAGCTCGGTTTTACCGGGCGCGGCGAGGGTATCGCGGCGTTCGCAGTCGTTTTGTTGGTGGAAGCGCATGCATGAATAGTGCGCGCCACGGATGGTCGCGTTCGGTCTTTTGCGCGCATGGATGAGCGCAAAAATACCGATTTGCCTTATGCGCACGGCGGCCCGCCGCTGCGCGGCGTGTTGCGCACGACGCCGGAGGATTTCTTCGTCGACGAAAACCTCGGCTTCAGTCCCGACGGCGCGGGCGAGCATGTGTTCGTGCGCGTAGAGAAACGCGGCGCGAATACCGATTGGGTAGCGCGCGAGCTTGCGAAATTCGCAGGTGCGGCACCCGACGCGGTCAGCTACGCCGGC
>VBNZ01000126.1:5229-7255 GCA_005877675.1 Gammaproteobacteria bacterium
CCGGCAAGCGTGCGGAACCCGACTGGATGTCGTTGCAGCATGCCGAGTTCCACGTGCTTGAAGCCGGCCGTCATTCGCGCAAGCTGCAACGCGGCGCACTCAAGTCGAACACGTTTCGCATCGTGCTGCGTGAAGTACAAGGCGATCGCGCGGCAGCGGAACAGCGTATCGCGGCGATCGTGCGCGACGGCGTGCCGAATTATTTCGGCGAGCAGCGTTTCGGCCGCGAGGGCGGCAATCTCGATCGTGCGCGCAGGATGTTCTCAGGACAGCGCGTGCAGCGGCACGAGCGCAGCCTGCTGCTCTCGGCGGCGCGCTCGCATCTTTTCAACGCGGTGCTTGCACGGCGCGTGGAGCAAGGCAACTGGACCGGCTCGGATAAGAGCGGCGCACTCGATGGCGAGGTGTGGATGCTCGCGGGGACGCAGAGCATTTTCGGACCCGAGCCGTTTGATGACGAACTCGCAGCCCGTCTGGCGAGTGGCGATATCGCGCCCACCGGTGCGATGTGGGGGCAGGGCGAATTGCGCGCGAGCGGGCGCGTTGCCGAGATCGAGCGAGCCGTTGCCGCGGAACATCCCGATCTTGCGACTGGTCTGGAACAGGCAGGCCTGAAGCAGGAACGCCGCGCGTTGATTTTGCGGCCATCCGATCTGACGTTCGACTGGCTTGCTGGCGGCGATCTCGAGCTTCGATTTACTCTAAAGTCTGGATCGTATGCCACTGTAATTATTAGAGAAATTTCTCAAGGCTCAATCGCTTAGCCAAAACGGATCGACGCGACGCGACGCTGCAAGGCCATGCTTCGTCTGTTTGCATGAGCAGGCAGCGGGAGAGGATCATGAAGAAGCTTCTTGGGATTGCCGCAGGCGCGCTGGCGCTGGCAGGTTGCGCGACGGAGCATCAGGCTTATCACCCGGCCGCGTGGTATTCCGATCCGGATGTCGATGTCGGCAAGGTGACCACGGTGAACCAGTGGGCCGAGCAGAAAGGCGCGAAAGTGATGTGGATCAACTATCCGCGCAAGCCGGCGAGCAGCGGCAACTAGCGATCTGTGCGCAATAGCACCAGCGCGGCGCCGGTTCCTCCCTGTTCCGGTCGCGCCGAGGCGAAGGCGATCACATCTGCGCGCCGGCGCAGCAGCCGATCGACGAGCCGCTTCAATACCGGCCCCTCGTTGCGTGAGCGCAGGCCCTTGCCGTGGATGATCTTCACGCAATACAAGCCTGCGCGCTTGCTGTCGGCGAGAAAGATGGCGATGACCTGCTGTGCGACCGCCGCGGTCATCTGATGCAAATCGACTTCGTCGGCGATGCTGTAGCGGCCGCGTTTGAGATCGCGCAGCAGCTGCGGCGAGTGGCCGTCCTTGAGATAGCTCAATTCCTCGCCGACTTCGATCAATGCCGGATCGATTGCCGAATTGAGCAGCTCGAGCGATACACGTGCTTCGTCTAGTTGCGATTGCACGGGTTCGGGCGCGGGTTGCGGTTTCGACGCGGCGGTCGGTATCTGCTTCACCGGACGCACCCGCCCGATCGACTGCACGAACAGCTCGTGATCGGCGTTGCTGACGGGTGGTGCGGATTTGCGCATGATTCGACTCAGCGCCTGCGTCGCCGCAGGAATTGCAGATGACCGCCGTCGACCAATGCCGCGAGCGCCGTCCACGCGCGCGCATCCGTGCAGGCACGCGCGAGCGTCGCGCCATCGACATCGCGTGACGCGCAGACCAGGCGCGCGAATGCCAAAGGGCAGGGCCAGGCCTCGCCCGCGACGAACAATTCCGCGCCGCGCCCCGCGCGCCGCCAGGCGTAACGGCTGAACGGATTGCGCATCAATGTGGATTCGGGCAGGCGCCGCTGCAATTCGCTCGGCGCGGTAGATCGCCGCGCGGTCGCGATGATCTGCGCGCTGCGGTAGCGCGTGATGAAGCGTCCGAACCAATGCGCCAGCGTGGCCTCGTCCGCTTGCGCAAAGTGCGGTAACGCCGCGCGCACGCGGGCGAGCGCCGCGGCGTCGATCTCGC
>VBNZ01000127.1:0-7743 GCA_005877675.1 Gammaproteobacteria bacterium
ACGCGAGCGGCCCGCTTCGGAGACCATCGATCGTGTGCTGGACTGGTACGGCAAACGCGATGAGAAAGCGCAGACCCAGCCATTTTTTCTGTGGGTGCACTTGTTCGATCCTCACGAACCGCATCGCCCGCCAGGGTGGGCGCGCGCCATTTCCGCGACGCCGTATGATGCTTCGATCGCCTACGCGGATCGCGAACTCGGCAGGCTGGTCGAGGCCTTGCGCGCGCGCGGCGAACTCGATCGCACCGTGTTCGTCTTCACCGCCGATCATGGCGAGAGCCTTGGCGAGCATAACGAGAAGACCCACGCGATCTTCGTTTATCGCGCCACCACGCGCGTGCCGCTGGTCGTGCGATATCCGCAGCGGTTTCCAAGCGCAAAGGCCTACGCAGGATCGGTGCGCAACATCGACATTGCGCCGACTCTGCTCAATCTCGCCCACCTGCCCGGCGCGACTCAGACGCAGGGTGTCGACCTCACGCCGATGGTGCGCGGCGACGAGCCCATGCGCGACCTGCCGCAGTACTCGGAATCGAAACTTGCTGAACTGGGTTTCGGCATGGCACCGCTGTTCGCATTGCGCAGAAGCGGCTATACCTTCGTGCGTGCGCCAAAACCCGAGCTCTACGACCTCAAGCTCGATCCAAACGAAACCCACAACCTGTACGGTGACCCCGCATATCAGGCAAAAGCAGACGCCCTCGATGTGGAGCTCGAAAAGCTGTTGAAAGACAGTGCCGCGCACGCGATTTCCGCGCAGTCGACACCGATGTCGAAAGAGACCATGGAGACCCTGCAATCGCTTGGCTATCTGCAAGGCGCATCGGATCGCGCCGCAGCCGGAGGAATAGATCCAAAAGACGGTATCGCGATCTACAACAGGCTCGAAGAGGCGCGGCACTCCGCGCAGCAGCGCAAATGGAAGAAGGCGGAGGTCGAGCTCAAGAACATCCTGGCGGAAATGCCGCGGCATTTTTCCGCGCGCAGCGTACTGGCTTTGGTGGAATTCAAGCGTGGCAAGTTCGATGAGGCGCGCACCCAATATCTCGAGCTGCTGGCCCAGGATCCCACGCAATTCCGGCTTTACGGCATGCTCGCCGAAATTGCTTTGCTGCAGGGAAATTTGGATGAAGCGGAGCGCTACAACAATGAAGCGCTCAAGATCGCCCCGCAATTTGTAGAAGCGATCGGTCAGCTGGGCCTCATCGCGATGATCCGCAAAGATGAAGCGGCGGCGCAGCGGTTCTACGATCAAGCGTTGAAAATCGACCCTTCGTTTCCAACGTTGCATCGACGCCTTGCCGACGTATATTACGAGCGCGGCGACTACGCCGGCGCGTTGAAGGAATATCGCGATGCCTACTCGCGCCAGCCGAAAGATTTCAGAAGTCTGCTGCAAGCCGGCGCGAGCGCGCGGCGTACCAACGAATCAGAACTGGCGGAGCAGTTGCTGCGCGAGGCGATAAGCAAGAAACCCAAATCCTGGATCGCCCGCTACAACATGGCTTGCTTGATGGCGCATGAAGGAAAGCTAGACGATGCTTTCCAGACCCTGCAAGAGGCGATCGCAAACGGCATGCTGTATGCGAATCTGCTCGCGAAAGACGAGGATTGGGACGGGCTGCGCAAGGATCCGCGCTTCACTCGGCTGTTGGCAAAAGTCGAGAAAGCAGACAAAGGCGGCAGCCCGAAAGAGGGCGATGAAGAGGGCGACGTGCCGGATGCCGACTGACGCATTGGCGATGCAATGCCGATCGTGCGATGCGTCGCCTCGATGCGACCATTCAACGAATAACGGCTTCCGTCACGGTCGCCGCCGCCGCAGCGCAATCAGCCATGCCGATACGCCACCAGCCGCGAGGCCAAACAAATGGCTTTCCCAGGAAATACCCCGTTGCCCCGGCAATATGCCAAAAATCAGGCTGCCCCAGCTGAGCACGGCCAGCACAGAAATAGCGATCGCGCCGAAGCGCCGTTCAAAGAAGCCCGTGCTCACCAAGTACCCGAAGTAGGCAAAGATGACGCCGCTGGCGCCGACGTGGATTTCGGCGCGGGCAAAGAGCCAGGTGCCAAGCCCGCCGACGATAGCGCCAACCAGCGTGACGATCCAAAAATCCGCTTCATTGCGTAACAGTACGAGTCCGCCCAAAAGGACCAAGCCTATGCTGTTCGCCAATAGGTGACTGGCGCTGACGTGAAGGAACGGCGCAAACACGATGCCGCGCAGCCCCGGCAAGCTGCGCGGCAGGATGCCGAAGCGTAGCAAGTGGCCGCCGAAGAACACGCTGTCGCACAAAAGAATCAGCCAAAGGACAACGAGCGCGCCTCCCAGAATCGAGTAGGCGCGGCGCAAGTCGCCGAAAAGCGTCGATCGTGTTGACGAAGGCAAATCAGACTCCTGCTTGGGATTACGCCGCGGTTCGTATCGATGGCGCTGGTGGTGTTGTAGCGCCGATTCGTACTCGGCGCCTGCTTCCAAACAGTCTACGCTGCCGCGATCTGCGGTCGGTGAAACTGCGCCGCTAGCGCCGACGTGCAATGTCGGACTGCTCCTCGTGCGATCGTTGCCGGCAGGGCTGCATTTTGTCTGTTGTGCGCTTACGCGACACAATCGAGCCCTGTTTGGAAACATCGACGAGGCAATCGCATGCAACCCGAAATCCGGCACAAGCTCGCCGCGGTCGAGTTCTACACCGATGAGCGCTGCTATATCCGCGAGCTGGCGAACATCGACGCCGATCCCGCGGCGTCGATCGCGCAGGCGCGCGTGCGCACGGGCGCGACCACACGCTGGCATCGTCTGGCCGGGATCACCGAGCGCTATGTGCTGTTGTCGGGTTCGGGCCGGGTCGAGGTAGGCGACCTGCGGCCGCAGGTGGTCGGTGCTGGAGACGTCGTACTGATTCCGCCCGGTTGCCCGCAGCGCATTGCATGTCTGGGCGACGAGGATCTGGTCTTTCTCGCGATCTGCACGCCGCGCTTCCGCAATGAGGCCTACCAAGACATCGATCCGGAACCGCTTTGATCGCGACGCCCGGGCGCGGCCGCTGGCGCGCGTGAGCTGCGCAATCAGGCTGTCGACCCAAAGGCGACGCGCGCAGTGCGCTAGCCGTTCGGCGTGTTGCGATACTCGCGCAGCACCGCGTCGATCACGGCGCTCGTACGCATGCCGCTGATGGCGGTCGAAGGACAGGCGCCGCTCGCACCGCGCAGTTCGGCAACAATGGTTTCAATCAGCGGCTGCTGGATGTGTGGTGGATTGGCGATGTGATATTCGCGCGTGCCCGCCGCGGTCTCGACCGTAATCGGGCCGTCGCCGAAGGTCGCGAACACGATGCGTCCGGCGTCGCCGATGATCTCGACGCGATCCTCGTGGCGGAAGCTGTCGAAGTTCCATACGCCTGTGCCGAGCACTCCGTTGTTGAACGCGAAACTCATCGCAACGGTATCTTCCGGCGCATAGGCCTGCAATTGATTGCTTGCGTGACTGCGCACGGACACGATCGGTCCGAATAGGAAATCGAGCAGATCGAGCGTGTGGCAGCCGATATCGACGAACACACCGCCACCGGAGATTTCCGAGCGCACATGCCACGGCAGATTCGCGCGGTCGTGATAGCGCGGATGGTGCGGCTCGTACAATACGACGTTGACGAGGCGCGGCGCGCCGACCGCGCGTTCGGCAATGAGCAATTCGTATACTTTTTGGAAACGGGGCAGCGCGCGGCGATAGTAGGCGACGAATACCGGCACGCCGGCGTCGCGGCCCGCGCGTTCGATCTCGGCGCATTCGTCCGCGTTCAGCGCCATCGGCTTTTCGACGTAGACCGGCTTGCCCGCGACGATGCTCATGAGCGCGTACGCGCGATGCGTCGACGGCGGCGTGGCGACGTACACGGCGTTGACGTTCGTATCGGCGATCAACTCGCGTGCGTCGGCGTACCAAGCCGGCACGCTGTGGCGCCGGGCATAGTCGCGCGCCTTGTCTGCGTCGCGGCGCATCACCGCGACCAGCTCGGAATGCGCGGCCTTCTGCAGCGCGGGTCCACTTTTTACTTCGGTCACGTTGCCGCAACCGATGATGCCCCAGCGCACACGATCGAGTTTCATCGCGTAGAAAATTCCTGGCGGATGAACTGCTGATGGTAATCGTGGTAGACGTCGAGCTGCGGATATTTTGCGCGCTCGTCGAGATGCTGTTGCAGTGCGCGCCGCACATCCGCGCTCAATCCGGCGAGGTATGCGGGCGTGTATTCGTGTCGATCAAGCACGGCGAAGTGCGGCGTGGGCGGGCGCGCAGTCGAATGAAAACCGAGATGTATCGTCATGCGCGGCTGTGCGAGCATGCCGCCGTAACCTCGATGCACGGCGTGGTTGTTGTAGAACGCCGCCTGACCGGCACGCAGCACAATCTGACGGCCCGCACGCAGTTCGCCTGCGTCGAGCGCCGCCATTTTCGGCGAGCTGCCAAAGATCGCGCGTTCTTCAGCGTCGAACGGACGGCTATGGCTGCCGGGCACGATCCATAGACAAGCATCATCGAGTAGCGGCAGATTGACCTGCACGTAGTTGTGCAGATGCTCGGGCGTGAACCAGGCCGGATCGATCTGCGCATCGGGAATCTGCATCAGGTCACGATGCCAGCCTTGGCGGCCGCCGCCGAGCAGGTCGGCGATCACCGCGCGGATTGCCGAGGAGGCAACGATCGGCTGGATGCCGTGCACTTCCTTCCCGGGCTGCAGGAATTGCAGGTTGAGCATGCGCGCGCCCTCACGCGAACGCAGCGCTTCTTCTGCGCGCGTGCGGTACGCGGCGACCACGTCCGCGGGCAGTATGTCGCGGATCAGATAGCCGTCGGTGCGGTATTGCTTGAGTTCTTCGGGCGTGAGCATGCGCGCGTGCGCAGGTGCGGGCTGCGCACCTGCGTCATCGTTTCTGGTCGATCGTGGTTAAGGCAGGGTCACGTAATTGCCGAGGAATTCGCGCGCGGCGGCCGTGTCCATGCGTTCGATCACATTGGTTGCGACGCATTGCGTGTCGCCGGTGATCGTCGTGCCGGCGACGATATTAGTCTCGCCATCGCCCGCGCCGAAGAAGTTCGGGCCGCCCGAGTCGCCAAAGCAACCGCCGCCGTCCCCGGTCGCAGCGTTCTGCGACAGGCGTATGTAACCGGGGCCGACCGCATTGAATTCGGCGACCGAGTATTCGCGGTTGTCGAGATAGTTGATCACCGGCTTGGAATGATCGATCACGCGCTCCTGCCCGCCATAACCGACGACAGTGAACTTCTGGTCGTGCGCGATACGTTCGAACTGGTTCAGCGTCGGCAAACGCGCCGGCGTGATGTCCGCGATCGGCGTATCGAGAATCACGACTGCGATATCGTGCGGATCGTTCTGGCTCTTGGTGTATGCGGGATTGGCGATATACGTTCCGGTGTGCAGAACCGGATTGCCGACGGTGGAGCCGACGTCGAGATTCGCTTCGAAACCGACATACACGCGACTCTGGCCGATGTCGCAATGCGCGGCGGTCAGAAACACGGTCGGCGCAATCAGTGTGCCGGAGCAGTACGGAAAGGTGCCGCTCGAAAACGTGCCGACGAGGCCGCCGACGAAGGGATGCTTGCCGTTGTCATCGACGCCGTAGGTGATGGCGTGAGCGCCGAGTGGCAGGAGTGCGAGTGCCAGGGCCAGATTGCGCATTTTCATCTGACGAATTCTCCGAGCGAACAGGGGGCCGACAGGGTAACCTACGACTGCGTTTGTGCAAACTCCCTCACGCTTTGGACGGATCGGCGCGCGGGGAATCGCGTGCAAGCACGGTATCGATCCATTCGATCCAGTGACGCACCGGTATCGCCGCCGCGCCCTCGAGGTGAGTGAGGCAGCCGACGTTGGCCGACAGGATCATGGCCGGCGTTTCGCGTTGTAGATTTTCGAGCTTGCGCGTGCGCAACTGCGACGACAGCCCGGATTGCAGCAGCGCATAAGTGCCGGCAGCCCCGCAACACAAGTGCGCATCGGCCACCTGCACGAGTTCAGCGCCGAACGCGATGAGCAGCGTCTCGACTGCGCCGCGCACGCGTTGGGTGTGCTGTAGCGTGCACGGCGGATGAAACGCGACGCGCCGCAACGCATCGGGCAGCGGTGCCGAGGTGTGCGGCGCGAGCGCTTGCAACAACTCGGGCAGGATCTCGGCGAGATCGCGCGCGCTTTCGCTCACGCGCTGCGCCTTGTGCGCGTACGCGGGATCGTCGCGCAGCAGATGCGCATAATCCTTGATTGTCGCGCCGCAGCCCGACGCGTTGATCGCGATCGCCTCGACCTCGCCGCGTTCGAGCAGCGGCCACCAGGCATCGATATTGCGTCGCGCGCGCGCCTGCGCCCGCGCCGTCGCGCCGAGGTGTTGGTCGATCGCGCCACAGCAGCGGGAATCGGCCGCGATGACCGCCTCGATGCCGAGCCGGTCGAGCACGCGCGCCGTCGCCGCATCGACGGCGGGCAACAGCGCAGGTTGTACGCAGCCGTTGAGCAGGAGCATCTTGCGCGCGTGCGTGCGCCGCGGCCACGTGCCGGCGGCGCGCGCGGGCGGCAACATTTCGCGCCAGCGCGCCGGCAGCAACCCTCGCATCAGGCGGCCCACACGCACTGCAGGTGCAAACAACCAGCGCCGCGTCACGGCGAAACGCAGCGCGTCGCGGTGCAGGCGTTGCGCGAACCTGCGCGGCACCTGCGCATCGACTGTAGCGCGGCCGATTTCGACGAGGCGCCCGTAGCGCACGCCGGATGGGCAGGTCGTCTCGCAATTCATGCAGGTGAGGCAGCGATCCAGATGCAGCTGCGTTGCCGCGCTCGGCGTGGCACCTTCGAGCACCTGCTTGATCTGATAGATGCGCCCGCGCGGGCCATCGAGTTCGTCGCCGAGCAATTGATACGTTGGGCAGGTCGCGTTGCAGAATCCGCAATGCACGCAAGCGCGCAGGATCGATTCCGCCTCGGCGCCGTTCGGCGTGTTCCTGATCCAGTCGGCCAGATGTGTCTGCATGATCTATAGCTGCGTGTGCAGGCGGCCGCGATTGAAGATGTCGTGCGGATCGAACTCGCGCTTGAGGCGTCGGTGCAGTTCGAGCACGGCAGCGTTGAGCGGATGAAACATCGGCGCATCGCGCGTACCGCGCCACAGCGTTGCGCTGCCACCCGCCTTCGCCGCGGCCGCGCGTACGACATCGGCGGAAGCGTCACTGTGCAGCCAGCGCAGCGCACCGGACCACTCGATCAGCACGATCGCCGCACCACCCGTGTCGAGCGCAGCGGTTGCTGGAAGCGACAGACGCCACACGCGTTGCGACGCCGCGCCGGCCAGCGGCAGTGTCTGGTCGCGCAGCGCGCACCACCACCTCCGCGCCGCTTCCGTGTCGAGCGTTTCGCCGCCGAGTTTCGCGCTCGCGGCGCGCAGCGCGCTCGGCGCGCCGGACAGGCGCACGCGGGCCACGCCCGCCCGCCAGGCAGTCGCTGAAATCGGCAACGGCTGCGCGCGCCAGCGCTGGAATTGCGCGAGCGCCTGCGCCGCACTCCATTCAAACTGCAGTGTCGTTTCAGCGCGTGGTTGCGGCAGCACCTTGAGTGATATCTCGGCGATCAGGCCGAGCACGCCGAGCGAACCGCATAACAGCCGCGAGACGTCGAAGCCGGCGACGTTCTTCATCACCTGCCCGCCGAAATGCAGCAGTTCGCCCGACGC
>VBNZ01000127.1:7964-14491 GCA_005877675.1 Gammaproteobacteria bacterium
CGACGATGCCGGCGTGCGCGCGCGTGTCCAGCACCTCGCCGGTGAGCGTCTCGCCGAAAAAATCCTTGCTGCCCGCGCCGCGCAGGCGCAGCGGCGCGGGCGTGTGATGCGCAGCCAGGATGCGTTCACGCAGTTCGCGCAGGGGTGCTTCCATTGTGTTCAAAACCGCGGCAGATCGGCGAACGGCAACGCGCCGCGATGCACATGCATGCGACCGTATTCGGCGCAGCGCACGAGCGTCGGAATCGCCTTGCCCGGATTGAGCAGGCCGGCCGGATCGAACGCGCGCTTGACCGCGAAGAACGCTTCGCGCTCGGCCGGCGCAAACTGCACGCACATGGAATTGATCTTCTCGATGCCGACGCCATGCTCGCCGGTGATCGTGCCGCCAAGCGCGACGCACAGTTCGAGGATGTCGGCGCCGAAGCGTTCTGCACGCTCCCACTCGCCCGGCTGGTTTGCATCGAACAGGATCAGCGGATGCAGATTGCCGTCGCCGGCGTGGAACACGTTCATGCAGCGCAGAGTATACTTTTCTTCCATCTGCGCGATCGCCTGCAGCATCCGGCCCAGATGCTTGCGCGGAATCGTGCCGTCCATGCAGTAGTAGTCGGGCGAGACGCGTCCGGCTGCCGGAAATGCGTTCTTGCGTCCGGACCAGAACTTGAGCCGCTCGTTCTCCGAGCGCGACACGACGCAGCGCGTCGCGCCGGCAGCACGTACGACGCGTTCGATCGCCTCGATCTCCTCGGCGACTTCCTCCGCGGTGCCGTCGGATTCGGCGAGCAGGATGGCTGCCGCTTCAAGGTCGTAGCCCGCATGCACGAACGGTTCGACCGCGACGGTCGCTTTGCGGTCCATCATTTCCAGGCCCGCCGGAATGATGCCCGCGGCGAGGATCGCGGCGACTGCATCGCCCGCCTTGACCACGTCGTCGAACGATGCGACGAGCAGGCCCTCCGAGCCGATCGCGAGCGCGAGCAGGTCGAGTCCAGGCGCGTCGAGCGCCGTGCTGCCGAGCGTGATGGCGGTGCCGTCGATCGTGTAGCCGGACAGGCCGAGCACATTGTGAATCGTCAGCCCGTATTTCAGGCAATGCACGCCGCCCGAATTCTCCGCGACGTTGCCGCCGATCGTGCACGCGATCTGCGAGGAGGGATCGGGCGCGTAATACAGTCCATGCGGCGCGGCGGCTTCGGACACGGCGAGATTGCGCACACCCGGCTCGACGCGGGCGATACACGCAATCGGATCGATGTCGAGAATGCGATTCAACTTCGCCAGCGACAACACCACGCCATCGGCATGCGGCATCGCGCCGCCCGAAAGGCCGGTGCCTGCGCCGCGTGCGACGAGGGGCATCTGCAGGCGATGGCAGACGCGCAACACTTCGCGGACCTGCGCGGCGGTTTCCGGCAGCGCGACCGCAAGCGCGGGTTGGCGGAACGCGGGGAGACCATCGCAATCGAACGGCGCGCATTCCTCGTCGCAAAGCAACAGACAATGCGCGGGCAGTACCGGCGCAAGCGCAACAGCGAGCGCTGCGCGGCGCGCTTTGGCGGTTGTCTGCGCCTCAGGAGCGATCGTGCTCATGCCGTCATCCTAATCCCACGCCGTGCCGAAGTCGCCATGCCGCAGGCGCAGAATGACAGGCACAGAAATCCGGCGTATACCTGCGCGCTCTCGATCCCGCAGAAGGGCAACACGCCATGTTCACGCAGTTGATCGATCCGATGGGCAACCTCGCCCTGACCTGCCTCGTCGCACTGATTCCGGTCGTGTTCCTGCTCGTGCTGCTGGCGGTGTTCCGCACCCCAGCCTGGCTCGCGACGCTGCTCGGGTCGCTGCTTACTTTCGTGCTTGCGGTCGTAGTGTGGAAAATGCCGCTCGATATCGGCAGCCAGGCCTACCTTAATGGTTCGGCCACCGGCGTATGGAATGTCGACTGGATTACTTTCTGGGGGCTGGTGCTGTTCAACACACTCTCGCTCACCGGCCTGTTCGAGAATTTCCGGCGCTGGCTGATCGCGCAGGGCAGCGCCGACGTGCGCGTGCAGACGATGCTGTTCGCCTGGGCGTTCGGCGCCCTGCTCGAGGGCCTGGTCGGCTTCGGTTATCCGTGGGCGGTGGTTGCACCGATCCTGATTTCGCTCGGCATCAGCGATCTCAATGCGATCCGCGTCGCCGCGCTCGCGAACAACGCGCCGGTGTCGTACGGTGCCCTGGGCGCGCCGATCATTTCGCTCGCCGCGGTCACCGGCTATCCGCTGCTCGCGCTGTCGGGTTCGGTCGGCACCGTGGTCGCGGTGCTCGCGCTGCTGCCGCCGTGGGTGCTGCTGTATCTCGTGTCGGGACGACAGGGCATGCTCAGCGCGTGGCCGCTCGCGGTGGTCGGCTCGCTCGGTTATATCGCCGGACAGTATCCGGTCGCGGTCTATCTCGGCCCGTATCTGCCCGATGTCACCGGCGCGATCGTATGCTTCGTCGCCTTGCTGCTGCTGCTCAAGGTATGGCAACCCAAGACCGTGCTCGGCTACGGCGGCGTGCCGCTGGCGTCGAGCGAACGCACCTGGGTGCCGTTCGCGATCCTGCTGCTCGTCGTGGCTTCATGGACCGGTCCGTGGTCGGCGCTGCCGAAGGTCAGCTGGTTCAGCACCAAGGTGTCGGCGTGCTCGGCGCTCGCGACCGCGTGCACGGCAGCGAAGCCCGACGTCAACGCGATATTCAATTTCGCACCCTGGGTCGGCGGCTCGGCGATCCTCGCGTCCTGGATCATCGTCGCGGTATGGCTGTTCGCGATCGGCAAGTTGAACGGCAAGCTGCTCGGCGAGATCTTTCGCAAAACCTTCCAGCAGATGTGGGGCGCGCTGCTCGTCGGCGTGTTTATTTTCGGTCTTGCCTACGTATTCAATTTTTCCGGCATGGCCTCCTCGCTCGCGAAAGGCTTTTCCACGCTCGGCACCGCCTTCATCATCGTCGCACCGCTGCTTGGCTTCATCGGCGTCGCGTTGTCCGGCTCGAACACTTCGACCAATGCGATGTTCGGCAAATTCCAGGCGCTGGTCGGCGCGCAGCTCGGCATGCCGGCGTTGCTGCTGCCGACGTTCAATTCGGTGGGTGCGGAGATAGGCAAGCCGATCGCGCCGCAGACCGCAAGCGTGGGCGTGTCGACCAGCCAGTTCGTACGCAGGGAAGGCGAGGTGATCCGCCACAACATGGGCTGGACCTTCATCCTGCTCGGTTATCTGATGCTGATCGCCGTGGCGTTTTACCTGCTGCAGCCGGCGAGCATGATGCTCACCAAGCCTTAGCGGCGCGTAACAGAGAAATTGAAAGCAGCTCGCTTGATCTCGCGGCGCTGCGCTTGGTCCTCATTCGGCCCCTAGCAACCGCTATGGGCCGCGTTCCGGACCGGCGCCCAGCACCGCGATCCCGGCGCGATCTTACTTGCTACAAGGCACTAGCCGAACCGCAGCACGAATGCATGGTCGCCGTTCGCGCCGACGTTTTCGTCGAGGCGCCAGCCCCAGCGCTCGCACACGCGCCGGATCATGCCCAGGCCGAGCGTGTGCTCGCGCATGTCGAGGCCGCGCTGCTCGGAGCTGCGCAAAGGCGCCTCGCCCTCGTGCGCGATCGACACGCGCAGCGGCGCGACATCCACGCGCAGCACGCCGCCTTCGGCGAATTGCGAAACCGCGCGCAGCAGATTACCGACAATCACGCGCAGCACTTTCTGTGGCGCGGCGATTGCGATATTCGGCGCACCCGTGTGCTGCACTTCGATGCGGCGCTCGCGCAACGCGTCGGCCCGTTCGTTGAGCAGCGAGGCGACGACCTGGTCGAAATCCGGCGTGCGCCCTTCGTTGGCTTCGGCTTCGTCGCTGCGCGCGAGCACGAGGAGTGCGTCGAGCAGATCGCGCAATTCATCAGCACCGCGCTGCACGCGTTTCAGTCGCGCCATGGTCGGCGCATTGCATGGGCCGGTATCCATCAGCACCTCGATCGCCCCGCGGATCACTGCGAGCGGCGTGCGCAGCTCGTGGCTCGCATCGGCGGTGAACGCGCGCTCGCGGCGTACATAGCCATAGAGTCTTTCCTGATAGCGATCGAAGGCTTGGGCGAGGCGGCCGACCTCGTCATGCGCGAACTGCGGTGCAAGCGGCACCGCGCCGTGGCGTGAGGGCTCGAGCCCTCCGACCACGTGTGCGAGCCGGCGCACGGGATCGATCGCCCGCCCGGCCCAGGCCCAGCCGAGCCAGGCGGACAGGCCGGTGCCGAACAGCACGAGCGCGATCAGGTCGCGCATCAGACGGCGCTCGCGCACCGCTTCGAGCTGCAGATCGAACACGAGATACAAGCGATGGCCGGCGTCGAGAGCGAGCACGGCGACATGACGGTCGCCGTCCGGTGTCGCGATCTCCTGATAGTCGCCGGGCACGAATGCGGCGATGTCCGCAGGCGGTGCGACCGCAGGATCGTCGCCGGTCGCATAGGTATAAAAATGCCGCGTGCGCGGATGCGGGACGTGTCCGGTTTCGGCATAGCGCTCGGACAGATATTCGCCCTCGACCCGCAGCATCTCGCGCACGAGGCGTTTGACGTATGCATCGGAGAAATGCATCGCGATCAGCGCAAGGCAGATACTCACGACCATGCCGAGCGCAGCGAACGCCAGCGCGACGCGGGTGCGCAGATTGAGCTTGGTGGCGAAGGGCAGCGGCATAGTCAGCTTTCGACCGCATTGTCCGCGATGCGATAGCCGAAGCCGTGCACGGTATGCAACAAGTGCGTCTCAAACGGCCGGTCGATTGCCGCGCGCAGCACCGACAGGTGCGTATGCAGCGTCGCGATGTCGCCGCCGTCGCCGCCCCACAACGCATGTGCCAGATCGCCATGGCGCACGAGATGGGGCGCGCGCTGCATCAGCGCTTCGAGTAACACAAAGCCTGCGCGTGTGAGCGAAATCGGCTGACCTGCGCGCTCGACGCTGAGCTTGACCGGATCGAGTACGAGATCGCCGACGCGCAAGAGATCGCCGTGCTGCAGGCGTCCGCGGCGGAACAGCGCACGGATGCGTGCTTCAAGTTCCTTCATCGCAAAAGGCTTCACGACATAGTCGTCGGCGCCTTCGGCGAATCCGATCAGCTTGTCTTCGAGCGTGTCGCGTGCGGTCAGCATCAGCACCGGCGTATCGCGTCCGGCCGCGCGCAACGCGCGGCACAGATCGATGCCGTCGAGCTTGGGCAGGCCGAGATCGAGCACGATCACATCATAGCTGCCGCCGAGCGCCATACGCAGACCGTTGGCGCCGTCGGCGGCGTGATCCATCACGAAGCCGCGGAACTCAAGGTAATCCCAGATGTTCGCGGCGATGTCGCGTTGGTCTTCAATCAGAAGGATGCGCAGCATGGTCGCGATTCTAAAGAATGGGTAGCTTAAGCCGGCCTGAAATAATCAGGGTTTTTCCGCCACGGCGATGAATCCGGCTGTCGGCTGTTGCGCATCGTGACGCAGGTCCACATGTTCAAACGCGACTTCGCCGAACCCGGCTTCGCGGCACAGGCGTTCGATCGCACTCAGTGCGTGCGCGTAGCGCCGGCTCGGCCGCAGCACCAGAGCGCCTTCGCTTTCCGCGGCGGTTTCGCAGGAGAACATCAGCGTGCCGCCGCGGCGCAGTGCGCGAAAGGCAGCGGGAATGACTTGGCTCAAGTCGCCGACATAGATGAAGACGTCGTTCGCGGTGATGACATCGAACGACTCGGGCGCGGCTTGCGCGAGTTCTTCGCGCAAGTCGGTGCAGCGTAACTCCCGATAGACGCCGTGCTGCGAGGCCTGCTCGAGCATCTTCTGCGACAGATCGATGCCAATCAGCGAACCGCTGAAGTGCGCAACACCGAGATACACGCCGAGCAGTCCCGTGCCACAACCGATATCGAGTACATCCGCTGCCTGCTTACGCGTGCTGATCAGCTGCGCCACGCGCTGTGGTACGTGGTACTTCAGGCCGCCGACGAGGTGCTTGTCGAAGCGCTGCGCGTAATCATCGAACAGGCTGCGCACCATATCGTCCGGCTGGCGTGGCGGCGTTTCTCCGCGCGCCAGCGCCAGATGGAATTCGAGGTTGGGATCGCTACCGGCGATTTCGCGAACCCGTTGGAGCAGCGGCAGCGCCTCCGCATTGCGCTGCAGGGTGATCACACAGCTCGCGAGTCCGCGCAGGGCGCCGACATCGTCCGGCTCGTGCTCAAGCAGTACACGCCAATGCGTTTCGGCCTCCGTGCACAGCTGCTGCTGTGTCAGCGTCAGCGCCAGTGCTCGGCGAATCGACGGATCCTCGGGACGCAGTGCCAATGCGGCGCGCAGATGCGCGGTTGCGGTTGTCGGATCGCGGGCGTTATTTGCCACGGCGACGGCTACCTCGAGCGCGGCGAGATTGTCCGGCGCAAGCGCCACAGCTTGCGCCACCGCGGCTTGTGCGTCCTCGTGTCGATGCAGACGCGACAGGGTTTTGGCCAGTTCCAGGTGTG
>VBNZ01000127.1:14602-15083 GCA_005877675.1 Gammaproteobacteria bacterium
GTGCGCAATGAATGCGCAGCCGCGGTGAGATCGCCCGTGGCGATCTGGGCCTCGATTTCGCGCAAGCGCTGCAGATTCGGGTCAGTTGTCGCGGCGGTCACAAACTTTGCTTCATGCTGTCTAGCGGCAGCGGCGTCTGCATCGGTTCGATCGAGCCCTCGCCGCCCATGATTTTCTTGAACTCGCCACGGCTGACCGAGACGTAGCGATCGTTGCCGCCGATTTCGACTTGCGGACCGTCGCTGACCGCGCGGCCGTGCTCGTCGACGCGTACGACCATCGTCGCCTTGCGTCCCGTATGGCAGATCGTCTTGATCTCGACCAGGTTGTCGGCCCAGGCGAGCAGGTATTGGCTACCCTCGAACAGTTCGCCCCGAAAATCCGTGCGCAAGCCGTAACTGAGCACCGGGATATTCAGTTGATCGACGATGTCGGTGAGCTGCCACACCTGCGCGCGGGTCATGAATTGCGCTTCGTCGAC
>VBNZ01000127.1:15197-15747 GCA_005877675.1 Gammaproteobacteria bacterium
CGTGTCGAGCTTGGGCGTCAGGATCAAAGTGCGCATGCCGCGTTCGTGATAGTTGTGCGCGCTTTGCAGCAGGGTCGTGGTCTTGCCGGCGTTCATCGCCGAATAGTAAAAGTATAATTTTGCCACTGCGTTCCGAAGGTTTCGTGTAAAGGCGGGAGTGGTTCTAGAATAGCGCGCTTCGCTTGCCGCAACATCCGCCGCTCCGCATGCTCAATCCTCAACAACGCGCTGCCGTCGAATATTGCGACGGCCCCCTGCTCGTGCTCGCCGGCGCGGGCTCGGGCAAGACGCGCGTGATTACCGAGAAGATCGCGCATCTGGTCGCACGCAAGCATCTCGCGCCGGGCAAGATCGCCGCCATCACCTTCACCAACAAGGCCGCGCGCGAGATGCGCGAGCGCGCGACGCGTCTGCTCGCGCGCCAGACGTCGGCCGATGCGGCGCAGGCGCTGACGGTATGCACATTTCATGCGCTGGGTTTGAAATTCCTGCAAATCGAGCATGCAGCGCTGGGTCTGAAACGCGGCTTTTCCGTGCTCGATGCCGACGA
>VBNZ01000128.1:0-461 GCA_005877675.1 Gammaproteobacteria bacterium
AGCGTCGCCTGCGCATCGATCGAGCGCGCGTTGCCGCTGAAGCTGTACCAGCGCTGCTTGTCGGCTCCGCCGGAAACTACATCGAAGGTGAACCAGCCGCCCGCGATCACGCCGGTCCCGGCGCCGGCAAGATCGGGGTAGGAGACAAGCAGGAAACCCTGGCCACTTGTGGCCGCGTTGTACCAGGTGCCAGTAAGGCCGAATTGGTCGAGGAACACGGTTGTCTGCGACACCACCGGCGTGGTCTTGGAAATACCATCGCCCGCGAAATTCGCATCGCCGTTGTATACCGCCGTGACCGTGATGGTGCCATTGCCGCTCAATGTGAGCGAACAGTTCGTTCCCGGCAGCGTGATCGTGCACTGCTGACCTCCAGCGAAGATATCGACGGTACCCGTTGGCGTGCCGGAGCCCGATTGCGCGGTTACGGAGACGGTGAATTTCGTCGGCTTGCCGGAGAC
>VBNZ01000128.1:487-7293 GCA_005877675.1 Gammaproteobacteria bacterium
ACGTTGACCGCAAAGACGCAAAAGAGCAGTACGAAAATGCCGCGTTTTGCGCACGCGGCCATGGCCTTGAATGCGGCGGAAAACCCAACCCTATACTGCTGCGTAACCATGTCTGCTCCCCTCTAGACTGGACCCGGGCGAAGCGGCGGCGCTACCGCAACCATTGTCCGCCGTTGTGCGGCGTCCGACAATCGCTGCGGGGCAGCAGCGTTTGCGCGCTGGCGACACCCATCGCGAGGCATCAATCTGTGCGCGTCACGAGCCGCAGCAAAGCTTTTACGGAAATACGCGCCAGGATTACTGCGGGGACGTCTGTCTGGGCTGCAACAGCAGCGCCAACAGGGGCGGGGTGACGATCGAAGTGAGCAGGGACATCGCGACGATCAGCGCGTAAGTGCGCGGCGAGAACACGCCGGTGGCGAGGCCGAGGCTCGCGATCACGACGCCGACCTCGCCACGCGGCATCATGCCGACGCCGACGATCAGTGCGCCGCGGCGGCCGAGTGCGAGCGCGCCGAGAAATCCGCCAACAAGTTTGGATACCAATGCGATCGCAGTGATGACGGCAAGCGCGAGCAACGCATCGGTGCTCGCGAGTTGCGCGAGTTCGATCTTTGCACCGGTCAGCACGAAAAAAAATGGCGTCATCAGCGCGAGCAGAGGTTGCGTCTGGTGTTCGAGTTCGTCGCGCTGCGGAATTTCCGACGCGACCATGCCGGCGAGGAACGCACCAATGATCGCGGCCAGACCGAACTGCGTCGAGGCGAACGCCAGCCCGAGGCAGAGTGCCAGCGCAAGTGCGAGCGAGGAACACAGTTTCAGCGATGCGAGCCGCTGCGACCAGCGCCGCGCGATGTGCGTGCCGAAGAATCCGATCACCAGCACGAAGCCGACGGCCTCGGCCACGATGACGACAAGCTTGCCGATCTGCACGCTCTCGCCGGCCTGCAGTGCGGTGACGATGCCGAGCAGCAGCATCGCGAGGATGTCGTCGATCACCGCGGCGCCGAGGATCACGCGCGATTCCTGCCGTTGCAGTACGCCGAGTTCCTGCAGTACGCGCGCGGTGATGCCGGCCGAGGTCGCGACGAAGGCTGCGGCCACGAACAGCGATTTGTCCCAGTCGAAACCCGAGCCGTGCGCCCACAGCGAGCCAAGCGCGAACGGCACGATGACACCGAGCACACCGACCAGAAACGCGCTGCGTCCGACCCGTTTCATCTCGTCGACGCGCGTTTCCAGGCCGACCGAAAACAACAGCAGCACGACGCCGATTTCGGCAAGTACCTCGAGTGGCTCCGATGGTGCAATCCAGCCGAGCACTGAAGGCCCGATCGCGCAGCCCACCGCTATTTCGCCGACCACGCCGGGCAGGCGCAACATGCGCGCAACACCTGCGCCGATCTGCGCGGCAACGAAGATGACGAAGAGGTCGAGCAGGATTTCACTGCCGTGCATAGCGTCCACTCTGATCCGTCCGCCCTGGGGTATCGAAGGGCGGGCGGCAAGTTGCGCTGCCGCCGTTCGCGTTTCGATACCCTTCCACGAACGAGGTTGTGTCTTGCCGGGATGTTTGCGTTTTTTTGAGGCAAGCCGGATGCTACACGAGAAATCAAGTCCAGTTGGGGGCGGCGGCATGGCGGCAGAGAAGAACAAGCGCGAGCCGATGTCCAAGGTCGATACGGCCTGGCTGCGCATGGAAAGCCCGACCAATCTGATGATGATCACCGGCGTGCTGATCTTCCGCGACCGGCTCGATGTCGCGAAAGTGCGCAAGCTGCTGGCCGAGCGCTGGCTTGCGTTCCGCCGCTTCCGTCAACGCGCAGTCGATACCGTCAGCGCGGCTTACTGGGAGACCGACCCCGATCTCGACATGGACTGGCACGTGCGCCTCGCCGCGCTGCCGGGCAAGGCGGACAAACGCGCATTGGAAAAATGGGTCAGCGACATGGCCTCGACTTCGCTCGATCATGCGCGCCCGCTATGGCAATTCCATGTCGTGGACAACTACGTGCTGGACGACGGGCAGCGCGGCAGCGTGCTGCTTGGGCGCATTCATCACTGCTATGCCGATGGCCTCGCGCTGGTGCAGGTGATGCTGTCGCTGACCGATGCGGCACCAAAGCAGAAGCGTCAGGTCGAACTCGCCAAGGCCTGGCAACCCAAGGATCAGGGCAGCGTGCTCGAACGCCTGCTGCAGCCGACGCGTGCGGGGCTCGCCAAGATCCGGCGCTGGCCGCGGCGATCGCCAAAGAGGGCGGCGAGATCGCGCGCGAACTCGCCGTGGCGCTCGCGCTTGCCGACGATCCGCCGACCGCATTCAAGGACGGTCCCCTCGGCTTCACCAAGCGCGTCGCCTGGACCGACCCGCTGCCGCTCGACGACGTCAAGGCGGTCGGCAAGATTCTGCGCTGCACGGTCAATGACGTGCTGCTCGCCTGCGCCGCCGGTGCGCTGCGCGGCTACCTGCTCGATCGTGGCGAGAAGGTCGATGGCGTGACGATCCGCGCGACCGTGCCGGTCAATCTGCGTCCGCTCGAACACGCGAAGAAGCTCGGCAATCATTTTGGTCTGGTGTTTCTCGAGCTGCCGATCGGCGAGGGCAACCCGCTGCGTCGGCTCGAACGCGTTGCCGCGAGCATGCGCGAGCTGAAGCGCTCCAAGCAGGCCGCGCTCACCTTCGGGCTGCTCGCCGCGGTCGGCATGGCGCCGCAAGCGCTGCAGCGCATGGCGCTCGAAATGTTCAGCCGCAAGGCGACGACGGTTGCGACCAACGTACCCGGACCGCAGATGCCGTTGTATCTCACCGGTCGCAAGGTCGAAGAGCTCATGTTCTGGGTACCGCAGAACGGCTCGATCGGCATGGGCCTGTCGATCCTCTCTTACAACGGTCGCGTACATTTTGGTCTGATCGCGGACGGCCGCCGCGTGCCCGATCCCGAGCCGATCGTGCAGCGCTTCGCCGCCGAACTCGAAAAACTCACGCTGATCACGCTGATGGAAGATTGGGAGCAGGACATCCTCGCTGGCGACGCGCAAGCAACGCTCGCGCACTACATGGCTTGACAGTCTTGCTGTAATCCCGGCGATCGACGCCGGAATATCAACGTAGTGACTTTCACGGGAAGGAGACGTCGTGGCGGAAAAATCGAAGCACAAGCATCTTGGCTGGCACCGCGACCTGCCCGACCAGCGCGACTATTTCTATTCGGCACCGCTGCCGAAACTGAAAGCGATGCCGGCGAAGATCGACTTACGCAAGAGTTGTCCGCCGGTCTACAGCCAAGGCCGCATCGGCAGCTGCACCGCTAATGCGATCGCTGCCGCGGTGCAGTTTGATCGGCACAAGGCGAAGCAGAAGCCCGACTTCATGCCGTCGCGCCTGTTCATTTACTACAACGAACGCGTGATCGAGCACAGCGTGCAATACGACGCGGGTGCGCAGCTTCGCGATGGTATCAAGACGGTTTCCAAGCAGGGCGTCTGCGCGGAAACCGAATGGCCCTACAACGACACGCCGGCACCGAGCGAGAACGCACCGTTTCCCACGGATGCGCCCGCGGGAGAGAAGCCGCCCGCGGCCTGTTACGCCGATGCGAAAAAGTATACTGCGAAGTTGTATCTGCGTGTGCAGCAGACACTGATGCAGATGAAAGGCTGCCTCGCCGAAGGCTATCCGTTCGTATTCGGATTCACCGTATACAATAACTGGTACAGCGATCCAACGACCGTGATGCCGTTGCCCGCCGCGCACGAGCGTCCCGTCGGCGGTCACGCCGTGCTCGCGGTCGGCTATGACGACACCAAACAGTGCTTCATCTTCCGCAACTCCTGGGGCACGGGTTACGGTGCGAAAGGCTACTTCTATATGCCGTACGCCTACCTGACCAATCCGCAGCTGGCGAGCGATCTGTGGACGATTCGCGGCATGTCGGATTGAGTTGGCTCCAAAAAAAGACGGGACCGGGGACGCGGACCCCGGCCCCGAAGGGGCGACACAACCTGGAAAACTCCTCTGTCACTGACGCACTGCGACGCGGTATCGTCGCAGACGCGCCCAACGCGTTACGGCGTCGCCGGCGTCAGCGTGATCGCATAGCGCACTCCCGCGATCGTTGCGCTGCGGCCGGTGATCACGCCGTTGTTATTGATGTCGTCGGCCAGCGCAATGAACGTCGTATCGCCCGGTGCGCGCAGGTCGTTGAGATCGTGGAAGCTGCCGTCCCACATGAATCCGCGCAGCGCGCCGCTCGCATCGGCGAAGTAGCCCGACACCTGCCCCGCGTCATTGATGCCCGTTGCGGTGCTGTTGTCGTCGGGCGCGTTGTTGAGGAACTGCAACCCGCCCGCGCGCGTCCAGATAAATGCGTGGGTGATATTGCCGCTGGGATCGGACGGATCGCCGGCGAAGCCGACGACGTCGCCGCGCTGATTGATCGCCACGGCGGTATTCCAGAACGGTGTCGTGAGGGTGCCTTTGCCGATATCGGTCACCGTGCCGTTTTCCCACAGCACGACATGCGCCGCGGTGTAGCGTCCGACCGCCTGATCGCACGCGCCCGAGATGCCTACGACTTGCCCGGCGTCGTTGATCGCGACCGCGGAGCCCGAAGAATCTCCCTGCAGCAGTGGTAGTGTGCGTGCCGCGCCGCGCCCTTCGCCCGGTCGCCACACGACCGGCAGGAACTGCAACACCTGGTGGCTCGGCCCGAGCGCGCCCTCGCAGGTGAGATCGCGCAGCGGCGTCTCGGCCCAGCCGACGATCTCGCCGCGATTGTTGGCGCCGGCGGCGTAACCGTTGTTGCCGCCGAGCGTCGGCAACGCGTGCATTGCGCCGTCGCTGTAGGCGAAACCGAGGCAGGTGTAGCCGCTCGAGGTCGGATTGGAAGGGAACGCGAAGAACGGCGCGCAACTCCACAGCTCGCCGTTCGGTTCGGGCGTCGTCGTCTGCGAAATGCCGACGATGCGATCGTGATTGTTCTTCACCGGCCACGCGACGGAACTGTTGACGCCGCCGAGTGTGCCGAGATCGACGATCTGATCGCCGTACCACGCCGTGGCATGGCGCGTGGGACTGTTCGGTTTGGTCGACACGCCCGCGACCACATTCGCATCGTTGACGCTGTTGCCCTGATTGCGCGTGCCGCCGAAGGTCGGCAGCACGGCGACGTGGTAAGTAGGTGTTGCGGCGACGGCGGTCGTCGACATGAGCGCGCCAATCAGCGCGCCGAGCAAAGCCTTGTGTGAAGCGATGTGCATGGATATCTCCCTGGTTAGGAACGCTATGGGTTGAGAAAGCACTGCGATAAGAAGAATCGCGCCGCACCGGCTGCATCGGGAGCACCGGTTTTGCGACGAGTGCTAGTCCGGTTACGTCTACAGTTTCTGAGGCTGTGAATAAAACCGTCCTGGATTTGTCAGAGCGCGCCGAGTCCGGCACACGCCTGGACTCGGCTGCGCGAACCAATCGCTTACGCGCCAGATTCGCAATGAAGCGTCAGGTCTCGCGGGAAACTTTGAATCGTTCAAAGTTTCCGTTTCCACCTTGGAGAAAGAGTCATGCGTCGATGGGAACTGGCAGTACCGCTTGACCCCGCGCGCGCGCAGCCGCTGTTCGTGCAATTGGCGAGCGCGATCTCGCACGACATCCGCGCCGGTCGGCTCAAATCCGGCGAGGCCTTGCCGGGATCGCGCGAACTTGCGCGCAGCCTCGGCGTCAATCGCAATACCGTGATGGCGGCGTACCGCGAGTTGATCGCCGAAGGGCAGGTGAGCACGCGCATCGGCGGCGGTACGTTCGTGGCCGATGCCGCGCCAGCATGGCCGCGCCGCCTGCCGGTGCGTATGCATAGCGATCAACCGACCTATCCACTCGCGGCGCCGTCGCTTGCGGCGCCGTCGATCTCGCCGCCGCTGCCCGGTGCGCTGCTGCTGCACAGCATGCCCGACCCGCGCCTGTTTCCCGCGCGCGAGTTCGCCCGCGCGCTGCGGCGCGCGATCGGGCAGCGCGGGCGCATGCTGTCCGCAAATGCAGGTTCATGCGGACACGCGCGCCTGCGCGAGGAGCTCGCCGCAATGCTCGCGCGCACTCGCGGACTCGCGATCGGCGCGGACAACGTGATGGTCACGCGCAGCATCGAGCAGGGTATCGATCTGGTCGCACGCATGCTGCTCGCGCCGGGCGATGTCGTAGCGGTCGAGGCGATGGGCTATCCGCCCGCGTGGAGCGTGCTCAGGCTCGCCGGCGCGCGCCTCGTGCCGGTGCCGATCGATGCCGAGGGGCTCGATGTCGATGCGCTTGAGGCGCTGCTCGCGCGTGAGCGCATCCGTGCGGTGTTCCTGACGCCGCATCATCAGTTTCCGACCACGGTGGTGATGTCGGCCGCGCGCCGTGCACGTCTTGCCGCGCTCGCGTTGCGCCACCGCTTTGCCATCGTCGAGGACGATTACGATCACGAATTCCACTACGCCGGCAAACCGATCCTGCCGATCGCGGCTGGCGCGGGTGGCGCCAACACGATCTATATCGGTTCGCTCGCCAGCCTACTCGCACCCGGTGCGAGTACGGCCTTCGTCACCGCGCCGGCGCCGGTGTTCGCGCGCCTTGCCGCGTTGCGCGCAGCCAGCGATGCGCGTGGCGATGCGGCGATCGAGTGCGCGATCGCCGAGCTGTTCGAAGACGGCGAATTGCTGCGCCACCTGCGCCGCATGCGCCGCCTCTACGCGGTGCGCCGCGATGCGCTGGCCGCGACCCTGACGCGCCGGCTCGGTAGCGCGGTCGATTTCCGTCTCGCGCAGGGCGGGCT
>VBNZ01000128.1:7311-8369 GCA_005877675.1 Gammaproteobacteria bacterium
ACGAGGCTATCGATGTCGCTGCGTGGACACGCGCATGCGCGCGCGCGGGCGTCGAGTTTGCGGACAGTTCGCGCTACGATTTTGCGCAACGCGCGATCCCATTCCTGCGCCTCGGTTTCAGCTATCAGAACGAGCGCGAACTCGATGAAGCCGTGCGGCGCATGGCGCTGGCGCTGCGTGCATCGCGCCCCGAGCAGCTGGCTGCGTGATTCTAGAATTCGCTATGCCGCCGCACTGTGCGGCAGACGCAGAAATACCAGCGATGACAGCAGCGTGACAAGGCCGAGCACGATGACGGTCGCGTGGAAGGCCGCGATGTAGTGTGCGCCCTGCACCACGTCTGCGGGCAGGAAGAACGCCATCAGCAGCGAACCGAAGGCGACGCCGAAGCTCATCGACAGGTTCTGCGCGGTACTGGTCATCGCCGAGCCCATACTCGCTTCCGTTGGCGCAAGATCGACGAAGCCCAGCGTGTTGAGCGCCGCGTACTGCAGCGACATCACCGCGCCGGAGGCGAACACTTGGACGCAGATCAGCCACAGCGGTGTCGTCGGCGTGAATGTGGCGAACGACAGGATCGCAAGGCCCGCCAGCGCAGTGTTCGCGAGCAGCACGCGGCGATAGCCCATCGCCAGCGCCTGCGGCATCTGCAGCAGACCCGCGGCGATGGCGGAGTAGCCGAAGCCGACCTGAAACAGCAACGTGAGCAGAAAATAGATGCTGCGAACGCCAAGGCGTGTGCTGAAGCCGCCGTTGATGCCGATGCGAAAGCTCGTGATGCGCAGCAGGCGCAGATCGACGATCGGATGCGCGAGCGCGAGGCTGCGCCAAGTGTAGGTCGCGAGCAGCAGTGCAGAAGTCGCGGCGGCAACGCCGGCCTGCGCGTAATTTGCGTCGATGACCTGTTCCAGTGCCCACGAAATGCCGGCGACGCCGATGCCGAACAGTGCGAAGCCGATAAGGTCGAGCGGCACGCGCTCCGCGCTGCGATAGTCGGGCATGTAGCGGCGCGTCATCCACAATCCGGCCAGGCCGAACGGCAGGTTGACCAGAAAGAT
>VBNZ01000129.1:0-578 GCA_005877675.1 Gammaproteobacteria bacterium
AATCTCGGGGCTAAGCTCGATCCATCGCTGCCCCTCGACGCCCGAACAAGACGCGAAGACTCAGGGCGTCAACTATTCGGCAACGGACAAACTATGTCTGGACGGACAGCGATTGGTTGCCGTGTCTGGAACGTATGGGGCCAACGGCACGCAATATCGCACCGAGGTCGACAGTTACGCGCGGGTTACGCAGGTCGGATCGCTGACGGGTACCGGCGCTTGCTTCAAAGTCGAGCAGAAGGATGGCCGCATACTGCATTACGGCGCCGTAGTCAGCGGCAGTTCCTGCAGCGCGTCCAGTGCAAATTCCAGAGTCAACCCGGGTAGCACCACGCTGAGCTGGCTGGTCGAAAAGATCGAAGATCGCGTCGGCAACAACCAGTCTTATGCGTATGTCGATAAGACCAACGGCGAAGTGCTGATCTCGACCATCACGTATACCGGGTCCGCGGGCACAGTGGGCAATCGCCACGTGACTTTTGCGTATGCGCCTCGATCGGGTTCGGGTGGTTTGGGCGCGAGTGATGTTTCGTCGAGCTATCTCGCCGGTGGTGTGACGATGCAGACGCAGGCACTGT
>VBNZ01000129.1:603-1255 GCA_005877675.1 Gammaproteobacteria bacterium
CGCCGACGTACACCGTGTCCTTCTACAGCGGGCGTCTCCTCATGATGTCGATGCGGGAGTGCGCTGGCGCGCAGAGTCCCTGTCACGACGCAACGAACTTCACATACGCCGATGACCTCATTGGTTCGAGTAGCAACTTTACGGTGAGCCAGATCACCGGCTTGTCGCTCGCGAGCAATTCGGATCAATCCACCGCGCCCCCGCGCTCATTCCACTCGATCGGCGATCTGGACGGCGATGGTACGCGTGAGTTGGCTATATCGACGACCGATTCCGCAGGCACGCACACGTACCTTGCGCAATTCGGCCCGAATCGCAGCGCCAGCGCTCTTGGCGCCGTCGTCGATTTGTCCAACACGGCGTTCAGTATCGAGCCGACTGCTTATGTCGATATCGATGGCGATGGTCGGGCGAAATTGATCCAGTACGGCGGCACCACGCTCTCGTTTGGGGTGTGGAACTTGGCACGCGGCACGCCGATTCCCGCCAACGGTACCTTCAGCAGTCTTTTCACTACCGTCAACTCGAATATCCCCGGGAACATCACCGGAGAGATCTACCCCGGAGATTTCGACGGCGACGGGCGAATCGACATCGCCCTCGTCCGCAGCGATACGGTGAATTGCTCGAACACACCCGGTAACCGCGGGCT
>VBNZ01000129.1:1353-6458 GCA_005877675.1 Gammaproteobacteria bacterium
GCAGCAGAAGGTCGATCACATCGGCGATTTCGACGGGAACGGACTGCCGGATATTTTCCTGCGCACCGAGGTGGAGGGTCTGGGGGTCGCGGGTTCGACGCATTTCGATGGCGTGTTATTGACGACTCTCTCTGGCGGAAGCGTGAGTGTGGCATTGCAGCCGTGTACCGCGATGGGCCTTACCGACAGCACGATCAGCGCGGCAAACACGGATACCAACGATTGCTATTGGTCCTATCCAACGGGCGTTTCGACAAGCACAACGGTACTCGCGCAATTCATGGATGTGAATGGCGATGGCCTAGAAGATTGGGTCATCGCGCGACCTGCACAGATGGGTGGGCCCACATGGCGGATACGCCTCAATCAGGGTAACGGCACGTTTGGTCCGGAAATCCCCACAGGGAGCTCGGCGGGACTGGATGTCGTAGGCGCCAACTACAAATCGAAGCAATTTCGCTACGCCGGCCGAGTGCCCAATCTGGATGCGGATGGTGACGGCAAGCCCGATATCCTCATTCCGCAGACGGGCCCATCGGCGTTCGCGGTCAAGACGTGCCAAACCGTTAAGTTCCAATGGACTGGAACGGAAGGGTGTCCACCCGGCGGCGGCGCCACCGGGGGGGCGCCGTATACTTGCGCCGCCTATGCTTGTCCGGAAGACCCGGGCACGACGAGCGTCACCATGCCCGGTGCTGCAGACCCGCTGCAGGTACAAGGTTTCAAGTACACCTGGGGCTCATTGCCTGCCTACGGTCTATATACCGGATATGCCGGTCCAGCGGCGATACCCAACGCGACGCTGTTCGATAACAGCGTCTACCATCTGTCGATGCTGAAATTTGTGCAGACCTCGTCCGGCGCGTTTACTGTCCAGACTACGGCGTTGCCGCTGATTTCACGCCTTACGAACCTTCAAGCTAGGAACGTGGGCAACACGGACGATCTGTATGGTGACGGATTGCAGGATCTGATCTTCACTATCGGCTGTGACAATCGGGACATCGTCTACGGACCCACTGCTTCGGCATCGGTGAAGCAATGCGCCGTCGTCGCGGATGGGACAAACGGTCCGAATACAGCGATTGCAGGTACGACCAAGCCTTGCGACAACAGCTCCGGCACCAATCCGTGCTATTGCGACACGCACGCCGACATCTACGTCAACACCAATCAGGGCGCCTCGCCCGACGGCCAGAGCCTGGTGCTGCCGGCGTTGCTGACCAGCGCGACCAACGCACTCGGCGATCAGGCCACGTGGTCCTACACGCCGCTCTCGGCTGCCGCGACGCTCAAGCAAGACAACGAAAGCGGCAACGGATTTTACGGTTACCAGATCAGCGGAACTTCCACCGATAGTCGGCACTTCTATTTCACCAGCAGCATGCCGGTCGTCTATGCCATGACGCAAAGCGACGGTGTCGGCGGAGTCTCCGGCAGCCGCTCGGCGATCTACGGCTATACGGACGCGATGTACAACCACCTTGGGCGGGGATTCCAGGGATTTGGCGCCATCACGGTCGAACATGGTCGAAGTGCCAGTGGCGTGTTGGACAAGAGGCGGCAGCTTACGACGACGACGACGTTCAATCAGAAGTTTCCGCTGGTCGGCAAAGCGCAGACTGTGGTGACCAAGACGGCGCCGAGTAATCCGTTGGGCGTCAACACGGTGCATACCGACACGTATACCTACCAGTGCGCGACGCTGACGGGATCGTCGCAGAGCGCACAAGGCAGCTGTCCGCTGGGAGATGTCCTCACGAGCAGCTACCCGAACGGAACGGGTGCGACGGTGTTTCAGCCCGTCGTCACATCGGTGGCGGCGTCCGATTTCGATCTGAGCGGAGGTGCCACTGGTCACTCGGTGACGACGAATACCTGGGATGGCACGGCGGGAAGCCCGACCGGTTGCGGTAATCTCACCTCTCAAACTGTCAAGCGCTACGACGATGGCACAGCTGCATCCCCCGTATTCGTATCGATGCAGGAAACGGATGCGAGCAACGACTACACTTGCGACCCGACGGCGTGGTGGTTGGACAAGCTCAACAGCACGAGCGTGACCTCGAGCATCAGCTACGACAGCACCCACGCGCTGCCAAGCGGGGCGAGCGCACCAACGCAGACAGCGGTGTCGAACTTCACCTGGAATACTGACCGCACCCCGCACACGAAGACCGTGCAGTCCGGCGTTACGAACCAGCAGGCGACGACGACCTATACCTACCCGACGCCGACGAGTTACGGGTTGCCGACGAACGTGTCGAACAATGCGCCGGACCTGAACGCGACCCCCGCGCTCGCGCCGACGCGCGAGACGAGCTACACCTATACCAGCGATGGAACGAGCGCCTCGGCCGACGGCTATTTCGTACTGACGACCACGCAGGATCCCAGCGGCTTGGCGTTGACGACCACGACGACCCATCAGGTCGCCGATGGACAAGTAGTCACGGCTACGGATCCGAATGCGATTGTGACGACGATGGTCTATGACCCATTCGGCCGCGCGACGCAGGTGACACAAACTAAGAACAACAATCCTGTGGTACCGCCAATCAACAGCGCCTACACACGCTGCAATCCGAACTGTACGGGCGTGGGCGAGGACGCGAATGAGCTCTATGCGGTCTTGCGCGTAACGGCTGTGCAAGAGGGAGCACCGACCAAAGTGACGTGGATGGACGCGCTTGGGCGGAAAGTGAAAGAAGCCGCCGCCGAGTTCAGTGGCACCTCCGGCGGAGTGCTGCAATACCGCTTCACCGCGACCTCGACCGAATACGATCAGCTGGGCACGGTGCTGATGCAGAGCGCACCATACTTCACCGGCAATGTGCCGGCGTTCACGGGTTACACCTACGACGCCTTGAATCGCACGACGGTTAAGGTCGCCCCGAATGCCTGCGATGGCGGTTCGACGTCTGCGTACAACATGACGACGAACTACACCTACACCGGGCGCAAGACTGCGATCAGCGTCAGCGGCAATTGTCCGGATGGATCGAACAACGGACCGATCAGCATGAGCCGAAGCAGCAATGTGCTGGGTCAGCTGATGCAGACCGTCGATGCGAACAACAAGACGACGGACTACTGGACGAACGTCGCCGGTCATGTGGCGGCGATTAGGGACGTCGAGCTCAATGTCACGCGCGCGACCTATGATGAGCTCGGAAGACGCGTGCAGAGCGTCGACCCCGATCAAGGCACGTGGAACTTCACCTACGACGCCTTCGGCGAACTGGCGAGTCAAACCGATGCCCGTGGCGTGGTGACGCAGATCACCAGCCGCGATGCGCTGGGTCGCACCTTGCAACGTACGCAGACACCGCCGGTCAATCCTCCGGCCGGCACCGCCAATGAAACGCTGGTGGATACGTATGCGTATGATCCAACCAACCTGGCGACGCATGAAATCGCGAAAGGGCAGCTCGGCAGCGTCGTGCGCACGCGCGCCGGCACCCAAACCTGGTCGGAAACCTACGAATACGACACCAGTGCCCGACTCAGCAAGACGACGACGCAACACAACGATGGCGGCTCCAATCTCACCCTCGTTACGACACAGACCTACGACAGTCTGGGCCGGCTGTCGACACTCGGCTATCCGAGCGGCCTCGTCGTCCAGCGGCGCTACACCGCCTACGGCCAGCTTGATGCGCTGTACAACGCGCAGACGAACAACGTGTACTGGGTCGCACAGGGCCACGATGCCTGGGGTCATATCGTGGCGGAGCAGTATCCGGGCCTGATCACGGGCACGCACCAGGACTTCGATGCGACCGGGCAGACGATGACGCTCGGCTACGCCGGTTCGGTCAGCGACACGATCGGCTACAAGTACGACAGCTTCGGCAATCTGATCTCGCAAACGCGCACCGCGCAGAGCGTGACGAACACCGAGACGTACATCTACGACAATCTGCAGCGCCTGACGCAGGCCAGCCGCAGCATCGGCGGCATAGTCACCTACGGCTATAGTCCCAGCGGCAATATCACGCAAAAGTCGGACTACGCGAGTACGTACAGCTACGCACTAGCCAACCAGACAAGCAGTGGTTGCGGACCGCACGCGGCCAATGCAGCGGGGGGGTACACCTACGCCTGTGACGCCAACGGCAACGTGATCGGCGGATCGACAATCAGCGCGACCTACGACGCCGACAATCACCCGCGCAGCATTACGCGAGCCGGCGCCGGCACGATGACGTGGGGCTACTCGCCGAACGGCATGGCGGTGGAAACCTCGAGCCAGCCCACGCGCTATTTTGGTCCCAACGGTTACGAGCAGGTCGGTGGGGGGGTGAAGCTAGTCCACGAGCTGGGGCCGGTGATCGTGACGCGCACGAGCGGCGGGGATCAGGTCACGGTGGTGCTGAGAGATCGGCTCGGTTCGACAATCGCGACGATGGACAGCAACGTGCCGACAGGCCGCATGTACGATGCGTTCGGCAAGGCGAGAAACGGCGACATGTCGAATCGTCCGAACGGCACGCTGAATCTGCCGGACACCATTCACGGGTTCACCAAGCACGACCATGCGGACGATGTGCAGTTGATCCATATGGGCGGGCGGGTGTATGACTACAGCTTGGGCCGCTTCCTCAATGTCGATCCGATCATCGGCAATGTGTATCGGGAATAATCCGCTCAGCGGAACCGACCCCACTGGTTACTACGCGCAGGTTGACAGCTGCACGGCCGCAACTGGATCGCATATCTGTGGTGCGTCAACCGCTGCCGGAAATTCGACCGTAACTGGTCATGAAACAAAGACCGATCCGTCCACCGGCAAGACAACAACAACGACATTTACCGGCACACTGCAAGGCAATCACTTGACGAGCGTCAGCGTTACTAGCCTTAGCAACGGTCCGGATCGGATGACGGTCAAAGGTGCGACGTCGACGCCTGGCGATGGTTCTTCGACGAGCATTGGTGCGCCGCATTTGGACATGAGCAAGGGTGTGCAGATCGCGTATTCCTGCACGAACGAAACTATGTGTCCAAAATTTGAGATTGGGGCGCAAAAACTTAGGGATGCTGCAAACAGCAAGGGACTCACCGAGGAAGAACGTCAAAGGCTAAAAACAACAGTAGACTTC
>VBNZ01000129.1:6629-8083 GCA_005877675.1 Gammaproteobacteria bacterium
CTTATTGAACGGAGGGAGACGGAAGTAAATGCATACACTACGGAGGCGACTTACGGCAAAGCGGTATTCGAAGGGAGCACCTTAGGGCTTTGGTCCCCTCTTGGGGGATTTAATATCGACGCAATTAACAAGGCGGCTCAGAAATCCATAGAAGCTGCGTGTAGCAACGCTTCCGCTGATCAGTCGTGCAAGTGACAAGCCATATCATGAAGATACTCGTAAGTTTCCTCGCTATTTTGTTGGCCGCGTGTGCCTCGTCGAGCCCGGGAAGGGGTTCGACGAAGGCTGGTAATCCGAGCTTGTGCGATATCGTCGACAATGTCGCCAACTATGAAAATTCAGTCGTAGATATCTCGGTGCTCGCCGAGCCCGCGCTGCATGGTTTCGGTGTGTCACTTACAGATGCAGCATGCCCAGGGAAGGGGATTTTTCTCCTTGCTGGGAGCAAATTCGATGACGATAAAGTTTTTATTTGGATGCTCAAGCAACTATATCCCGGCTACCCGGATGACGATGGGTATCAAGATGTAAAGGTGCGCATTCGCGCAAAGGGTACAATCGTTCGCAGAAGTAGCCGCAATCTACTGACGACGTTTCTAGACTTGCAGAGCATCAGCAAGTAGCAAGGAGTCGAGAGGTGTCCCGTCCGCAGTGTCCGCTGCGTAGCATGGATAGGCACACCCGACGCATCTAACATGCTGCAATTTATACAATGCAGCATTATTCCAAAGCCCGGCCTTGCGCCGGGCTTTGCTTTTAACGGCTGGCGCTGCGCCGCGCCGTGCCGCGCCGATTGACCGCACGCGTAACTTGCGCGCTGCGCAGCAGCCCGTCGAGCATCACGATCACGGCCTGCTGCTCGCGATCGGGTAGCTGATCGACTTCCTGCACAAGCTGGTGCAGCTCGGTGTTCTTGATCGCCGGCTCGCTGGTGGCTTCGCTGCGGCCGACAAGCTCATCGAGACTGACCTGCAAAATCTCGGCGATTTTGACTGCCATCTCCAAATGCGGTACGTGCCCGCCGCGTTCCCAGCGGTTGTAGCTGCGCGCCGGCATGTCGAGCAGCTCGGCTAAGCGCGTCTGGGTGAGGCCGCGCTGCACACGCAGGCTGCGCAGGCGTTCGGCAAAGTCATCCATCTCGATGTCCACGGGTAACAAGGTCAGCGTGGTCATGGTAGGGGTCTCCTTCTTGGGCTTGCCCAGTTTAGACAATAGCGTTTACTATTACTATCACGCAAACGTCTATTGACGCATTTTGTCCAGAAGGAGCACCGCATGGCCCGCATCGCCGACGCAGAGCTGGAACGGTTGAAGTCCGAGGTGTCGCTGGTGCGCCTGATCGAAGGCGCCGGCTACACGCTGGTCAAGCAAGGCAAAGACATCGCGACGCGCTGCCCGTTCCACGAGGGCGACGACACGCCGAGCCTGATCGTGACGCCGGCGAAGAACGTCTG
>VBNZ01000130.1:0-6511 GCA_005877675.1 Gammaproteobacteria bacterium
CGATCGCTGATGTAGCGATGCGACAGCGTCGCCGCCGCGACGATCGCCGGATCGGTGATTTCGACGCCGTGATGCACCGCGTATTTGTCCTTGAGACCGCGCAGGATCGCGATCGTATCTTCGACGCTCGGTTCGCCGACAAACACTTTCTGGAAGCGGCGTTCGAGCGCTGCGTCTTTCTCGAGATACTTGCGGTACTCGTCCAGTGTGGTCGCGCCGATGCAATGCAGCTCGCCGCGCGCGAGCGCGGGTTTGAGCATATTGCCCGCGTCCATCGCGCCTTCTGCTTTGCCGGCGCCCACCATGGTATGCAGCTCGTCGATAAAGAGGATGATGTTGCCCTCCTCTTTCGCGAGGTCCTTGAGCACCGCTTTCAGGCGCTCTTCAAACTCGCCGCGGAACTTCGCGCCGGCGATGAGCGAGCCCATATCGAGCGAGAGCACGCGGCGGTCGCGCAGGCCCTCGGGCACTTCGCCGTTGACGATGCGCTGCGCCAGTCCCTCGACGATGGCAGTCTTACCCACGCCTGGCTCGCCGATGAGCACCGGGTTGTTCTTGGTCTTACGCGACAGGATACGGACCAGAGCTTGGATTTCTCCGCACGCGCGGTCAGATCGATCGTGTATTTTTCCAGCGCCTGACGCTGGTCCTCGGCATTTTCGTTTTCCACTTTTTCACCGCCACGCATTTTTTCGATCGCCGCTTCGAGATGCTGCTTGGTCGCGCCGCTCGCCTTGAGTGCCTGGCCAACCGCGCCTTTGTCGTCGAGTGCGGCGAGCACGAACAACTCGCTCGCGACAAACGCATCGCCGCGCTGCTGCGCGAGCTTGTCGGTCAGATTGAGCAGACGCGTCAGATCGTTCGAAACATTGATATTGCCTTCCTGTCCTTTTACCGCGGGCAGATGCGCGAGAGCCTCACCCACGCGCTGGCGCAACAGCGGCACGTTGACGCCGGCCTGCGCGAGCAGCGGCACGGTCGAGCCGCCCTGCTGTTCGAGCAGCGCACTCATCAAGTGCACGGGCTCGAGCATATTGTTGTCGCGTCCGACGGCGAGGCTCTGCGCGTCTGCGAGCGCCTGCTGGAAGCGCGAAGTCAGCTTATCCATTCGCATTGCGAGCCCCTGTAATGGTGGCAATTGCCACGAATGCGCGTGAAATGCGGATAATTTGCGCCAAAATCAAGCCTAGCGGCGCGCTTTTGCAGCGTTCAGTTTACGCGTAGCACACTCGGTGCGGGGAAGTCGTCTGCAAGGATTTCCGCCATGGCCAGTTTCCAACAACACAGGGGAAACAGCCCGCGCCCGCCACCGATTCCGCGCGCGGACGAGATCGCTTTGTTCGTCGACATCGACGGCACGCTGATCGATTTTGCCGCAACGCCGGAAACCGTCGATGTCGACGCGAGTCTGCCCGGGCTGCTGCGCGAATTACACTCACTGCTTGACGGCGCATTCGCGATCTTGAGCGGCCGCGCGCTCGCGCAAATCGACACCCTGCTGCACCTGCCGTGGCTGCCGGTCGCCGGCCAGCACGGCGCGGAATTGCGCAGCGCCGAGGGCCGCATCACGCGCCTGGTCGACGATCCGCAGCGGCTCGATTCCGCACGCGCCGCGCTGGCCGAATTGCTCGCGCAGGCGCCCGACCTGCGCCTCGAAGACAAGGGCATCGCGCTTGCGCTGCATTACCGCGTCGCGCCGCAGGCGTTCAAGGTGGCGCGACAGGTCGCCGATGTCGCCCTCGCGTGTGCAGGACCCGGTTTCGAATTGCAGCACGGCGATTGCGTGATCGAATTGAAATCCTCGCGCATCGACAAGGGACGTGCGCTCGCAGCGCTGATGACACAGGCGCCATTCCTCGGACGCACGCCGTGGATGCTCGGCGACGATCACACCGACGAATACGCTTTCGCGATGGCGCAATCGCTCGGCGGCGCCGGCGTGATCGTCGGGGCGCGCCGGCCGAGTGTCGCGCACCACGCACTCGCGGATGTTGCGCAAGCGCGCGCGTGGTTGCTGCAACTGACGCGGCATGCGTTGCAGCACAAGGGAGCCGCATGAGCACGGATGCGAGCCTCGATCTGGGCATTATCGGCAATGGCAGCATCGCCGCGCTGATCGCGTTCGACGGCGATCCGGTGTTCTGTGCGCTGCTGTCGCCGCGGACGCACGATGCGGGCTATTTCGACATCGCGCTCGACGGCGAATCGGCACATAGCCAGCGTTATCTCGACAACAGCGCGGTGCTCGTGACCGAACTCGCATCGAGCGACGGCAGCGCGATCGAGATCACCGACTTCGCGCCGCGCTACAAACAATACGGACGCTATTTTCATCCGATGAGCCTGATACGCAGCGTGCGACCGATCGCCGGTGCGCCGCGCATCACCTTGCGCCTGCGCCCGCTCGCCGACTACGGCGCGCAACGACCGGAGCGCACATTCGGCTCCAATCACCTGCGCTTCCTGTTGGATGGCGTCGTGCTGCGCGCGACTACCGACGCGCCGCTGCCGATGCTGCGCGACGAACTGCCGTTTTTGCTCGATCGCGAAATTCATATCGTGCTCGGCCCCGACGAAGTGCTGACCGACGCGCCCGCGCGTCACGCGCGCGCGATGCGCGAGGCGACACTCGACTATTGGCGCGATTGGGTGCGTTATCTGTCGATTCCGGCCGAATGGCAGGAGGCGGTGATCCGCGCGGCAATCACGCTCAAGCTGAGCCAGTACGAGGGCACCGGCGCGATCGTCGCGGCGATGACGACATCGATCCCCGAAGCGCCCGGCACCCAGCGCAACTGGGACTATCGCTACTGCTGGCTGCGCGATGCGGCTTTCGTCGTGCGCGCGCTGAACCGACTCGGCGCGACGCGCAGCATGGAGGAGTACCTGCGCTACATCTTCAATCTCGCGGTCAGCGCCGATGGCGCGCTCGCGCCGGTGTACGGCATCCATTTCGAGCGTGAGCTCATCGAGCGTGAGGCCGAACACCTCGCCGGCTATCGCGGCATGGGACCGGTGCGCGTCGGCAACGATGCCTGGCGTCAGCGTCAGCACGATGCGTACGGCAGCGTCGTGCTCGCGGCGACGCAACTGTTCTTCGACCACCGTCTCGCGGTCAGCGGCGATGCCGCCGCATACGCGCGTCTGGAACGTTGCGGCGAAGCGGCATGGCGCCTGCGCGAGCAGGCCGACGCGGGACTGTGGGAATTCCGCAGCCGCGCACTCGTACACACCTATTCGAGCACGATGTGCTGGGCCGCGTGCGATCGTCTTGCGCGCATCGCAAGCGCACTGCACCTGGACGAGCGCGCGACGCTGTGGCGCGAGCGCGCGAATGAGATTCGCACCCTGATTCTTTCGCGCGCACTGCATCGCGACGGACATTTCGTCGACGCCTTCGACGGCAATGGACTCGATGCAAGTCTGTTGCTGCTCGCCGATCTGGGTTTCGTCGCCTACGACGATCCGCGCTATCGCGCAACGGTCGATGTGATCGGCCGCGAGCTGCGTCGCGGTGATCACATGTTCCGCTACATCGCGCCGGACGACTTCGGCGCACCCGAGACGAGTTTCGCGATCTGCAGTTTCTGGTACGTCGATGCGCTCGCCGCGACCGGCCGCGTCGCCGAGGCGCGCGCATTGTTCGAGCATCTGCTTACGCGACGCAATCCGCTCGGCCTGCTGTCGGAGGACCTGCATCCCGCCACCGGCGAGCTGTGGGGCAATTTTCCGCAGACCTACTCGCTGGTCGGACTGATCAATAGCGCAATGCGGCTATCGCGTCGGTGGGAAGACTTGTTGTGAGTCCTCGCCTCGTCGTCGTTTCCAATCGCGTCGCGCTGCCCAAACGCGCAACCGCCGGCGGACTCGCACCCGCCATGCTCGCCGCGCTGTCCGAACACGGCGGTCTATGGTTCGGCTGGAGCGGCCGCATTGTGACCGACAGCGAACGAAAGCTGCAGCAGCAGCGCGCAGGCGGCGTCGATTACGCATTGCTCGATCTGACTCAGGAAGAATACGCGCGCTATTACTTCGGTTTCGCCAACCGCATCCTGTGGCCGCTGCTGCATTTTCGCCCTTCGCTGATCAATTACAGCCGCGAGGATTTCTTTGGCTATCTGGACGTCAACCGCCAGTTCGCCAAGGCACTGGCGCCATTGCTGCGTGACGACGACCTGGTCTGGATCAATGACTATCATCTGATTCCGCTCGCTGCCGAATTGCGCAATCTTGATGTGGGCGCGCGCCTCGGATTCTTTTTGCACGTGCCGCTGCCGCCGCTGGACATGCTCGCGTCGCTGCCGCACCACGAGCATCTGTTCCGCACACTGACTGCCTACGATCTGATCGGCGTGCAGACGCGGCGCGACCTCGCCGCCCTGCTCGGCTACCTGGCGGCCGAATGTGGTGCGACGCTGTCGCCCGAACAGGACCGCTACTGCGTCACGACGAGTAAGCCCGCTACCGCGCCGTGCGCGCTGCACGACGGCCCGATTTACCGGGTCAAACTGTCGAACAAGCGCAGCCTGCGCGCAGGCACGTTCGGCATCGGCATCGACACACAGCAGATCGCGCGCCAGTCGGCGACTGCCGCACGCAGTCTCGCAACGCGCCGCCTGGTCGACAGCCTGCAGGGCCGTGCGCTCGCGATCGGCATCGACCGGCTCGACTATTCCAAGGGGCTGCCGCAGCGAGCACCAGGAATGGCAGTCGCGCGTGTCGTTCATGCAGATCGCGCCGCCCTCGCGCGAGGAGGTGCCTGAATATCACGAACTGCGCGAGCGCCTCGAACGCATGGCGGGCGCGATCAACGGTCGCTATGCCCAGCCGGACTGGGTGCCGATCCGCTATCTCAACCGCAGTTTTCAGCGTTCGACGCTGGCGGGATTCTTCCGCGTCGCGCGCGTGGGCCTCGTCACACCGCTGCGCGACGGCATGAATCTGGTCGCGAAAGAGTATGTCGCGTCGCAACCGCCGGACGATCCGGGCGTGTTGGTGCTGTCGAGCTTTGCCGGCGCGGCCGACGAGCTCAAGCAGGCGATCGTGATCAACCCTTCTGATCCGGAAGACATCGTCGAGGCCATTGCTGCGGCGCTCGCGATGCGCCAGAGCGAACGGCGCGAGCGCTGGGCGACCATGTTCGAGCATCTCACACGCAACGATGTGACCGCGTGGCGCAATGCGTTTCTGCATGCGCTCGCACCATAATGCGGTAACACGCGCTGCGCGAAATCGCACGCAAGCCGCGAATGCTGCGCGCGTCAGCCGCCGGTTTTTATCGACCTACGCGATCCAGATCAGGCTGGCGAAACGGCCCGTGCGCTGATCGCGCCGGTGCGAATAGAAACGCGCATCGGTATGCGTATCGAAGCCGCCACCGTTAATGCGCCCGACGCCGAGCGCCGTCAGGCGCTGCCACGCCAGAGTATACAAATCACAGAGCCAGTGCTGCGCTCGCGTCGGCACGAACGCCGCGCTGGCTGCCGCATCGCGTAGGAGAAAAGCATCGCGTACTTCATCGCCGACTTCATAGGATTGGGGTCCGATCGCGGGACCGAGCCAGGCGATCAGGCGTTCGCGCGGCGCTTGCAGACGCTGAATCGTCTCCTCGATCACACCGGCGGCGAGACCGCGCCAGCCGGCGTGGATCGCCGCGATTTCGCTGCCATCATCGGCGCACACCAGCAGCGGCAGGCAATCGGCGGTCAGCACCGCGAGCACAGTGTGGGGCGTGCGCGTGATCGCGGCGTCCGCTTCGGCAGGCGCGCGCGCATTGGTGGCATCGAATCCGGCGACGCTGATGCCGTGCACTTGCCGCAGCCAGCATGGCGCCGCGGGCAGGTCGAACCGTTCGACCAGCATCGTACGATTCGTGGCGACTGCCGCCGCATCGTCACCGCAGTGCGCACCGAGATTGAATGTATCGAACGGCGTCCGCGACGCTCCCGGCGAGCTGCGCACGGTCGTGAATGCGCGCACGCGTTCGGGCGCAGGCCAATCCGCAACGATCATCTACTTCGCAAGCGTGTACAGATAGTCGATGTACGACATTACCGCGCCGTCGAGACCGTGCACCTTGGGGTTGGTCGATTCGATCACGTAGTACTCGTCGGGCGCGTGCGCGCCGCCGCCGTGGCCGAGGCCGAAATGTCCCGATGCAAGCTTGAGCGGCGCGCTGGTGAACACATAGCCCGGATAAGAGCCGGCGCGACGCGGCCACAGCACAGGATCGACACCGGCCGCCTTGTATGTCGCAAGCTGCGCCTGAATCAGCGGTGCATCGGCGCTCGTCGAAGTCGGATCATAGCCGCCGCCGACCTTGACATCGATATCACCGAAGCCGCGCTTGGCGAGATGCGCCTTGAGCGCAGCCACCGCGTCATCAAACTTCATGTCGGGCACGAGGCGCATATCGATCTTGGCGACGGCCTGGTGCGGCAGCACGGTCTTGCCGCCCGGACCGGTGTAGCCACCGACGAGGCCTTCGATATTCACGGTCGGTTGCGACTCG
>VBNZ01000130.1:6543-13252 GCA_005877675.1 Gammaproteobacteria bacterium
GGTCTTGGCCTCATCGCGGCGCTGCACCGCGTTCGCGATCATGGTTTTTTCTTCCGCACTGAGCGGGCGCGGCTTGGGATAGTTGTCGATGGTGATCGTGTTGCCGTCGGCCGACACGAGCGTATCGAGCGCCTTGACGAGATGCCAGGCGGGACTGTCCAGCATCGCCTTGAGCGAGGAATGGACATCCTTCGTTGGACCACGCCCCCAGCGTTCGCCGCTCGCGATCAGTTCGAGTTCGGCGACGCCCTTGGCGCCGAGCGCGACTTCGACGACACCGTCGCGATCCTGATCCGCGGTCGGCATGAACACGCCCACGGTTTTCCTGAACGCCGCTTCGACCTCGGGCCGATGCACGAGCTGGCCGATATGCGGCGAGCCGATCTCCTCTTCGCCTTCGGAGATCATCACGAGATTGACCGGCAGCTTTGTGCCGGTGCCGCGCAATGCGTGCAGTGCGGCGAGGAATGTGGCTTGCGGCCCCTTTTGATTGACCGCACCGCGGCCGATCATGATTTTGCCGATACCCGGCTTGTCGACGAGGCGCGCCTCCAGCGGCGGCGACGACCACTCCGCGGCGTCGAAGTGCTTTACGTCGTACATGAAGTACAGGCCGACGGTTTTTTTCGCACCGGCATCGAGCGTCGCGAACACGCCGGGCTTGCCGTCGGTCGTGAGAACCGTGACTTTCTGAAACCCGGCCTCGCGCGCGAGCTTGGCCATGTATTCGGCGCCGGCCGGGTAGTTCATATCCATGCCCGCGATCGACGGCAGTGCGATCCAGTCCTGCAAGCGTTTGATGTTCTCGTCGTGGTGCTTGGCGATTTCCTGTCGGATCGCAGCGCGATCGGGAGCAACGGCAAAAGCCGGAAGCACGCCCGCGAGCAGTGCGGTGGCTGCAATGGCGCAGAGGCTCGAAGTGCGGCGACGCTGCATGAATTTCTCCAAGTTGGCTTGCTTGCGATTCGGCCCCGACGTTCCGCGCCGGGATGATGACGAGAACCTCTTAATTTTTTTGCGCCCGCGCATCCTCACGCAATGCGCGGACCAGTCCATCCAGATCGGCCGGCCGCTCGACCGCAACACTCACGAGCTCGCCGGTGACGGGGTGATCGAATTCGAGCTTCTCCGCATGCAGCGCCTGACGCTTGAATCTGCGCAATGCCTCGATCAGCTCGGCCGTTGCGCCCTTGGGCAGTTTCAAGCCGCCGCCATAGAGCGCATCGCCGATCAGCGGATGCTTCACGTGCGCCATGTGCACGCGAATCTGGTGCGTGCGCCCGGTTTCCAGGCGGCATTCGACCAACGTGTGCGCGCGAAAGCGTTCGCGCACGCGGTAATGCGTGAGCGCAGGCTTGCCGTGCGGCTCGTCGACCACCGCCTGGCGGATGCGATCGCGCGGGTGGCGGCCGATCGGCGCATCGACACTGCCGCCGGCAATCAGCGCGCCGACGATCACCGCCTCGTATTGGCGGTGCACGTCGCGCGCCTGCAGCGCGGCGACGAGGGCGGTGTGTGCGCGCAACGTGCGTGCGACCACCATCACGCCCGAGGTGTCCTTGTCGAGACGATGCACGATACCGGCGCGCGGAATCTCGGCGAGCTTAGCGTCGAAATGCAGCAGCGCATTCTGCAGCGTGCCCGCCGGCTGGCCTGCACCCGGATGCACGACGAGCCCGACCGGTTTGTTGATCACGAGCAGATCGTCGTCCTCGTAGCGGATATCGAGCGCGATCTGCTCGGGCTTGAGCGGTACTTCCTGCGTGCGTCGCGCATTGAGCGCGACGATTTCGCCGCCCTGCACGATTTGCCGCGGCACGGCGGGCTCGCCGTCGAGCAGTACGTCGCCGGCCTTGATCCACGCGGTAAGGCGCGAGCGCGAGTAGTCGGGAAACATCTCGGCCAGCGCCTGATCGAGGCGCCGCCCCGCTGCTTCAGCCGGTATCGGCAGCGTCAGGCGTTCTGTTTGTTCGGTTTCCATGCTGAATGCTGTCTGGCTGGTGTCGGCGCCGTGGGTTTCCGGCGCGCGGGGGGTTTGGGCTATTATCGCCATTCTTGCGGCCGTCCGGCTGCCGTCACTGCGAAATGTCTCCGATGCGANNGTTTATTCCTCCTCATTCTCGCCGCTATGCTCGCGGCCGGCTGTCATCGCGACAAGAAGACCGAAGAAACCGAGGTGCTGCCGGTCGAGAGAATGTACGAGGTCGGCAAGGAAGCGCTCTCTAATGGCAACAACACCAAGGCGATCAAGTACTACCAGCGCCTGATCGCGCGCTTTCCATTCGGCCCCTACACTGAACAGGCGTCGATGGAACTCGCGTTCGCGCAGTACAAGGACAGCAAGAACGAGGACGCCTACTCGACGATCAACCGCTTCATCAAGACCTATCCGACGCAGAAACACGTCGATTATGCCTACTACCTGCGCGGCGTGATCAACTTCGATCGCGATCGCACTTTCCTCGACCGTTACGCCAACCAGGACATGACCAAGCGCGATCAGGGCAATACCCTGCAGTCGTTCGAGGATTTCAGCGAGCTCGTCTCCAAGTTTCCGAACAGCCGCTACACCGACGACGCGCGCCAGCGCATGATCTATCTGCGCGACAACCTCGCGCGCGCGCAGATCAACGTGGCATTGTTCTATCTGAAGCGCGGCGCCTACGTTGCCGCAATCAACCGCGGCAAGGACATCCTCGAAAGATACGAACGCACGCCCGAAGCCGGTGATGCCCTCGCGGTCATGACGCTGTCGTATCGTGCTTTAGGCCAGGAGAAGCTCGCGTCGGATGCCGAGCGCGTGCTCAAGCTCAACTATCCCGAGCATGCATATTTCCAGGGGCATTGGCCGAATTACGGGCATTGGTGGAATCGGATGATTCCGTTCCGCTCGTAACCTGGGCTTCCGCTCGCCTGCGGCGCTGCGCGGCGCGGGTCACTTACGAGCCAATGCTTCCACTCGCCTGCGGCGAGCGGGTTACTTTCAAAGAGCAGGGCTTCCGTGCCGCTACGCGGCCCCGGTCACTTTGAAGACAAGGCTTCCGTGCCGCTGCGCGGCCCGGGTCACTTTCTCTTGCTTGTGCAAGAGAAAGTAACCAAAGAGAAGCACACCCTCACATTGCGCTTTTCGGGCTCCTGCCCGAAAAGTCCGCGTCAGTGGCCGGGTTCCGCTGAAGGTACGTCCATGTACCCAGCGGAATCGGCGCGGTCCCGCGCCGACCCTTGCGGGCCTGATCGTCCGCTGTCGCCGCAATGTGAAGGGGCCCAGAAGCGACGCGCATCCTGCGCGCCCGAGCCAAGCACCCGTCGGCGCCGCTGCGCTTCTTTCGCTTTTCGCTTCTGCGCGCAGGAGCGCGCTGCTCTGGGGTCCCCATTGCATTGCGGCGGCAGCGGCCGCGATGCCCGCAGGGGCGGCGCGATGGATCGCGCCGATTCCGCCGCTTGCACAAGGATGTGCAATCGGCGGAACACAGGCCGAGGCTGCGTACTTTTCGGGCAGGAGCCCGAAAAGCGCAATGCCTGGGGTGCATTTCTTTTGGTTACTTTTCTTTGTGCAAGCAAAGAAAAGTAACCCGTGCGGCGAAGCCGCGCGGAAGCCCTGGCTTCAAAGTGACCCGCTCGCCGCAGGCGAGTGGAAGCTCTCCTCTTTGCAGCCCAAGCAAAGGCGCTGGATTCCCGCCTTCGCGGGAATGACGAGCCAAGGGTTTTCGCCGGAATGACGAGCCAAGGCGTGACGGACGAAGGGTGAGCGACCCGCTCGCCGCAGGCGAGTGGAAGCCCTGCTCTGAAAGTGCCCCGCTCGCCGCAGGCGAGTGGAAGCTCTCTTCTTTGCAGCCGAAGCAAAGGCACTGGATTACCCGCGACTCCTGTCGCGCGCCCTACGGGCCATTCGCTGCGCGAATGTTCGCGCCGGCATCCTGCCTCCGCAGTCCCGCCTTCGCGGGAATGACGAGCCAAGGGTTTTCGCCGGAATGACGAGCCAAGGCGTGACGGATGAAGGGTCAGCGACCCGCTCGCCGCAGGCGAGTGAAAGCCCCGCCCTGAGGGTTGCGACCCTTTTGCGCCCCGGCGCATCCTACCCATTGTGAGCGCCTCATCATTTCAAATGGAATTGCCCGACGACTTGGTCGCGCGCGCGTGCGCGGGCGAGGCGGCGGCGTTCGAGCAGATTTACCGAAGTTTCGAGCGACCCGTGTACACGTTGGCGCTGCGCATGCTCGGTGACGCGGAGCGTGCGCGCGATGTGCTGCACGAGGCGATGTTCAAGGTGTTTCAGCGCATTGGCCAATACCGCAGCGACGCGCCGTTCTGGGCCTGGCTGCGGCAGATCGCATTGAACGAGGCGCTGATGTGCCTGCGCCGCAACAAGCATTTCGACGAGCGCGTCGATGATGCGATCGAGATCGCCGACGACGCAGCGCCGCCATGGGTCCGCGCGGACAGCGCAGCGCTGGAACGCGCGCTGGCGAAGCTCTCGGCGCTGACTCGCAGCGTGCTGTGGCTGTATCACGTCGAGGGCTACGCGCATCACGAGATCGCCGCGCAACTCGGCAAGAGCGTGAGTTTTTCCAAATCGCAGGTCGCGCGCGGCACCCAACGCCTGCGCGAGCTGCTTGAACCCGTGGAATCCATGTCATGTCCGATATCGAATCGAATTTCCCTGGCGAGCTGAATATGCGCGCACCGGTTTCCCTCGGCGATGCGCTGCGCGCGCTGCCGCAACTGGCGCCGGAAGCTTCCGCGTGGCCTGCGCTCGCAGCGAAACTCGCCGCTGCGCCGGCGAGTACCAGCGGCGCGCACCTCGAGCACCGAACAGCATCAGCACCACGGCGCGCGGCCGGCGTACGGCGCTTCGCTCTGCCCGCTGCGCTTGCAGCCGGTGCGATGCTGGCGTTCATCGCCACAGCGCCGCTGCGCACGCCCGGCGCGCGCACGGCCGTTGTCGTGCAGACGCCTGCGACCAATCCGGTCGCCGCCGCATCTTCAGTACACAATGTCGCAAACGATACAAATACCGGCACGGCGAATCGCCAGGATGGCGAAGGTCTGGACGCACTGCAGTCGCGTTCGCACACACTCGAACGCTGGCTGCGCGATACGGGCGCCGCGTCGGCCCCGAAATCGGCACAGGATCTCGCCGCCAGTGCGGAGCTCGAGGACATGATCGGTCTCGTCGACGTGCAGCTTTCGGGCGTGGACGAAAACGCGTCGCTGCCGTTGTGGCAGCGTCGTGTGAGTCTGCTCGAGGACCTCGCGATGCTGCGCTACGGCGCCAATCTCAACCAGTTCAAGTCGGGCACGGCCACGGCTGCCAACAATCCGGGCGACGCACGCAGCGCCGTCTGGTAACAGAGGGAATCCATCATGAAATCGGCGAAGTACACTATTCCACTTTTCTTCATAGCGCTGGGACTGGCTGCGGGCGACGCGCGCGCGGCGGACCCGCCTGCCGCGGCGCCAAAGGTCCAGACGCAGGCCGAGGCCGACGCCGCGCGCAAGGAACTCGACCAGATGCGCCAGCAGATGCGCGACATGTCCAAACGCATGGCCGAGTTGTCGATGCAGCTCGGCGACGTCGGTCCGCGCACTTACGCGTATCGCTACATCGGCGATCCCGATCGCGGCATGATCGGTGTGGTGCTCGCACGCGACGACAAGGGCCAGCGCATCAGTGCCGTCACACCGGGCAGCGCGGCGGACAAGGCGGGCATCAAGGCGGGTGACGTGATCACGACGGTCGACGGCGTCAAAGCGATCGAAGGAGGCCGCGACAAGGTACGCAATCTCAAGACCGGACAGGAAGTGAAGCTCGAACTGCTGCGCGACGGCAAGCCCGTGCAGGTAACGGTCAAAGCCGAACGTCGCGAGCCGTTCAACTTCGCCTTCAGCGGTGATATGGACGGCAATTTCGTGTTCGGCGATGGCAATCCACCGCCGCCCGACTTCGACAAGCGCATCCAGATCCAGGTCGAGCGCGCGACACACGCAGCGCAGGAAGCGGCCAGGCACGCGATGTCGGAAGAACGCATCGCGGAAATCTCCAAGCACGCAGCGGAAAGTGCGCATCGTGCGATCGAGCATCTGAGCCTCTCGATGCCGTGGTGGGGCCTCAACCTCGCCAGCCTCAATCCCGATCTCGGCGGCTACTTCGGCGCGGATCATGGCGTGCTCGTGCTGTCGGCGGACGCGGACGCCTCCAAGACGCTCAAGTCCGGCGATGTGATCATCGCGATCGGCGGCAGCAAGGTCGTGCGGCCCGAAGACGCGCTGCGCCTGCTGCGCGAGCAGCCCACTGGCAGCGACGTGAAAGTCGAAGTGCTGCGGCAGCGCAAGACGCAGACGCTGAGCATGAAGGCGCCGGAGTTCAAAAGCATGTTCGTGCCGGTACCGCCCGCACCTCCGGCGCCTCCGGCGGCACGCCCTGCGCCACCCGCCCCTCCCGCGCCACCCGCGACACCGCAACTGCAGCCAGCTCCACCCGCGCCTCCGGCGCCGCCTGCGTCGCCTGCGCCGAATCGGGATATCGCCTGAGATAGCTTTCCCCACTACCGCTCGCGTTGCATCCGCCTTAAGGCGCGTATGCAACGCGAACGGATTTTTTTGCGTACAGCCTTTCCTCAATTTGCAAGTCCGGCCAAGACCGGCACTTCTCGGCTGCAATCGGATTACCATTCTTTACAGCGCACTCAGCCGCTCGGCGGCACAATCG
>VBNZ01000131.1 GCA_005877675.1 Gammaproteobacteria bacterium
GAAGTGTTCGACCTCGCCGCCGCCAATGTCGAGACCAAAGACGAACCGCGTGAAGGCGCGCCGCGTGGCGAGCGCCGTGACCGTGGCGATCGTGAGCAGCGCGAACCGCGCGGCGATCGCGAACCGCGTGAAGCGCGCGGTAGCAAGAAGGATCATTAATCATGCTGCAACCCAAACGCACCAAGTATCGCAAGGTACACAAGGGCCGTAACCATGGCCTCGCCTTTGTCAGCAACAAGGTGAGCTTCGGCGAGTTCGGCCTCAAGGCCACCACGCACGGTCATCTGACTTCGCGCCAGATCGAAGCAGCGCGCCGTTGCGTGACGCGCTTCGTCAAGCGCGGTGGCAAGCTGTGGATCCGCGTGTTCCCGGACAAGCCGATCACCAAGAAGCCCATCGAAGTGCGTATGGGTAACGGCAAGGGCAATGTGGAATTCTGGGTGGCCGTCGTGCAGCCCGGCCGCATGTTGTATGAAATCGAGGGTGTGACCGAGATCGAAGCGCGCGAGGCGTTCCGCCTGGCTGCGGCCAAGTTGTCGGTGCAGACCCAATTCGTGAACCGCACGGTGCTGTGATGGAACTCAAAGATCTCCGCAAACAATCCGCGCAGGAACTCGACGCGCAGCTGATCGAGCTGCGTCGCGAAGAGTTCAACCTGCGCATGCAGAAGGGTGCCGGTCAGCAGACGCAGACCCACCACTTCAAGCGCGTGCGTCGCGAAATCGCACAGATCAAGACGTTGCTGACCCAAAAGTCAGCTGGCGCGAAGTGAGACGAACATGACCGAACAGAAGAAAACGCAGCGCACGGTCGAAGGCCGCGTCGTGAGCAACAAGATGCAGAAGACGGTCACCGTGCTGCTCGAGCGCCAGGTGCAGCATCCGCTGTACGGCAAGATCATCCGCCGTTCGACCAAGGTGCACGCGCATGACGAGGACGGCCAGTGCAAGGAAGGTGACGTGGTGCGCATTGCTGAATGCCGCCCGCTGTCGAAGACCAAAAACTGGCGCGTAGTCGAAGTCGTTACGCGCGCCGCGCAGTAACAACGTGGAAGGTTGAGGAGATAGAACCATGATCCAAATGCAATCCACGTTGGCAGCGGCGGACAACAGCGGCGCCAAGCTGCTGTTCTGCATCAAGGTGCTCGGTGGCTCCAAGCGCCGTTACGCCGGCATCGGCGACATCATCAAGGTGTCGGTGCGCGATGCGATTCCGCGCGGCAAGGTCAAGAAGGGCGAGGTCTACGACGCCGTCGTCGTGCGGACGCGCAAGGGTGTGCGTCGTGCGGACGGTTCGCTGATCCGTTTCGATGGCAACGCCGCAGTGCTGCTCAACAACAAGCTCGAGCCGATCGGCACGCGCATCTTCGGACCGGTCACGCGCGAACTGCGCAGTGAGCGCTTCATGAAGATCGTGTCGCTCGCGCCTGAAGTGCTGTAACAACAATATCAATCGGAATTTATGTCATGAACCGTATCCGCAAAGGTGATCAAGTCATCGTGATCACCGGCAAATACAAAGGCCAGAAGGGCGAAGTGCTGCGCGTCGCGGAAGATCGCGTCGTGGTGCAGAACATCAACCTGGTCAAGCGCCACACCAAGCCGAACCCCCAGGCCAACCAGCCCGGCGGTATCGTCGAACGCGAAGCGTCGATCCACGCATCCAACGTGATGCTGGTGAACAGCGCGACCGGCAAGGGCGAGCGCGTCGGCTTCAAGTCGCTCGACGACGGCCGCAAGGTACGCGTGTTCCGCCGTAGCGGCGAACAGGCCGACGTCTGAGGAGAATGACATGACGACCCGTCTGGAAAAGCATTACAAAGAATCCGTCGTGCCGAAGCTCACTGAGCGTTTCGGCTACAAGAACCCGATGGAAGTGCCGCGCATCACCAAGATCACGCTCAATATGGGTGTGGGTGAAGCCGCCGCCAACAAGAAGGTTCTCGAGAACGCGCTCGCCGACATGACCAAGATCGCCGGCCAGAAGCCGATCGCGACCTTGTCGAAGAAGTCGATCGCGACTTTCAAGATCCGCGACGGCTGGCCGATCGGCTGCAAGGTCACGCTGCGCCGCGCCAAGATGTACGAGTTCCTCGACCGCCTGATCAACATCTCGCTGCCGCGCGTGCGCGACTTCCGTGGTGTCTCCGGTCGCGCGTTCGATGGCCGTGGCAACTACAACATGGGCATCAAGGAACAGATCATTTTCCCGGAAATCGATTTCGACCAGGTTGATGCGATGCGCGGCATGGATATCGCGATCACGACGACGGCGAAGTCCGACGAGCAGGCCAAGGCGCTGCTCGAAGCGTTCGGCTTCCCGTTCCGTAACTAATTAGACAGAGATATAGCAATGGCCAAGACCTGCATGGTGATGCGCGAAAAGAAGCGCGCGAAGACCGTCAAGAAGTACGCGACCAAGCGTGCGGAGCTGAAGGCGATCGTGCTCAGCCCGAAATCTTCTTACGAACAGAAGATGGAAGCGCAAACCAAGCTGCAGAAGCTGCCGCGCGACGCAAGCCCTACGCGCCAGCGCAACCGCTGCGAGCTGACCGGTCGTTCGCGCGGCGTGTACAGCAAGTTCGGGCTCGGCCGTCACAAGCTGCGCGAAGCGACCATGCGCGGCGACGTGCCGGGTCTGCGCAAAGCCAGCTGGTAGTTTTTTGATTGGTCGGAAAGTCCGAGGCGGACCTCCGACAACTTTTAGACCCATACGAAATCCGTTTCGGATATCGATGCTAAGGAACCAGAAACATGAGCATGACTGATCCCATCGCCGATATGTTTACGCGCATTCGCAATGCGCAGGCAACGGCCAAGCCGACCGTGCGTATGCCCGCGTCGAAGACCAAGCAAGCAATCGCCAAGGTCCTCAAGGACGAAGGCTATGTGCGCGACTTCCTGGTGACCAAGCAGGCCAACAACAAGGCCGAGCTTGAGATCGCGCTGAAGTATTTCGAAGGCAAGCCGGCGATCGAAACGATCAACCGCGTCAGCCGGTCTGGCCTGCGCGTGTATCGCGGCAAGGACGCGCTGCCGAAGGTGTTGAACGGTCTCGGCATCGCGATTGTCACCACCTCGGCCGGCATCATGACCGACGCGCAGGCGCGCGCGAAGGGCGTCGGCGGCGAAGTCATCGCCACTGTCGCTTAATCGAATTCGGAGCAACTCATGTCACGTGTAGCAAAACAACCGATTACGCTGCCTAAGGGTGTCGATTTCAAGGTCGCCGATAATGCGGTGACTGTGAAGGGGCCGAAGGGCACGCTCAAACTCGCCACACCGCAGGGCGTGGGCATCGACGTGCAGGGCAGCGAGATTCAGCTCAGCACGCAGAACGCGGGTGAGACGAAATTCGCCGGGACGACGCGTGCGCTGCTAGCCAATATGATCAAGGGTGTCAGCGAGGGTTACGAGCGCAAGCTCGAGCTCGTCGGCGTCGGCTATCGCGCCGCGCTGCAGGGCAAGGATCTCAACCTCTCGCTCGGCTTCTCGCACCCGATCGTGTTCAAGGCGCCGGAAGGCATCACCATTACGGTTCCGACACAGACCGAAGTGCTGATCGCCGGTGCCGACAAGCAGCGCGTCGGCGAAGTCGCCGCGAAGATCCGTTCGTTCCGTCCGCCCGAGCCTTACAAGGGCAAGGGTGTGCGTTACGCCGGCGAGAAGATCACCATCAAGGAAGCCAAGAAAGCCTAATTTAGGACTTTCAGCTTTCCGGAGAGACGAATATGTCCACGAAAAACGAATCCCGTCTGCGTCGCGCCAAGAGCACGCGCAGTCATATCAAGAAGCTCGGCGTGCCGCGTTTGACTGTGCATCGCACCGACCAGCATATCTACGCTCAGGTCATTTCGGCCGAAGGCGACAAGGTGCTGGCGGCTGCCTCGACCGTACAGAAAGAGATCAAGGGCGATCTCAAGGGCACCAAGAACAAGACTGCGGCCGCGGCCGTGGGCAAGGCGATCGCCGAGAAAGCGAAAGCTGCCGGTGTCGAGAGCGTTGCGTTCGACCGTTCGGGCTTTCGCTATCACGGGCGCATCGCTGCGCTCGCCGATGCGGCGCGCGAAGCGGGTCTCAAGTTCTAAGTTTACAAAGTTATACTTTTACAATTCTAAGCGGCAACGCCGCAAGCAAAAGTCCGTCGCGCAAGCGACGGCATACAGGTGAGAGATATGTCTACCAATGAACGTGAAAACAGCGACGGCATGCTGGAAAAACTCATTGCCGTCAACCGCGTGGCCAAGACGGTCAAAGGCGGTCGGCAGATGAGCTTCACCGCGCTGACCGTGGTCGGCGACGGCGACGGCAAGGTCGGTTTCGGTTACGGCAAGGCGCGTGAAGTGCCGGTTGCGATCTCCAAGGCGATGGAGCGTGCGCGTCGCGGCATGACCAGCGTCAAGCTCAACAACGGCACGTTGTGGCATGCGGTCAAGGCCAATCACGGCGCGGCGCGCGTCTATATGCAGCCGGCGTCCGAAGGTACCGGCGTGATCGCGGGCGGCGCCATGCGTGCGGTGCTCGAAGTGGTCGGCGTGAAAAATGTGCTGGCGAAGGCGCAAGGTTCGCGCAACCCGATCAACCTCGTGCGCGCCAGAAGCGATGGCGACGCCGGAGCGCATCGCCGCCAAGCGTGGCAAGAAAGTCGAAGAGGTGACCGGTTATGGCCAAGGCTAAGGAAAACAAGGCGGCGGACACGATCCGCGTGCGCTTGTACAAGAGCATGAACAGCTGCAAGTGGCAGCATCGTCTGAGCGTCAAGGCGCTTGGTCTGAACAAGCTCAACGATGTGCGCGAGCTGAAAGATTCGCCGCAGGTGCGCGGCTTGGTCAACAAGATCAACTATCTCGTACGGATCGAGAGCTGAGGATCGAAGATCGCGGGTTTCTTGAATCTCGCGTCTTGAGTCCCAATTCCCGATAGCCATCAAAGAATTCATCGGATTACCACCATGCGTCTTAATAATCTCAAACCCGCCGCCGGCTCGCGCAAAGAGCGCGTTCGCGTCGGTCGCGGTATCGGTTCGGGCCTCGGCAAGACCGCGGGCCGCGGCCACAAGGGTCAGTTCGCACGCACCGGCAAGGGCAAGGTCAAGCCCGGATTCGAAGGCGGCCAGATGCCGATGCAGCGTCGTCTGCCGAAGGTCGGTTTTCGCTCCAAGCGCGCACACGAAGTTTCCGAAGTGCTGCTGTACAAGCTCGAAACCGTCAAGGCCGACGTCGTCGATTTCGCCGCACTCAAGGCCGCAGGCCTGGTCGAGTCGCGCGCCGAGCGTGCAAAGATCGTCAAGAAGGGCGAAATCACGCGTGCCGTGAAGCTGAAGGGCGTTGCGGTTACAGCGGGCGCCAAGGCGGCGATTCTCGCTGCCGGCGGCAGCGTAGAGTAACGATGGCCGCTACCCAGGCCAGCATGCTTGCAGGACTCGGCAAACTGACCGAGCTCAAGCAGCGCATCATGTTCCTGATCGGTGCGCTGATCGTGTACCGTTTGGGCTCGTTCATCCCGGTGCCGGGTGTGAACTCCGAGGCGATGACCGCGCTGATCGAGCGTCAGGGCGGTGGCCTCATCGACATGTTCAACATGTTCTCGGGCGGTGCGCTCGCGCGCTTCTCGATCTTCGCGCTTGGCGTCGTGCCGTACATCTCGGCTTCGATCATCGTGCAGATGTTTGCCTCGGTGATCCCGGCGTGGCAGGCGCTGCGCAAGGAAGGCGAGTCCGGCCGGCGCAAGCTGACCCAGTGGACGCGTTTCGGTACGGTCGGTCTTGCGGGTTTCCAGGCCTTCAGTATTGCGACGATGCTGATGCACCAGGGCACGACCGCGGGCGGTTCGCCGGTCGTGTACGCACCGGGCCCGGGTTTTATCTTTACTGCCGTTATCGCGCTGACTGCCGGCACGCTGTTCCTGATGTGGCTGGGTGAGCAGATTACCGAGCGCGGCATTGGCAACGGCATCTCGATGCTGATCTTCTCGGGTATCGTCGCGGGTCTGCCCAGTGCCACCGTGCGCACACTGCAGATGGCGCAGAATGGCGAGCTCAACTTCGTCAAGGTGCTGTTGGTATTGCTGATCGTGGTCGCGGTCACGGCCTTCGTCGTGTTCGTCGAACGCGGCCAGCGCCGCATCACGGTCAATTACGCACGCCGCCAGGGTGGCGGCCAGGCGTACATGAATCAGAGCTCGCACCTGCCGCTCAAGCTGAATATGTCGGGCGTCATTCCGGCGATCTTCGCCTCGTCGCTGATCATGTTCCCGGCGACGGCGTCGTCGTGGTTCTCCAACGGCGCGGATATCCGCTGGCTGCAGCAGATTACCGCGGCCCTCGGTCCGGGCGAGCCCTTGTATGAAATCCTGTACGCCGCACTGATTGTCGTGTTCGCGTTCTTCTACACCGCACTTGTGTTCAATTCGAACGAGACGGCGGAGAACCTGAAGAAATCGGGCGCGCTGATTCCGGGCATCCGTCCGGGCAAGTCGACGGCGGAATACATTGACGGCGTGCTGACGCGCCTGACTGGCGCCGGGGCGTTGTACCTGGTCCTGGTTTGCGTAGTGCCGACGTTCCTGCAGCAGTATTTCCACGTGCCGTTCTACTTCGGCGGCACCTCGCTCCTGATCGTGGTGGTGGTCGTGATGGACTTCACCGCGCAGGTGCAGGCGCATCTGGTCTCGCACCAGTACGAGAGCCTGCTGAAGAAGGCGAACCTGAAAGGCTACGGCCGCGGCGGCGGGCGCTAACACGCCAAAGCTGCGGATTTGTCTGAGAATTTGCGAGATTGGAAGGGTTTTTGCCCTTCCGGTGGCAAAAAAAACCAGCTATAATTAACAGTTCACTGCGCTTCGGCGCAGATTTTGACCGAAGTACTCCCGACGGGCGTGTTTCGGAGAACCTCATCGGAGATGGAAACATGGCGCGTATTGCAGGCGTAAACCTGCCGGTCCAGAAGCACGTTGTGATCGGACTGCAAAGTATTTTCGGTATCGGCCGCACGCGGTCGAAACTGGTCTGTGCCTCTGCGGGCGTGGACCCGACGACCAAGATCAAGTCGCTGACCGAGGCCGAAGTCGAGAAGATTCGTGCCGAAGTGCAAAAGTTCACGGTCGAAGGCGATCTGCGTCGCGAAGTCGGCATGAGCATCAAGCGTCTGATCGATCTGGGCACCTACCGCGGCCTGCGTCATCGCCGTGGCCTACCGCTGCGCGGCCAGCGCACGCGTACCAATGCGCGCACCCGCAAGGGCCCGCGTCGCGCGATTAAGAAGAATTGATTTGCGGGTGCGATTTATCGCACCCCTACCCATAGACCACCTTGATTAAGAAGCGGAAACACCCAACCCATGAATAAGCCGGTCGCTGCCAAGACCAAGAAGAAAGCCAAGCGCGTCGTCACCGATGCCATCGTGCACGTGCAGGCGTCGTTCAACAACACTGTCGTGACGATCACCGATCGCCAGGGCAATGCGCTGTCGTGGGCAACCGCCGGTGGCGCTGGCTTCCGCGGTTCGCGCAAGTCGACCCCGTTCGCGGCGCAGGTCGCAGCGGAGAAGGCCGGTCGCGTGGCGCAGGAGTACGGCGTGAAGACGCTCGAAGTGCGCATCAAGGGTCCGGGCCCAGGTCGTGAGTCGGCGGTGCGCTCACTCAATAACCTCGGCATGAAAGTAACCAACATCATCGACGTGACGCCGATCCCGCACAACGGCTGCCGTCCGCCCAAGAAACGCAGAGTCTGATGCGATCAACCGATCGCTAAATCAAGAATCGGCCATGCGTGGCCGGACTCATTAAAGATAAAGAGACATATAATGGCACGTTACATCGGTCCCACCTGCAAACTCGCGCGCCGTGAAGGCGCTGATCTGAGCCTCAAGAGCGCCGCGCGTGCGCTGGACTCCAAGTGCAAGCTCGAGCAGAAGCCGGGCCAGCATGGCGCCGGCGGTGCGAAGAAATCGCGCCTGTCCGACTACGCCGTGCAGCTGCGCGAGAAGCAGAAGGTCAAGCGCATCTATGGTCTGCTCGAGCGTCAGTTCAGCAACTACTACGTCAAGGCTGCCTCTACCAAGGGCAACACCGGCGAGAACCTGCTGCGCGCGCTGGAAAGCCGCCTCGACAACATCGTCTATCGCATGGGTTTTGCGGTTACGCGCGCTCAGGCGCGTCAGCTCGTCGCGCACAAGGCGATCGAAGTCAACGGCAAGAAGGTCAATCTTCCTTCGTACGCGGTCAAGGCGGGCGACCAGATCGCGATCGCCGAGAAATCGCGCGGTCAGCTGCGCATCAAGGAAGCGCTGACGCTGTCGCAGGAAATGGATCTCGCGCCGGGCTGGCTCGAAGTCGACGCGAACAAGTTCGCTGGCACGCTCAAGGCGCTGCCAGAGCGTTCGGATCTGCCGAGCGACATCAACGAGAGCCTGATCGTCGAGTTGTACTCGAAGTAACACCAGTAGTTATCGCCGCGCGCAGCGATCTGCGCGGCGGCGCGCAAGAGGCCGTCTACGCGGCCTTTTCGCACAAAATGTATTTGTATTCTTTAGCTCATACGGAGAGCGTAGTTCATGGCACATTCGCCTACTACCATCCTGCGTCCTCGCGGCCTGCATGTCGAACTGATCGGTGCCAATCGCGCCAAGGTTTCGGTTGAGCCACTCGAGCGCGGTTTCGGTCATACCCTCGGCAACGCATTGCGTCGCGTGCTGCTGTCCTCGATTCCCGGCGCGGCGATTACGGAAGTCGAAATCGACGGCGTATTGCACGAGTACACCACGCTCGAAGGCCTGCAGGAAGACGTGATTGAGGTGTTGCTGAACCTCAAGGACGTCGCGATNNACGCTGACCCTGTCGAAGAAGGGCAAAGGCGTCGTCACGGCGGCCGACATCAAGGTCGACCATGCCGTCGAGATCGTGAATCCCGAACACGTGATCTGCCATCTGACCAAGGACATCGCGCTCAACATGCGCCTGAAGGTCGCGCGCGGCGTCGGCTATCAGCCGGCTACAGCGCGCCGCCGCCCGGACGAGGAAACACGTCCGATCGGCCGCCTGCAGCTCGATGCCTCGTTCTGCCCGGTGCGCCGCGTCGCATACGAAGTCGACAGCGCGCGCGTCGAGCAGCGCACCGACCTCGACAAGCTGATTCTCGACATCGAGACCAACGGCACGATCGACGCGGAAGAAGCCGTGCGCAAGGCTGCAGAGATTCTGCAGGACCAGCTCACCGTGTTCGGCGATTTCACGCGTCGCGAAACCGAATCGACCAAGGCCGACAAGGCCGGCGTCGACCCGGTGCTGCTGCGTCCGATCGACGACCTCGAACTCACCGTGCGTTCGGCCAACTGCCTCAAAGCCGAGAGCATCTACTACATCGGCGACCTCGTGCAGCGCACCGAAGTCGAGCTGCTGAAGACGCCGAA